>CACPPH010000001.1 GCA_902635795.1 uncultured Pelagibacteraceae bacterium
TATTTATTATTTAAGATAGTCTTGACTGAAGATTGAAAACTTTTTTTTATTTTTTTGGTATAAAATTTAGAAATAAAATTGTTGCCTTTCATACCAATAAACTTTTCTGAAATTTTCTTTTTTTTAAATGTAAAATCTAAATGATTGCCAGTCCAAATTTTTGCTTCTTTTTTTTTACAAAGAGTTTTTATAAACTTTAAAAATTCTTTAGATTTTGGAGAAATATATTGAACCCCATGGTCAAAACTTAAATTTTGTTTAAATCTTTTATTTGATGCACGTCCGCCCGGGCCTCTTGCTTTATCAAGAATATGTACTGAATACTTTTTTGAAAGATGGTGAGCTATTGTAGAGCCAGATATACCTGACCCTATAATACAAAAATCTAACATTATAAGAATAAAAATTTATATTTTTCGTTAATCGAAAGAACTTCATAACTAACAAGTCCCCCAATTATTAATTGTATTGAAATAACTAAAATCACAAATAGACCTAAATATCCGAGCCACATATGTTTTTTGATATATTCAGCAAAATAACTTGCAAGAGTTGCGATCAAAAATACCGATAACAACAAACCTATTACCATTAAATGAAAATTACCTTTCGAGGCAGCTACTACTGCAATAGTATTGTCAAAACTTAATGTAAGATCTGCAATTAATACTTGATAAACCCCAACACTAAAGCTTTTAGTCTCAGCAGATTTTAGTTGTGGTGTTTTAATTTTATTTTTACCAAAAAAGTCTTGTCTTAAATTATTTATAACCCATAAAAGTAAAACCCCTCCTAGGATCTTTATCCAAGCAAATTCAAACAAATAATTAGCCCCTGATGCAAAAACAATTCTAAACAAGAAGGCTGCAGCAACACCCCATGCTATAATTTTTCTCCTATTTTCTGTTGCAAATCCTGCAGCGATTAAACCTATTATGATCGCGTTATCCGCAGCCATAACTATATCTATGAGGATTATTTGTACTGAGATAATTACTTGCTCTAACATTCGAGAATCAATGTATATAAGGTTATTAAGATATATTAAAGAATAAAATGGAACTGTTCAAAAGCTCATCAAAATTTTCAAAAAAACAAATAATTTTGTTGTCCATACCGGTTTTTTTTTCAAACATGGCTATTCCATTAGTAGGAATGGTTGATACGGGCTTGATGGGAAATCTAAGTGAAACCAAGTATTTAGCTGCAACAAGTATAGCTACATCAGTTATGACAATGATTGTTTGGAGTTTTGGTTTTTTAAGAATGGGGACTGTTGGAATAGTTGCACAGGCTTATGGCAGAAGTGATTATAGAGAGATAGTAAAAACGATTTTAAGAAATATAGCCC
Source organism: uncultured Pelagibacteraceae bacterium (assembly GCA_902635795.1). Classification (GTDB taxonomy): domain Bacteria; phylum Pseudomonadota; class Alphaproteobacteria; order Pelagibacterales; family Pelagibacteraceae; genus Pelagilacustribacter. The sequence goes on from CACPPH010000001.1 coordinate 1,352, forward strand.
TTGCTCTAATTGCAGCATTTATAATAATTATTTTCTTCCCGGCTTTAAAAATTGCAATAAGTTATTTTTTTTCTCCCTCTGATGAAACAGAGGTATTAATAAAAACTTATTTAAATGTAAGAATTTTTTCAATTCCTGCGGAATTAATTATTTATGTTTTAGTGGGTTTTTATCTAGGTATACAAAAAACTAAAATTTCAAGTTTTTTAATAATTGTTCTATCAAGTTTGAATATTATTTTTAGCTCTCTACTAGTTTTAACATATGATTTAAAAGTTTTTGGTGTAGCCCTAGGAACATTAATTTCGAGTTATATAACCTTGATTATTTTCACGATATTTACCTATAATTATATTATACAAAAATTCAAAATAATTCCTAAATTTGAAAATTTAGTAGTAAGATCTAAATTACTCAAACTTTTTAATATAAATTTAGATATTTTTATAAGAACTTTATTTCTCACATTTGCTTTTCTATGGGTAACTTATCTTGGTTCAAAAATTGGAGAAGATTATTTAGCAGTTAATACAATATTGATGCAATTTATAATTTTATCATCATTCTTTTTAGATGCTTATGCATTTTCAACTGAAGGGATTGTAGGTTTCGCTGTAGGCAGAAGAAACCGAAAATCTTTTTTAGAAGTTGTAAGAAATTCTATTCAGGTAAGTTTTATCACTGCCATAATTATTTCTTTTATCTATTTAATATTTTTTAAAGAAATAATTTACATAATTACTGATATTGAGATTTTAAGATTTATTTCTTTTCAACATATCTTATGGGTAATTATAATTCCACCAATTGCATGTTTTTGTTATCAATTAGATGGAATATTTATCGGAGCGTCCCAAACCAAAGAAATTAGAAATGCAATGATAGTATCTGTTTTAGGTTATATTGGAGCATCAATCTTTTTAACAAAATATTTAAACAATCATGGTATTTGGTTATCTCTGTTGTTATTTATGATATTTAGGTCAGTCACTTTACAATATTATTTTAAAAATATTTTGAGAAGATTTTAAATGCAATTTTTATATAAAATACCAGGTTATATTTTGCTCTTATTCGGTGGATTTTGTTTAAGCTGGGGAGGATTTATAATTAGATCTTTTGAAGAGGCAAGTATCTGGCAGATATTATTTCTTAGATCGTTTTTTTTCCTTTTAGCTCTAATAGCTTTTCTTTTTCTAACTTATAAAAAAAATACCTTTAATATAATTAAAGAGTCTGGCCTTCCGGGGTTATTAGGTGGTTTTGTTTTATCATTTAGCTTTGTTGCTTTTGTGGTTGCGATGAGCAATACAACAGTAGCAAATGTCGTTTTTATTATAAGCACTCAAACAATGTTTCTAGCAATATTTGGCTACTTTTATTTAAAAGAAAAAGTTTCTTTAATCGGCTTTATATCAATTTTTCTAGCTATGAGCGGTATTATTATAATGATTGGAGACTCCATTTCAGGCGGATCATTATTTGGAAACATAGTGGCATTAGCAATCCCAATCAATTTTGCAATTTTGGTAATGATAATAAGGAAAAATACCAAAGTTGATATGGTTCCAGCAATTTTTTATTCTGGAATATTTAGTTTGATTTACGGTTTTTTCTTAACAGAGTCCTTTGAATTCACAAATCATGATCTATGGATGGGTTTTCTTCTTGGAGTTCCACAATTAGCAGTTAGCTTTATTTGTATAACAATTGGATCAAGAACAGTTGAGTCAGCAACAGTTGGACTTTTAATGTTGATGGAAACTTTATGTGCGCCAATTTGGGTATGGTTATTTTTGAATGAAATTCCTTCATTAAGTGTATTTATTGGTGGAGCGGTCATTATTTCGGCAATAATATTGAAGAGTTTTGACAAAAAACATAGCAAGACCTGAATAATTTGCATTTGACTTTTTATTATATTTAGAGGAGAGTCCACTTCGTAACGGGAGAGACCATTTAGGCGCCGAAGGAGCAACCACCCCGGAAACTCTCAGGCAAAAGGACCGTTACCATAATAACTCTGGAAAGCAGGCGGAAGCCTCACCGAAGGATTAAATCTCTCAGGTACATAGACAGATGGGGTTAGATAAGAGTTATTATGGAAGTACAAAAAACAGCTTTATACAATTATCATAAAAACTTAGGAGCAAAATTTGTTCCATTCGCTGGCTATGAAATGCCTATCCAATATAAAGATGGTATTGTTAAGGAACATATTTCTACAAGAACACACGCTGGATTTTTTGATGTTTCACATATGGGACAATTTTTTTTAGAAGGGGATGAAACATTAATTGAGTCTTTAGAAAAAATTATACCAGCAGATTTAAAAAATTTAAAAGTTAACCATTCAAAATACTCTTTTTTATTAAATAACGAAGGTGGAATAATCGATGATTTAATTATCACAAGAACAGAAAAAGGTTTTTGTATAATCTTAAACGCAGCTTGTAAGGAAAACGATATCAAACAAATTTCACAATTTTTAAAAAAAAATCATAAACATCTTTTAAATAACGATTTATCTTTAATAGCGTTACAAGGACCTAAATCTGTAGAGATTTTAGAAAAATTAATTCCGGGTGTAGCTAATTTGAAATTTATGACAGGAAGTAATTTTGAGTATGAAGGTGAAAATCTTTATGTAACAAGATCTGGATATACAGGTGAAGATGGTTTTGAAATCTCAATTTCAAACACAAAAGTTGAAAACCTTATTGATTATTTAATTTCAAATAAAGTTAAACCGATAGGTTTAGGAGCTAGAGATACATTAAGATTAGAGGCAGGTCTGTGCTTGTACGGTCATGATTTAAATGAAAAAATAAATCCAGTAGAGGCTAATTTAAAATGGGCTATAGCAAAAAAAAGGAAAGAAGTTGGCGGCTTTAATGGATGGGAAAAAATAAAAAATTTATTAGCAAACGGAAGTGAGAAAATTAGAGTTGGTATAAAGCCGGATGGAAAAGTTATAGCTAGAGAAAATACGAAAATCTTTTCGTCTGATAATAATGAAATAGGATTCGTTACAAGTGGTACTTTTGGCCCAAGTGTGAACGCTCCAGTTGCAATGGGGTATGTTAAATCAGAATTTTCTGAAATAGGTACATCCATTCAGCTTGAAGTAAGAGGAAAAAAACATGGGGGTAAAATTTCTGAACTTCCATTTTACAAAAAAAGTTATGTTAAATAAAGGGAAACAAATATGAGTGAAAAAAAATTTTCTAAAAAACACGAATGGGTCTCATTGGATGGAGACGTTGCTACAGTTGGAATAACTAAGCATGCAACAGAAATGCTAGGTGATATTGTTTTTGTTGAGGTTCCTGATGCAGGAAAGGCCGTAGAAAAAGAAGGTCAAGCAGCTGTTGTAGAGTCTACTAAAGCTGCGAGTGATGTTTATTCTCCTATTTCTGGAGAAATAACTGAAGGAAATAAAGCTATTGCTGATGACCCCGGTAGCGTTAACTCAGACCCTGAGGGAGCGAGCTGGTTCTTTAAGTTAAAGATAAAGGATAAAGGTGAGTATGACTCGCTTATGTCAAAAGACGAATATGATAAGTTTTGTAAGGAGAACCCAAGTTAAATGATTGACGATAATTCAAAAGAATTTATTAAAAGACATATTGGTCCTTCTGAGGAAGATCAGTCTAAAATGTTGCAATACGTTGGGTATAAATCATTAGAGGATCTAATGAGCAATACTGTGCCAGAAAAAATCTTATTAAAAGATGATCTTAAAATCGATCAGCCAATGTCAGAAAACGATGCTTTAAAAAAATTAAAATCTATTTCTAAAAAAAATAAAATCTTTAAAAATTTTATTGGAATGGGTTACTATAATTCTATTACACCTAACGTAATTCTACGAAATATTTTAGAAAATCCAGGATGGTATACATCTTATACACCTTACCAACCTGAAGTGGCGCAAGGTCGTCTTGAAATGCTTTTAAATTTTCAACAATCAATAATTGACTTAACAGGCATGGATATAGCTAATGCTTCTTTGTTAGATGAAGCAACAGCAACAGCAGAAGCAGTAGGATTAAGCCAGAGATTAGATAAGACTAATTCAAAAAAGATATTTATTTCAAGCAATTGCAATCCTCAGACAATTGATCTCATAAAGACAAGAACAAATCCTTTTGGTTTAGAATTGATTATTGGTGACGAAAAAAAAGAACTTTCAAAAATTAATGAAGATATTATTTGCGGTGTTTTATCTTATCCTGGAACTTTAGGTGAGATAAACGATCCTAGTGAAAGCATCAGTCAAATTCACAAAAAAAACGGAAAAGCTATTTTGGTTTGTGACTTATTGACTTTAGCTAGATTAAAAACTCCAGCTGAACTTGGAGCTGACATTGCTGTTGGTAGCGCTCAAAGATTTGGTATCCCAATGGGTTACGGTGGGCCTCATGCAGCATTTTTTGCTACAAAAGAAGAATTTAAAAGATCAATGCCAGGAAGAATAATAGGCGTTTCAAAAGATAGACACGGAAAAAAAGCTTACAGGCTTTCTTTACAAACTAGAGAGCAACACATCAGAAGAGATAAAGCAACAAGCAATATTTGTACTGCTCAAGCTTTATTGGCTATCATTTCTGCTGCTTTTGCAATTTATCATGGACCTGAAGGAATACTTAAAATAGCGAATAGAACTTCTAAATTAGCAAAAATCTTTGCTGATAATATTAAAGCAAGCGGTTATAAAATTTTATCAGATCATTTCTTCGATACCGTTACGATTAAAACCAATGAAAAAACAAATCCTATTTTTGAGGCTGCACAAAAAGAGAATATAAACCTTAGAAAAGTTGATAAAGACCATTTATCTGTTGCGTTTGATGAAGCAAAAAAACTTGATGATGTTAACTTATTGTTAAAAATATTTGGAATATCTAAAGTAATTAAACAAGACGTCAAGGTTGAACTAGATAATCTTCCAAAAAATCTTTTAAGAACTTCAAAATACTTAACTCATCCAGTTTTTAACAAATATCATTCTGAAACTGAGATGCTAAGATATCTAAAGAAACTAGAAGATTGCGATATTGCACTCAATAGATCAATGATTGCTTTAGGATCTTGTACAATGAAACTCAATGCAACAGCAGAATTAATTCCTATTACTTGGAAAGAGTTTTCACTTCCACATCCTTTTGTTCCTACAAATCAAATGGAGGGTTATAAGATTCTTTTTAATGATCTAATAAACGATCTGAGAGAAATTACTGGATATGACGCAGTTTCTTTACAGCCTAACTCTGGGGCTCAAGGAGAGTATGCAGGTCTAATGACTATAAGAAAATTCCATAAAAATAATAAACAAGAAAATCGTAACGTTTGTCTAATTCCTGACTCAGCTCATGGAACTAATCCAGCAAGTGCCCAAATGTGTGGGATGAAAGTGGTTGTAGTCAATTGTGACGAAGATGGAAATGTGGATATAGACGACCTTAAAAATAAAGCTGAAAAACACTCAAAAGATTTAGCTGCTTTAATGGTTACTTACCCCTCTACTCATGGAGTATTTGAAGAAAAAATCATGGATATATGTGAAGTAATTCATAAGCACGGCGGACAAGTTTACATGGATGGAGCAAATCTAAACGCACTTGTAGGTATTGCAAAACCAGGTAAATTTGGACCAGATGTTTGTCATATTAACTTACATAAAACATTTTGTATACCGCATGGTGGAGGCGGACCGGGAATGGGCCCAATCGCTTGTGCTAAGCATCTAGCTGATTTTTTACCGACACATGAAATTATTAAAGAGGCAGGCCCTAAGAACGGAATGGGAGCTGTATCAGCTGCACCTTGGGGTAGTTCAAGCATACTTCCAATATCCTGGATGTATATTAAGATGATGGGTGCTGAAGGATTGAAAAAAGCTTCACAAGTTTCAATTTTAAATGCAAATTACATTTCAAAAAAATTATCCAAAGATTACAAAGTTCTTTATACTGGTAAAAATGGAAATGTTGCACATGAATGCATAATTGATATTCGACCAATAAAAGCAAGTTCAGGAATCTCTGAGGAGGATTTAGCAAAAAGACTGATTGACTTTGGCTATCATGCTCCAACAATGTCATGGCCTGTTGCTGGTACAATTATGATTGAGCCAACTGAAAGTGAAAATTTGGAGGAGATTGATAAATTTTGTAATGCACTTATAAAAATTAAAAAAGAAATTAATTTAGTGGAGTCATCAAAATTTGACAAAATAGATAATCCGCTGAAAAACGCACCTCATACTTATGTCGAATTAGCTTCTAATGAGTGGAAGCATGCTTACTCAAGAGAGGAAGCAGCCTTTCCCACTGAGTATGTAAAAAATAATAAATATTGGGCACCAGTTGCCCGAGTAGATAACGTTTTTGGAGATAGAAATTTAGTATGTTCATGTCCTTCAATGGATGAATATAAAGATGAAGCTGCTTAATCTCTTTTAATGAAAATCGCTGTTATCGGCTCAGGTATCTCAGGATTATCTTCCGCATATTTTCTCTCTAAAAAATATCAAGTTGATCTATACGAAAAAGAAGATCACTTTGGAGGTCATTCTTTTACCTACGAGATAAAAGAAGATGATAAGATTGTTCCAGTAGATCTAGGCTTTATTGTTTTTAATGAGGTTACTTATCCAAATTTAGTAAATTTTTTTAATGAATTAAAAGTTCCTTATGAAAAAAGCGATATGTCGTTTTCTGTATCAATTAAGAATAGCAATGTTGAATATAGCGGAAGTGGTTTAGGAGGTATTTTTGCGAATAAATTAAATTTTTTTAATTTCAAATTTTTATATATGATTAGAGAGATAATTTCATTTTATTCAATTGCTCCAAAATTACTTGAAAGTGAAATTAAAGAAGAGACTCTAGGAAATTTTCTTAATAAAAAAAAGTTATCAAAATACTTCATCGAGTATCACTTAATTCCCATGGTTGCTGCTATATGGTCAATGCCATTTAATAAAGCTAAGGAAATGCCATTAAAATTTTTTTTAAATTTTTTTACCAATCATGGTTTATTTAAATTTAAAAATAGACCGCAATGGTACACAGTTTCAAATAGAAGTAGAGCTTATGTAAAAAAAGTAACAGATAAAATTAGTGGAGAAATTTTTAAAAATTATAAAGTGGATAAGTTAATTAGAAGCGATGACAATATCAGGATAATTATTGGCAATGAATATGTTGACTATGATCAAGTAGTTCTAGCTTCCCATGCAGACCAAAGTTTAAGAATGATAGAAAAACCAACGGAACAAGAAAAAAATATATTGGAAAAATTTAATTACGTGAAGAATGAGGCTTATTTACATACTGATAAGAGATTAATGCCTCACAAAAAAAGGGCCTGGTCTAGTTGGAATTCTGTTTCAGATGGAGAAAAGACATGCATTACCTATTGGTTAAATAAACTACAAAATCTAGATACATCTAAAGATTATTTTTTAACGTTAAACCCTATTTGTAAAATTAACGAAAATTCTGTTATAAAAAAAGTTGATTTTACCCACCCATATTTGAATTCAAAGAATACTGCACTTCAAAAAGATCTAAGATTAATACAGGGAAAAAAAAGAACTTGGTTTTGCGGAAGTTATTTTGGTTACGGATTTCATGAAGATGGATTAAAATCATCTATAGATTTAATGAATAACTTTAAAATTTGATGAATTCCTGCATTTACAACGGTGAAGTAACTCATACAAGATTTAAACCTGTAAGACATTTTTTAAAATATAAAACTTTTTCATTTTTAATTGATTTAGATGAAATCAATCAATTAGACAGTTCAATAAATATTTTCTCTCATAATAAATTTAACATTTTTAGCTTTTACGATAAAGATCATGGAGAACGTGACGGAAGTGATTTAAAAGAATGGGTTCTTAAAAACATTAGAAAGTTCAATATAAAAGGTGAAATTAATAAAGTTAAAATACTTTGTTATCCAAGAATTTTTGGTTATGTGTTCAACCCTTTAAGTATTTTCTACTGCTACGAGGATAATAAATTGAAGGCAATTTTTTATGAAGTAAAAAATACTTTTAATGAACAGCACACATATATATTTAAAATTAAAGATAATGAAGAAATAGCTCAAAAATGCAAAAAAAAGTTTTACGTTTCACCATTTATGGATATGGAAACTTACTATAATTTTAAATTAATCAATCCAGATGATAAACTCTCAGTCTTTATAAAACAAACAGACTCGATAGGAACAGTTTTAACAGCCACCCAAACAGGAGAGAAAAAAGCATTTAGCTCCAAACAACTTATGTCTAATTTTTTTAATTATCCGTTAATGACAATTAAAATTATTAGTTCGATACATTTTGAAGCATTACTTTTATGGAAAAAAGGAGCAATATACAGAAAAAGAAATACTAAATTAAAGAACAATCTAAGTTACGAGGAATATTAATGAGTTTATTTAAAATTTCAGAAAAATTTGTTTTGAATAAATTAAAGAACATTTCGCAAGGAAATCTAAAACTTATTAATTATGATGGAAAAGTTTTTCACTTTGGTGACCTAGAGAGTAAATTATCTTCAGATATCAAAATTAATAACCCTAATTTTTACCTTAACGTCGTTATGGGTGGAAGCTCAGCTTTAGGAGAGGCTCATATGAAAAAAGATTTTTATACCTCAAATTTAACAAATTTAATTGAACTTACAGCGAGAAATATCAATACAATCTATTCTTTTTCAGGAAGTTTAAAATTACAAAAAATCAAAAATTTTTTGAGAAAAATGTTTGCATCTAATACAAAATCAAAGAGTAAAAAATATATTTCAAAACATTATGATTTAGGGAATGAATTTTTTTCTTTGTGGCTTGATAAATCTCTCACTTATTCCAGCGCAGTCTATAAAAACGCGAAAGATGATTTAGAAATCGCTCAAAGAAATAAATTTCAAGAGCTTATAAATTTAATGAATATAAAAGATGGTAACAAGGTTTTAGAGATTGGATGTGGTTGGGGCGGTTTTGCTGAATTCTTAGCTAAAAATTATGATGTAAGTGTTGACTGTATCACGATTTCAAAAAATCAATATGAATTTACTAAAAAGAAGATTTTTAACTCAGGTTTAAACAATAAAGTTAATGTTAAGTTTTTGGATTATAGAGATGTTAAGGAAAAGTACGATCATGTAGCTTCAATAGAAATGATAGAGGCTGTCGGTGAAAAATATATGGACCAATATTTTGGTACAATTAAAAATGTTCTTAATTACAACGGCATTGCTGCAATTCAAGGCATTGTGATAAAAGATGATTTATTTGAAAGATATAGAGCGAATGAAGATTTTATTCAAAAATATATATTCCCAGGTGGATTTTTACCCTCAATTAAATTTATGCAGAATATTATTAAAAAAAATGAACTTAAACTAGAAAAAATCAATACTTACTCGGATGACTATGCCAAAACTTTAGCAACTTGGAGAGAAAATTTTTTAGGTGTTTGGGAAAAAATTAGCCCACTTGGTTTTGATGAATACTTCAAGCGTATGTGGGAATTTTACTTATCTTATTGTGAAGGCGGTTTTAAGTCTAGAAACATTAACTTGATTCAATTCTCTATGTCTAATAGATATTCGTCATGAAAAAATTTATAGTACTATTTTTACTAATTTTAACAACAGGATGCGCAAATAAAATGAAACCAACAGATTTTAAAGATCAAAAACCAAGACTAATCATCGAAAATTATTTATCGGGTAATGTTAAAGCTTGGGGAGTATTACAAAATAGATCTGGAAAAGTTACAAGACAATTTAAAGCTGATTTAAAAGGAAAATGGGATGGTTCTCAATTAATTTTAGACGAAGTTTTTGATTGGAACGATGGTGAAAGACAAACTCGTAAATGGACTATTAAAAAAATTGATGAACATAACTACGAGGGAACAGCCTCTGATGTAGTTGGAACAGCTAAAGGATATTCATATGGTCCAGCTTTTAAATTTGAATATGTATTGCTAGTGCCGGTTAAAGGCAAAAATATTAAAATTACTTTTGATGATTGGATTTTCATGCAGGATGATCGTGTGGCAATAAACAGAGCGACTATGACTAAATTTGGAATTAAAGTAGCAGAATTAACCGTAATGTTTGTAAAAGATTAATATGTTTGAGCTTCCTAAACTTGATTACAGTAATTCAGCTCTTTCTCCAATAATGTCAGAGCAAACTTTGGATTTACATTATGGTAAACATCATCAAACATATATTACAAATCTAAATAACTTTATAAAAGGTTCTGAATATGAAAAATTGTCTTTGGAAGATATTATTGAAAAATCATCAAACGAAAAAAAAGCAGGAATTTTCAATAATGCAAGCCAACATTGGAATCACAATCTTTTTTGGAAGTGTATGAAACCTAATGGCGGAGGAAATGTTCCATCCAAACTTAAAAATAAGATTAAACAAGATTTCGGAGGTTTTGAAAAATTTAGGGAGGAATTTATCAATGCCGGAGTAACTCAGTTTGGATCTGGATGGTGTTGGTTGTCTTTAAAAGAGGATAAACTTGTAGTAACTAAATCACCAAATGCTGAAAACCCAATAATTCACAATATGAAACCTATATTAGGTTGTGATGTATGGGAGCACTCATATTACTTAGATTACAGAAATAAAAGGCCAGCTTATTTAGAAAATTTTTTTGATAAATTAATTAATTGGGAATACGTTGACTCTCTTCTTTAATCTTTAATCATCGTTTCACAAGTTTATCTACCAAAAATAAATAAAGTCTATAAGGTAATATTCTTAAAAATTTTAAAGTTAAAGTTAATCCTTTTGGGAAATGAATTTCAAAAGCATTTCCTTTCACCAAGCCATTATAAATTTTATCTGCAGCGTATTCAGGAGTTTTTAAAAATGGCATAGGAAACTCATTTTTATCGGTCAAGGGAGTTTTGATGAAACCTGGTGATACAACTGAGACCCTCACTCCAAATTTTTTAAAATCAAAGTAAATACTTTCGCTAAAATTAGTTAAAGCAGCTTTTGAAGGACCATAACCACTTGAATTTGGCAGACCTCTGTAACCTGCAATCGAAGAAACTATTGAAATGTGTCCAGATTTCTTATTTTTAAAATAATCTTCAACAACTTTTACACAATCAATAACCCCTAAAAAATTAACATTAATTACATTTTTAATTTTATCTGGATCTATATTTTGTTCATCTTTTGGCTCGTAAGTTCCACTGGAGAATAAACAAATGTCAATATCGCCAAAAGCATTTAAAACATCTTTAAAAACATTATTTATTTGAGATTGGTCGGTTACATCTAAAGGAAATGAACTTATGTTGTTATGTTTAGCTAACTCATCCAAAAGCTCTTTTCTTCTTGCAGATACAGCAACTTTCCATCCCTCGTTAGCGAATTTTTCAGCTACTGCCTTTCCAATGCCGCTACTTGCACCTGTAATCCATATTTTTTTCTGATTTTCAGACATAAATTAGTTATACCTTAATTTATGACTAAGAATAAATATTTATCTCTTACATTCATTCTTTTAATAACATTTTTAGCATCTGGAATTGGTGGATTTACTACTGCTACTTTTAAAGAGCCTTGGTACTCTCAGATAATTCTTCCAAGTTTTAATCCTCCGAGCTGGGTATTTGGGCCTGTATGGACAATTTTATATATCTTAATGTCAGTAGCAATTTGGCGTATTTGGATAAACTACTATGATAATAAAATTTTAAATTTATATTTTTTACACCTCTTTTTTAATATGATTTGGAGTATTATTTTTTTTGGTTTTCATCAAATAGGACTAGCATTACTAGATTTAGTTTTAATTCTCATATTTATAGTTCTCTTAATGAAAATTTATTATTTAAAGGATAAGATTAGTTTTTCTTTGATGGTTCCTTACTTTTTATGGAGTGGTTACGCTTTAGTGTTAAATTTTAATATTTTTATTTTAAACTAAATTAAGCTATACAAACGCATGAACTACAAAAAAACTTTTGATTTTCTAAAATCTTTACCTATAAAGTTAAATTCATTTTACAAAAAAAAATCAAAATCTGCAATTAAAGTAAATAACAAATCAAAAAATAAGAAAGATTTTGATCCGGTAACTAATTTTGATAAATCTTTTGAAAAATATATAAGATCATTAATTCTAAAAAAATTCCCTAACGATTCTATTATCGGAGAAGAGTTTGACGATAAAAAGTCTGATAATCATTTTCAATGGTCAATCGACCCGATAGATGGTACAAGAGCTTTTGTTATTGGAGCGCCGACCTGGTCCAACTTAATAGGCCTTTCTTTTGACGGAAAATCAAAAGTTGGTTTAGCAAATTTTCCAGATTTGAATAAATTTTATATAAACGATCAAAAAAAATCCTTTATTTTCAAAAATAATAAAAAAAAAATTCTTAAATCTTCTAATAATAGCAATTTAAAAACAGTTAAAATTATCGGAAACTTTCATGGAACCTTAAGCTATGAAAGGCAAAGAAAAGTTATAAAGAAATTTGGTTGGTCATTTAGGTTAGCTGGGTTTGATGCTTTAAATTACTGTTTATTAGCTGAGGGAACAGTAGATGCTGTGATAGAAGCTAACTTAAAGCCTTATGATATTTTACCTTTAATACCCATAATCAAAAACTCAGGCGCAATAATAACTAACTGGAAAAATGAACCCGCAGAAATAGGAGGTAATATTATTGCTTCATCTAATAAAGCTTTACATAACAAGATTCTAAGATTACTAAAACCTTTTACAAAAAAATGATTAATTTATTTATAAATAGAGTTTTTAGAGCTATCAAAATAGATATAGATCTTTACGAAGAGGTTGAAAAAGATAAAAAAGCTACTTTTCAAGCAGGTATTGTAGTTGTGTTATCAAGTCTTGCTGCCGGTGTTGGATCTTTGCATTTGGGAGCTTCAAATTTTCTAATTGCTCCTGCACTTTCTCTTTTAAGCTGGTATGTGTGGGCTTATATAATTTATTTTGTTGGTGTAAAACTTTTTGGGGATATTAAAACCAAAAGTGATCACGGTGAGCTTTTAAGAACAATTGGGTTTTCAAGTGCACCTGGATTAATCAGAGTCTTTGGAGTCACACCAGAGTTAATGACAGTAACATTTGTTGGTTCAGCGTTCTGGATGCTTGCTTGTATGGTTGTTGCAGTTAAATCTGCATTAGACTACGATAGCCTTTGGAAAGCATTTGGAGTTGTAATAGTTTCTTGGCTAGTGCAAGCATTCTTCTTATTTTTAATAATTGTTTTATTTAAAGGTTTCTAAAGAGGAAAAATTCTTTTTGAAAGGTTGCAACTGTTACAAATTTTGTAGCTATGCATAATTAAGTTTTGTTTTACACTTTCATCTATTTTTCTACATTCTTCGCAAATATTATCTGCAGTATCTTTTTTATTGTCTATGACAATATGATCATCGTTTTTCATAAAAATTAATATATCATCAAATCATGAAAAAATATTTATTTATGATTTTAATTTTTTTAATAAGCACGTCTGCACAATCAAAAAATTTTAAAAAAGTGTATTTTGCTGGAGGATGCTTTTGGTGCATGGAGGAGTCCTTTGATGGAGTTGAAGGTGTTTTATCAACAGTTTCAGGTTATTCAGGTGGGCATTTAAAAAATCCCACCTACCACGATGTCATTTATAAAGATACAGGCCACGTAGAAGCTTTAGAGATAACTTATGATCCAAACAAAGTGGATTATGAAAAATTACTTAATATTTTTTGGAGAAATATAGATCCTTTCGATTCAGAAGGTCAATTTTGCGACAAAGGTAAGAGCTATAGATCGGTGATTTTCTTTCAAAATCAACTAGAAAAAGAATTTATTGATAAATCTTTTAAGAATTTAGAAAAGAAATTTGGTAAAAAAATTGTCACTTTAGTATGGAAATTTGAGGAATTTTATCAAGCAGAAGATTATCACCAAGATTATTATGAAAAAAATTTTATTCGTTATCTAATGTATAAAAAGGCATGTAAAAGAGAAGATACTTTGAGAGAAATATGGAATTGAAAAAAATAATTTTATCAATTTTTTTCGTGGGATTTGTTAGTTCAGCTAATGCTGAAATAATACAACCAGCTGAAAATTTATCTGCTTATGATGTTATTAAAATACAATTAAATGCTTTAAAAAATAATGATGATGATGATAACGGCATAAAACAAACATGGATATTCGCTCATCCTGATAATAAAAAAATGACTGGCCCATATCCTAGATTTAGAATTATGCTCTACGATGTTCATTATAGAATATTGTTAAACCATTTTTCGCATAAAATAGATTTAATTACGAACACTGAAAATAAATTTGTTTATGGAGTAAAAGTTTTAACTGATGAGAAGCAACAATTTTTTTATGAATGGCATGTAAGTAAAGGTAATGAGGAAAATTGTACAAATTGTTGGTTTACCACAGCAGTTTCAATGCCACTTGATCAAGGAAATTCAATTTGAAAAGACCACCTTTTGCTATTCGATACTTAATTATTGGCGCAATATTAGTGGTGCCACCAATACTCAGCACTCATTACGGAACAATATATTTAGGTAAGCATAATGGTGTACTTCTTGGTTTTTGCGTTGGAATAGTTTGTGTATCTTTTGCGTGTTGGAAACTTTTTATTGATGAGTGGAGGGATGACGAGGACTAATGAAATTCGAAATCTCAAGAGAAGGAGCCTTAAAACAGCTTGATACTTTTATTAACAGTGAATTAACAAATTATAGTTTCAAAAGAAATTTTGATTTAGGACCAAAAGACAAATCAAATGTATCTTGCTTATCACCTTACATATCTCATAGATTGATAACTGAATATGAAGTTGCAAAAACTGTTTTATCTAAATTTCCTTTTCAAAAAGTTGAAAAATATATTCAAGAAATTTTTTGGAGAGTTTATTGGAAAGGATGGCTGGAGCTCAGACCTCAAGTTTGGACTGACTTTATAGAAGATTTAAAAGGGCTTAAGGAAGACGATAATTATAAAAAAGCAATCAATGGTGAAACTCAAATTGAATGTTTTAATGATTGGGTAAAAGAGCTTAAAGAAAATAACTATTTACATAATCATACAAGAATGTGGTTTGCTAGCATTTGGATATTTACTTTAAATTTACCTTGGCAGAAAGGTGCAGAGTTTTTTATGAAACATTTATACGATGGTGACGCCGCCTCTAATACTTTAAGTTGGAGATGGGTTGCAGGCTTACAAACTAAGGGCAAACACTATGTTGCTCAGCCATGGAATATCAGCAAGTTTACAAATAATAGATATAAGAATGTTAAATTAAACGAAAATCCTTCTCCTTTAACAGACAATAGAGAGTATAAATTAAACACGCTTAATTTTATTACAGAAGATAATTCAAATGAAAATTTACTAGTTTTTGAAAACGAATTAAATTTAGAAAATAAAAATTTAAAAAAATACAAAAATATTTACTTAGTTTTATTGAGCAATAAGGCTCGAAAGTTAAAGCTCGGACAAAAGGTCCTAGACTATAAGACAAAAATAATTGATGACCAAA
Source organism: uncultured Pelagibacteraceae bacterium (assembly GCA_902635795.1). Lineage (GTDB taxonomy): Bacteria > Pseudomonadota > Alphaproteobacteria > Pelagibacterales > Pelagibacteraceae > Pelagilacustribacter. The sequence goes on from CACPPH010000001.1 coordinate 16,953, forward strand.
AAAAAAGATTTGAAGATTTACAAATCATAGATGAAGTAAAATTTCAAAATATAATAGAGGAAGTTAACTCTTTCGATGTTGTCCACCCGAGCATTGGAGAGAATTTTTCTTATTTAAATTCTATGAGAAAAAAACGAGATTTAGAATTAAACTTAGTTTTCAGCGAGGAAGATAAATTTTCTTGGCAATTTTCTAACAAAGGATTTTTTAATTTTAAAAATAACATTCCCAAAATTTTAACTAGTTTTAATTTACAATAATCTATTTAGAAGCACACTTTTTCGAGCAATATTTTACTTTGCCCCAATTAAGTCTCCATTTTTTTCTCCAGGCAAAAGGTTTATTACAAATTGGACAAGTTTTTTTGGGCAAATTAGCTTTTTTCATCATTAAGCAGATGTTTATTTTTTATAAATAGAAAATAAGCTACAATCTCATAGAGAATATTTAATATGAAAAATAAAGGTTTAATTTTAAATATCTTATATAAAAAATTATATTTAGGAACATTTTTCCAAATTATTAAAAAAGACTCTGCACCATCAATTACTCTCCCGTCTTGTATAACATGCATTCTTCTTAAAAGTTCTTTATATGATTTTGAGGTAACTTTTTGAGCTTCTTCATTAGTAGTTATATCTATCCATTCTACACTGTTATCACTATGTTTTTTGTAATGATTGATTTCAGCTCTACAAATATTACATGAATTGTTAAAAAAAACTTTAACCATTAGTATTTTCTTTAATAAAATTATTTGCAGCTTTAAAAATTCTTATTTTTCTCTCTTTATTCATTTTTTCAGAAACTCTAACCATCATTGCAAGACGTGGATTTTTTAAAAAGAATTTCTTATGTCTATCTATAAATTTCCAATATAATCCGTCCATTACATCACACCAAGGACCTTTTTTAAAATGCATCATTTTAAGAAAATAACTAGATCCACAAATATAAGGTTTAGTTGCAAAAATTCCGCCGTCACTAAATAACCCCATTCCATAAACATTTGGAGCCATTACCCAGTCAGATGAATCTACGAACATTTCCATAAACCATTTGTAAACTTGTTTAGGATTTATCTCACAAAGATTCATTATATTTGCTAATATCATTAGTCTTTCAATATGATGCGACCAGCCGTAGTTTTTAGCATTATTAATTGCATGATCTAACGGATCTAAACCAGTATTTCCGTCGTACCAGGATTTTTTCATTTTTCTTTTATGATTAAAAAAATTAGTGTTATCTAGTCGTTGATCATAGTTTTGATAAATTCCTCTCATAAACTCTCTCCAACCTATAATCTGTCTAATATAACCTTCTAAGGAATTCATAGGTACTTTATTTTCAATCTTTCTTAACTTCTCTATTATTTCTTCTGGGACTATTAAACCTAAGTTTATAAGTGGACTTAACGCGCTATGAAAAACAGTATTTGATTTATCTGTTACTGCATCCTCATAATCTCCAAAAAGCTTTATTCTCTCTTTCAAAAACTCATCAAGCCACTTACTTGCGTCTTTTCGTGTTGTTGGAAACCAAAATTTATCAGTATTTCCTGGATGATCTTTAAAATTAGAATTTATAAATTTTTTAAGAGTAATAGTTTCCTTTGTCTCTTTTACCTTAGAAATAACAGGAACTTTAATAGTATTCGGAAGTTTTTTTCTATTTTCTTCATCGAAACTCCATTTATTTCCTTTTGGAGTTCCATTCTTATTCATCAATAAATTCATTTTTGTTCTTACAATTTTATAAAAATTTGCCATGAAAGGCCGTTTATTTTTAGAAAGGTAATCTTTAAATTCCTGCCTCTCCATTAAAAACATTGGAGATCTAACTTGGTTAATCTTAAGTGAATTTTTTTTTCCTAAATTCAATATTCTTTTTTCAAAAAATTTATCCTCAATTTCAAAAAAAGTAATTTCTCTTATCTTTTTTTCTTTAATAGTCTTTTCTAATTTTTTTTCGTAAGATAATTTAAAATCTTTATTTACATCTTTATATATTAAATTAAAATTTTTTGATTTAAGCTCATCTTTAAATGATCTCATTGAAGATAAAAATAACAGTATTTTCAGTTTGTGATGTTTTTCAAAGGTGCATAGACCATAGTCTTCTGCCATAAAAAAAGTATGATCTTTATAATCAGAGAGATATTTTGTGTTAAATAATTGATTTCCTAAAATAATAAAAAGCTTCATAGGTATCAAAATACATATTTTATTTATATATTACACGCGTCATTATTTGCATGTAAATAACCGTTAATAATGTTATTTTTAATCATGAAAAAAGTAATTTTAGGTGCAACAGGATCGATTGGATCCTCTCTAGCAAAGAAATTAGCTAAGAGTGGCGAGGAATTACACTTAGTTGGTAGAGATGAGTCAAGCTTATCATCATTAGCCAATGAATTAAACTCAACATTTACTGTATGTGATGTTCTCGAAGAAAATTTTTCTGAAAAAATATTAGCAGATTTAAAAGATGAACAAATTAATGGTCTTGCTTTTTGTGTAGGCTCTATAGATTTAAAACCATTAAAGTTAACAAAAAAAAGTGATTTCATGCAGTCTTTCAATCTTAATCTTATTTCAGCAACAGAGATAATTAAGTCTTTAGCAGATAATTTAAAAAAAAATAAAGGTTCAATAGTTTTATTTTCAACAGTTGCCGTAAAACAAGGTTTTCCTAATCATGCGATTGTTTCATCAGCGAAAGGTGCAATAGAGGGTTTGACATTGGCTTTAGCCGCTGAGTTCGCCCCGAATATTCGTGTGAACTGTATTGCCCCTAGTTTGACAAACTCTAAAATTTCAAATTTTTTACTAAAAAATGAAAAAGTTGCCGAAGGTATCGCCAAAATGCACCCAATGAAAAGAATAGGTGAGGGAGCTGACTCCGCATCTGTTGCAAAGTTTCTTCTTACAGACGAGAGTTCTTGGATAACTGGTCAAATACTAGGCGTAGATGGGGGAAGATCATCTGTCGCATAACAATTTAATTTTAAGTCGCTAAATAGATCTTATGAAATATTTAAAAATATCGTTAATTTTTATTTTACTCAGTTCAAACCTCTTTGCTGCTGGCAGCGATAGCAGCAGTAGTAGTAGTGGAGGAGAAGATGCTTCAAAATCTGATTACAAGCAAGCAGTAAACTTAATTAAAAGAGCTAGTAAATTGGAAAAAAAAGATAAAATTGACAAAGCAAAAAAACTTTATTCTCAAGCTTTTAATAAACTCGAAAAAGCATATAAGTCTGATAAAAAAAATCCGGACATACTGAATTATATGGGCTTCACTACAAGAAAAGCCGGAAACTTTGATCAAGCTGAAAAATATTATCTTAAAGGATTGAGTATCAAACCTAATCATAATGGAATTAATGAATATCTTGGGGAACTTTATGTGCAAACTAATAGAATCGATAAAGCCAACGAAAGGCTCGAAGTTTTAAAAGGTTGTAACTGTGAAGAATATGGTGAGCTCGAGCTAATAATTAAAACTCGAGGCACAAAAGTTTACTAAGACAAATCCACCGCAAATTTTTTCAATTTCTCAATTGGTATAAGTTCAAGTGTTTTAATATTGGTTTTTTTTAAAAAAATTGAACATGCAGTATTTTCCTCTATCGCTCTCGCATACCAAGTCGCACAGACACACCAACAATCTCCATCTTTTAATCCTGCGAATCCAAATTCAGGATGAGGTGTAATCAAATCATTACCTACTTTCTTAGACCAAAGTAAAAATTTATCTGTCACTTTTGCACAAACTGTATGCACCCCTCTATCATTTTTATCTGTATTACAACATCCATCCCTAAACCAACCTGTTAACGGATCATTAGAGCAAGGTTCTAAAGGCTCACCAAAAACATTTTTTTGAATTTCATCACTCATTTTGAAAAAACATTAGCAATTTTTTTATCTATTTCCAGATTAAACGAAAAGGATCTTCTTTCTCCACTTGCTTTAAATGGATATGCTGTATGCATCAAATAATGCGGAAAAAGAATTACATCTCCTTCTTTTGGCTGATGATTGTAAATACTATCACTTAAAAACATCTTATTTCCATTTATAAAATCAATTGTGCCATCGATTTTTGATTTCTTGTAGCCCTTTGAAACAAATTTCGGAATTTTTAAGTAACCAACACCAGATATGTGTCCATCGTGGTAATGTATTGGGTTATACTCATTATTAAATTGTCTTACTATCCAAAAATTTTTAATTGAAATTTTTTTTACTTTTTTTCCAATAGTTTTAAAAATATATTTTTTTACCTCATTAGATATTACTTTTTCCAAATTTTTTTTTATAAAAGATTTCGGTAATTGAAATTCCTGTTTGACCTGTCCGACTAATTTTTTTGAGTAATCCAGTTTTTTTAATAAACTCTTTTTATTTAAAATTTGGTCGACTTCGTTATTAATTTTTTTTATTAATTGATTAGAAAATTTTAATTTAGCTATTTTTGGACCAAAAGGGCTTATTACTCTCATAATTAAAGCTTTGTTGGGTTGGGCTGACCTTTATAAACTTTTTCAGGGTCAAATTTTTTTTCTTTTTCTTTAAATTCTAATTTAATTTCTTCAGAATTTTTAATTTTTCCCAAAGGTATTGATCTGTAAAAGCATGATTTATATCCTACATGGCAGCTTGATCCGTTTCCTATATCTACTGACATCCACAATGCATCCTGATCATCATCTATTCTTAGATCAATAACTTTTTGCACAAAACCGCTTGTTTTCCCTTTGTGCCATATATCTTTTCTAGATCTACTCCAATAATGAGCTTCTTTACTTTCAATTGTTTTTTTTAGAGCTTCTTCATTCATGTAACCATGCATTAATAATTCACCGGAACTACTGTCAGAGGTGGTTACTGGAATAAGTCCATCTTTATCAAATTTAGGAGATAGAAATTTTCCTTCTTCTACCTCAAAAACGCTTTCTCTCTTTTTGAACATGAGGGTAAAATAATGAAAAAAAGACAAAATAGCAATTTGCATTAATCAAATATGTCCTATAAAACCCTGTAACAATGAAGTTAGTTAAAAATACAGATAAAACATCCTCAAAAAAGACTGAAGTTTCGGACAAACAGGCCGAAGAGGCATTTAAAACTATTCTTAAATGGATAGGTGAAGATCCAAATAGAGAAGGTCTTGTTGAAACACCAAAAAGAGTAATTAAAGCATTTAAGGAATATTTTAAAGGTTATAATCAAGATGCTGATGCTGATTTATCCAAAACATTCGGAGATGTTGAGGGTTATGACGATATGGTGGTAGAAAAAAATATCACACTTGAAAGTCATTGTGAGCATCATATGGCACCTATAATTGGAGTGGCACATGTTGCTTATATTCCTGACAAAAAGGTTGTAGGCTTAAGCAAGTTAGCGAGAACGGTAGAAATATTCTCCAAAAGACTTCAAACTCAAGAAAGACTTACAATGCAGATCGCTAAAACTTTAATGAATTCATTAAACGCGAAAGGAGTAGCAGTTACTATTGATGCTGCTCACCAATGTATGACCATGAGAGGTGTTAAAAAAGAGAGAGCAACAACGGTTACTAACTATTTTTTAGGTTCTTTCAGAGAAGACTTGGGTATTCAAAATAGATATTTAAGATATATTAAAAAATAAATGACTCAAAAATTTAAAGCCGTAGTCATAGATAATCAAAACGAAAAATTTACAAGAGAAATTAAAGAAATCGACACAAGTCATCTTAAGGATGGAAACGTTTTAGTCAAAATAGATTATTCAAGTCTTAATTACAAAGATGCATTAATTTTAAATAATGGAGGCAAGATTGTTAGAAAATTTCCCTTCGTTCCAGGTATAGATTTTTCAGGTACTGTAGTTGAAAGTGAAGATAATAAATTTAAAAAAGACGATAAAGTAATTTTAACTGGCTTTAGGGTAGGAGAGGCTTTCTTTGGTGGTTTTGCTCAGTACGCTAAAGTTGACGCTAACTTTTTAATCAAAATACCTAAAGACTTAGATACTCGAAAGTCTATGATGCTAGGCACAGCAGGTTTTACAGCTCTTTTGTGCTCTTTTGCAGTCAAAGCTAAAGAAGAATTGTTGTTAGGTGAAAAAGTAAAAGATGTTTTGGTTACTGGCGCTACGGGGGGCGTTGGAAGTATTGCAGTAATGATCTTATCTAAAATGGGATATGATGTTCACGCTGTAACAGGAAAAAAAGATAAAAATGATTATCTAAAAGATTTAGGTGCGAAAAACATTATAGACAGAAAAGAATTTGAGGGAGAAAGTAAACTTCTAGAAAAAGGAGTATGGGACGGAGTTGTTGACACTGTAGGAGGTGCTGCCTTAACAAAAATATTTGCTCAAACAAAACCCGGCGGAATAGTTGCTGCATGTGGAAATGCAGGGGGAATAAAAATCAACACAAATGTGATGCCTTTTATTATAAGAGGAGTAAAACTATGGGGCATCGATTCGTCTGGTTCCTCAATAAAAAGAAGAGAGTTTGTCTGGGGCGAAGCAGCGAAATTGATTGATTTTTCAAAAGTTCAATCATTTACTAAAGAGCTCTCGTTTTCTGAACTTTTAGATACTTATCCTATGCTTTTAAAAGGTGAGTTTTCTGGAAGAGCTATAGTAAATCCAAATAAATAAACTATAATCATTTAAATAATGGATTGGGATAAATTAAAAATTTTTCATACTGTTGCTGAGGCATCGAGTTTTACTAAAGCATCTACAATCTTAAACTTAAGCCAATCAGCAATTAGCCGCCAAATTCAAGGTTTAGAGACTGATTTAAAGGTCCAATTATTCGAGCGTCATGCTAGAGGTTTAGTGCTTACCGAAAATGGTGAGTATCTTTTTAAATCAGCCCACGAGGTTATTTCCAAATTGAAAGATGTTGAGTCAAACTTAAGCGGTCACAAAGATAAACTAAACGGAAAACTTATTGTAACTACCGTTGTAAGTTTTGGAACTACTTGGCTTACACCCAGAATAAAAGAATTCATGGATCTTCATCCAGGTATAGAAATTGAATTAATTTTCGACGATAGAGAGCTAGATTTAGCAACTCGTGAAGCTGATGTGGCAATCAGAATGAGACGACCAAAACAATTAAATTTAATACAGAAAAAATTCGTAGACTTCAATTATCACATATATGGTTCAAATGAATATTTAGAAAAAAACGGTTATCCAAAAACGCTTAAAGATTTAGATAAACACAAATTTATTACTTATGGTAAAGGAGCTCCTTCTCCTGTTTATAATCCTGATTGGGTATTGAAAGTTGGTTCAAAAGATGGAAAGAAAAGAAGATCCTTGATGAAAGTAAATAGTGTTTACGGACTTTTACTAGCTGTTCAAAGCGGCGTTGGTTTGGCTGCGCTTCCAGATTACATAGCTCATAATATTAGTGGTATCTCCAAAGTTTTACCAAACGAACCTGGCAAGCCGACCGAAACACATTTTGTTTATCCATCTTCTCTAAAAAATAATGCAAGACTTATGGCTTTTAGAAACTTTCTTTTTAGTAAGGTAAACGAGTGGAAATTTTAATATCTTTTATCATACCGTTTATAATACTACTTACAGTTGTAGTATTTATTCATGAATATGGCCATTATTACTATGCTAAGAAGTATGGAGTGGGTGTCACAGATTTTTCTATAGGATTTGGTAAAGAAATATTTGGCTTTAATGACAAATCTGGAACAAGATGGAAATTCTGCGCAATTCCTCTTGGCGGATATGTAAAATTTTTTGGCGATAGAAATGTTTTTAGTCAAGCAGAGCAAGAAGAATTGTTAAAAAATTACAGTAAAGAAGATCAAGAGAAATTATTTGTGGTCAAACCTTTATATCAAAGATCAATAATAGTAGCGGCTGGACCTTTTGCAAATTTTTTATTAGCAATATTTATTTTTGCATTCATCTATATGTTCGCCGGAAAAGATTTTACCCCTGCTCAAATACAAGAGGTTCAAATTGAAAGTCCTGCTGAAGAGGCAGGCATTAAACCAGGTGATATTATCCAATCTATAAATGGCAAAGATGTAAATAGCATTATGGAAGTATCAGCTTTCATTAATTCCTCTTCATCAGAAATAATTGATATCGGCATATTAAGAAATGACAGTGAAATTACATTTTCTGTAAAACCTGAGGTAATTAGAGGGGAGGACTCTTTAGGCAATAAAGCAAATAAAAAGATTATTGGTATAAAAATAGCTCCTCTAAATGAAGAAATTAATAGAGAAAGACTAGGCCCAGCAACTGCTTTGTTTTATGCTTTTAAAGAGACTTGGTTTGTAATTGATGCTTCATGGAATTTTATTATTTCGATGTTTAAAGGCACAGGAGACACCACTCAATTAGGTGGCCCTATAAAAATTGCTAAAATCACTGGTCAGGTTGCAAAACTGGGCTTTATAGCTTTTCTAAGCATTATGGCTTACATATCGATCAGTTTAGGATTTATTAATTTGTTACCTATTCCCATGTTAGATGGAGGGCACCTGATGTTTTATGCTTTTGAAAAGATTTTAGGGAGACCTTTAACACAAAGGACTCAGGAAGGATTTTTTCGAATCGGTCTTTTTTTATTACTTTCTTTAATGTTTTTCACAACATTTAATGATTTAAGAGATTTAGGCTTATTTTAAGCCATTTTTTTATTGAAAAAAGTCAATAAAATCAACGATTTTGACCACACAATATATTGTGTTGATATTTACGTGAAACACCAAAAAAATGTTGATTTTATTGGATTTTTATAGAGATTAATAAATAACTAAGGGGCATAAATGAATAAAAAACAACTAGTAGCAAAAATATCGTCCACACTGGGTCAAAGCAAAGCTGATGCTGAAAGAACTTTTGACTCAATAACGACTATTATTTTAGATGCTTTAAAGAATGACGATACTGTAAAAATAGCTGGTTTTGGCACATATAAAGTAGCAAAAAGAAAAGCTAGGGTGGGAAGAAACCCAAGAACAGGTGAGTCCATTCAAATCGCTGCATCTCAGAAAGTTAAGTTTTTACCAGCTAAAAGCTTAAAAGAAATGTTTAATAGATAAATGTTCAATTTAGCCCTTGTTTGAGTTTCTCAAATAAGGGCTAAGTACTTGCAAAAACTGCATAGCTCAAATTAAGACAATTCAATTCTTTTTCAATAGTTAAAACCCTATAACGCACGCTTAACAAGGGAGTTAGTAATGAAAAAATACTTAGGATACTTTCTAGCAGGTGCAGCCATTTATTTTGGCTTTGCAGGTCTTGGATATGCTGAGACTACAGTTTCTGCAGAAGTACAATACATTTTTAATACCCTATTATTTTTAATGTCAGGTTTCTTGGTCATGTGGATGGCCGCAGGTTTCGCAATGTTAGAGTCTGGATTAGTAACATCAAAATCTGTATCAGCAATCTGTGCTAAAAATATAGGTTTATATTCAATCGCCGGAGTTATGTTCTGGTTGGTTGGTTACAATTTAGCTTACGGTATCCCAGAAGGCGGATATATTGGCTCATTCACGCCATGGAGTGACAATTCATCATTAGAGACAGGATATTCTGATGGTTCTGATTGGTTCTTCCAAATGGTGTTCTGTGCCACTACAATGTCAATCGTATCTGGTACGTTAGCTGAAAGAATTAAGATCTGGCCATTTTTCTTATTTGCCGCAATTTTAACTGGAATTATATATCCAATTTCAATGGGTTGGCAGTGGGGTGGTGGATGGTTATCGGTAGCTGGATTCTCAGATTTTGCTGGTTCAACGTTAGTACATGCTGCTGGAGGAGCCGCGGCTCTTGCAGGTGCAATCGTATTAGGCGCTAGAAGTGGCAGATTCTCAGGAAAAGGCGAGGCTAAACCGATGGCACCATTTGCTGCATCATCAATTCCGTTAGCAACATTAGGAGTATTTATACTTTGGTTAGGTTGGTTCGGATTTAATGGTGGATCTCAGTTAGCTTCTGGAACGTTAGAAGACGTTTCAGCAGTTGCAACAATTTATATCAATACGAACTTAGCTGCAGGTGGTGGTGTATTAGCTGCTGCAACAGTATCAAGAGTTATTGGTGGAAAAACTGACGTAGTGATGATGCTAAACGGCGCAATTGCTGGATTAGTAGGTATTACGGCAGAACCATTAACACCAAGTCCGTTAGCTGCAATCTTTATTGGAGCAATAGCAGGAGTACTAATGTACTTCTCAACAAAACTATTGTTCAAAATGAAAATTGATGACGTAGTTGGAGCCATCCCAGCACACTTAGTAGCTGGAGTATGGGGTACATTAGCAGTGCCATTAACAAATGGAGATGTTACTTTCGGAGCACAATTCTTAGGAACTATCTCAGTTGTGGTATTCGTATTCATAGTCTCGTTTATTGTTTTCCAAATAATTAAAAGTACAATTGGATTAAGAATAAGCAAGGAAGCTGAAAGACTAGGAACTGACAAAGCAGAGGTCGGTGTAATAGCTTACGGTATTAGAGACTAATTAAAATTCCCTCCCTCGTTAGTTGGGAAAAATTATAAGGCCTGTATCGGTTCCCCCGTTCAGGCCTTATTTATTTTACAAAGCTCGTATGCATTTAATTCATACTTTAAAACCCTGAAAACTGATATCAAAGCATCAAAAAAAAAGGGGGAAACATGAAAAAATTAACTTTCATTTTATTAGGTTGTATTTCTGCTCTACTAATTAGTTCTCAAAGCTTTGCAGAAACTACAATGTCTCAAGAGGGACAATATATTTTTAACTCGTTAGGGTTTTATATAGGTGGAGTGCTAGTAGCTTTCATGGCAGCAGGTTTCTGTATGCTTGAGAGTGGATTAGTGACTACAAAAAGTGTATCGACAATTGCCGCGAAAAATATAGGTAAATTCGCTATATGTTCGCTGGTATTCTTTTTAGTTGGCTATAATTTAGCTTACGGAGTGCCAGAAGGTGGTTATTTAGGTTCATTTACCATTTGGACTGACTCGTCTAATGCTGAAACAGGATATTCAGGCTATTCAGACTGGTTCTTTCAAACAATGTTCGTGTGCGCAACAGCTTCAATTGTATCTGGAGCAGTAGCAGAGAGAATTAAGATCTGGCCATTCTTCATTTTTGCAGCAGTGATGGCCGGAATTATTTATCCAATTTCTATGGGCTGGCAATGGGGAGGAGGCTGGTTAGCAAGTGGCGGATTTTCAGATTTTGCGGGATCCACTTTGGTTCACGGGTGTGGAGGTGCAGCAGCACTTGCGGGAGTTATAGTCTTAGGCGCTCGAGAAGGAAGGTTTGGCAGAAAAGGTGAAAAAAAATCTATGCAGCCTTTCGCAGCATCAAGTATTCCATTAGTAACTTTAGGAACTTTTTTACTTTGGTTTGGTTGGTTTGGATTTAATGGCTTTAGCCAATTAGCAATGGGAACATTTGATGATGTAAATGCAATTTCAAAAATTGCAGTGAACACGCATTTAGCTGGCGCAGCAGGAACTTTTACAGGCGCAGCTATAACTAGATTAATTGGTGGTAAAACCGATATAGTTATGATGCTTAATGGTGCATTAGCGGGTTTAGTTGCTATTACAGCTGAACCTTTAACACCAGGACCTATTACAGCAATGTTCATTGGATCTATAGGGGCAATTATAATGTACTTTGGTACAAAAATGTTGGAAAGCTACGGGTTAGATGATGTAGTTGGTGCTATTCCAGTACACATGTTTGCAGGTATATTTGGAACACTTGTAGTTCCTTTAACTAATCCGGAAACATCTTTTGGAACTCAATTCATAGGTACAGCATCTGTATGTATATTTAGTTTTGTATTATCCTGGGTTACTTTTACAATTCTTAAGTCAACAATTGGTTTGAGAATTAGTAAAGCAGCTGAGAAACTAGGAACAGATAAAGCTGAAGTGGGTGTTACTGCTTATTCGATAAGAGATTAAAAATTCGTTAAAAGGGCTTGTGTAAACAAGCCCTTTTAAACTTTCACATATTTTTCAATTCAATATCAGTTATTTTACCACTACATAAGATGCTTTTCTCATTATTTGGATGTATGATGCTAATTTTAATTTGAGTTTTATTTAAGATCTCTTTTTTTTGACCTTCATTTAAATTTGTTATGTTAAGAATGTTTTGATTTATTGAATCGGAGATTAAATCCTTATTAACAAGACTATTAAGTTTTTGTGTAAAAAATGAATAACCATATTTATTTGTAAATAATTTGTTTCGTATTTGAGTACAATCTTTTATTTTTGGAAAGTATTTTTTTGTTTTATATCTTTTTCTATCCATCAAGGCATCTAATGAAATTATAAAATTATTTTTTGTATCAAATCTAAAATTATAATCAATTTTCTGATAAGCAATTCCTGTGATACCGCCACCTTGAAAAATTTTCGTTAAGTTCTTTTGAAAAAAAATATCAAATTTTAAAACTATAAAGTCTTTTAGGGGTATATATTTTTTATCTAAATCATCTATATTCGCCTTCAAGTTCAAATTAAAGGAGGATAATAATAATATGATTATTAAAAATAATTTAATTTTCATTTTCTTCCCATATTTTTTTCCAATTTATATTTGGAGATAAGCCAAAAATAGAATTTACATTAGTGAAATGTAAAGCTAGAGACGGAATAGGTGATATACATAACTCTTTTTCATAAATATCATGCAATGGTTTTTCAAAAGGATAATGCTCTTTTTCACACATGCTTACAAATTTATCCCAGTATTTTTCAACCATTTTTCTACTAGTTAGAAAAGTGCAAAGTGACTCACTAATTTTACGCCAATGGTTTTTTTCTCCTAGAAAATTTTGTGTATATTCCGCTTTAGTATAAAGATAAGGATAGTCACTTGGGCAAATAATTATTTCTCTATTTAATTGGGTTGAAATACGTTCATAAGTCAAAACCATCTCACTTAAAGAGTTTTTAGTATGTAAATAATCGTCTTCAACAAAGTATATTAGATCTTTCGCATTTTTTGCCTCTAATAAAGATTGATTTATATTAGCCATATTCGAAATCTGGTTCACGGAAACATTTTCGCCTTTTTCGTTTACTTTTTCAATTTTACTTTCAAATTTTGTTAAGTCTAAATTTATTAGTTTAAATTTTGTATCGTAATTTTCAAAAATTTTTTTAATTTTCTTTAAATTTTGTTCGGAGGAGTCGTGATCGATGACTGTAAATTTTATTTCAAGGTCTTCAAGTTGGGTACTATAAATTACTGAATTTAACAAAGATTTGATGGTTCTTAAAGTATATTCTATCTTTTCCTTTTCAAATAGTCTTTTCTTGTTTTGTGTGAGCATATTAACACTCGTACAAGTTCTGATTATAATATCTATTGATTTTACTTTTCTTGTAGTTTTTATAATCCCTAAAGGTAAATTGATAGAATACTTACCCAATTTACTTAATTCATCGTCTACATTTTTATTTAATGTAGGTATATTGAAATTATTCTGATCTATTATTTCGTACCCTAATTTTCTACAAAGTTTAATAAAAATTTTTTTCAAAATTCCTATTTTTTTCATTTTTTCTATATTTTTCATACTAGTAAAATATATATAATAGTTTAAATATTTCATCTATGAGTATTAAATCCTCTCAAATATTGGTCGAAGAAGCCAAAAAATCAATAGAAACTCTAAACTCAGATCAAGCAAAGAAACTTTTTGAAAAAAAAGAGATCACTCTTATTGACGTTAGAGATATTAGAGAACTTTGGAAAGATGGTACAATCGAAAATTCGAAACATATACCGAGAGGAATGCTTGAGTTTTGGCTAGACCCCGAAAGTAAATACTACAAAGAAAATAAAATCAAGGATGTAAAAAAAATGGTATTATTTTGTGCTCTTGGTTGGCGATCGGCACTAGCAACTAAGTCTTTAGTAGATATGGGTTTTAAAAATGTTGCTCATGTTGATGGAGGTTTCGAGTCATTAAAAAAATCTGGATTCAAAGTCGTCGAAAAAGTAAAAAAATAGATTATTTACTTGCTTCATTTAATACAAATTCAATCCTGTCTTGACCCCAAAAAATTTTATTATTTGATACAAATGTAGGTGCACCAAAAACCCCTTTTTCATAAGCTTCGCTAGTTCTTTTTTTTAGCAGGTCCTTAATAGATGAAGATGAAGACCTTAATATAAATGTTTTAGGATTAACATTTAAATTTTTTAATACTTTGTAAAAAATATTTTCATCGTTTAAATTTAAGCCGTCTTGCCAAATAGTGTCAAAAATACTGTCTATATAATAACTTTTAAAATTATCTTCTTCAGCTACAAGTACTCCCCTCATAAGATTTAAGCTTTTAATTGGAAAATAGGAGTTAAATTTAAATTTTGTGTTATTTTTTTCTGCTATTAATTTACAATCTCTTATCATATGTCTTGCCTTAGCAGGAATAAAAGCAGGCGCCTTTATTCCATGTAAATTGTGCAACCCGCCGAGTAGTATAGGAAGGTAGCGTACCTTAATTGCAGCTTTACTCTCAATTTTTCTTATTTTCTTATGAGCAAGAAATGAATATGGACTTACGAAGTCGAAATAAAAATCAAAGGGTTTAATCATTGAAACTGATTTTTTTTGCAAAGAAAATTCTTAGAAACCAATAAATTATTAAACCAACTGGGCCTGAAAAATAAGTTAAGATTAATGAAAAAACCGTAATTATTCTTGGAATGAAATATTTTCTCGAATCTCTTGCAATCCAAGCACCAGCAAAAAGACTTATTGCAAGAAAATGTAACCAAAAAATTAGTAGTAAATTTTCGTTTGAAAACATTGAATAAAGTCCATCTATCCCATCGTATAATTCAAATCCATCAAAAATATTATTTTCTAAATAAAGATTGTAAGATAAAAAAACATAAGCTGTCCCTAAAATTAATGGAACTATTATAGATTGCACAAAAAAAGCTGTTATTGCATGATTGGGTGCAAAAATTAATAATAACCAAAATGGTATTATTCCCCAATTTGCCATCAAATAAATAGTTTCAGGATTTAATAAAGACAATAGATTATTTAACATAAAAAATAATATAGTATATTACTCCAATGAATCCCACATCTAATAAAAGTGATTTTGAAGATCTGACCACAAATTTAAAAGACCTAGCTTATTCTTATCTTGAAAAATATAATCCTTCTAAACAACAATTAAAAGTGTATTTGCTTAAAAAATATTTAACAAAAATTAAAGGAAGTAAATCAAAAAAAGAAGTTACATCAATAATAGATGAAATAATTTTAAACTTAGAAAAAAATAAGATATTGAATGACGAAATGTATTCAGATTCTAAAGCTAGAATGTTATTGAGAAGAGGGTACTCTTTGAACAAAATTAATCAATCCTTAAGGGGCAAAGGCATAGAAAGTAAATTCATAAAAATTAGTATTGATAAAATTAAAGAAAATCAAATTGAACCAGATTTTGTATCTGCATTGAAGCTTTGTAAGCGAAGGAGAATTGGCCCAGTAAGATCGGAAAATAATCGAGAATTATTTTACAAGAAAGATATGGGAATATTAGCAAGAGGCGGTTTTAGTTTCGATTTATCTAAAAGAATTTTGGATCTTGACCCAGATGAGTTTCAAAAATTAATCAAGATTATCTGATTTTCTTTTTTTTTCTTCCTGAACTAAAACATCTAGTTTTCTTTTTAAAGCATTTCTAACTAGTATAAAAAAAATAACACCAAACAATGTCACAGAAATAATTATAATCAAAATAGTTTTAGTCATTTAAATTTTCAGCTCGTTTAATTAAAAGACTTGGATTTCTATAATCCTCTTTACCGTATAAAAAAGGTTTTTCATCTAAAGTTTTTATAATTGCACCTGCATTTTGAGCTACAGCATGTCCAGCTGCATAATCCCATTCATTTGCTCTTTCCCTTGCAGCGTAAATATCATATTCTCCTGTTGCTATAACACAAAATTTATAAGAGCTTGCCATTTTGACTATAGAAGTAACATTATACTCTTTAAGTTTATTTAAAATTAAATCGGATGGTTTTATAACACTTGACAAGGCAACTATCTTATTTTTAGGTTGTTGTTTTTTACAATTTAATTTTCTTATTTTATTTTGTTCAATTAAATAACTTTCACCAGGACCATAAGTAAAAAAAAGTCTATTTTTTTTTGGAACACCAACAACCCCCAGCACTGGTACAGTATTTATTATTAAAGCTGCATTCAAAGTAAATTCATCCTTCCCTGCTATATATTCTTTCGTTCCATCGATTGGATCAATTAACCAAAAGATTTTTGAAGTATTTTTCTTTCCCAAATCTACCGTTTCCTCAGATACTATTGGAATGGAGGGTGTCAATTCATATATTTTTTTAGTAATCAATTCGTTCACTCTTAAGTCACCATTACTTACAGGAGAATTATCCTCTTTAATTTCAATTTTTAAGCCTTCTTTAAAGAGTCTAATAGACTCTTTTCCGGCGAATTGAAAAGTTTCGATTAGATTTTCGGCAATTTCTTTAAGTTTTAATTTATTCATTATCAATTTTTTCTAACTTAATATTTTCAATATTAATTACTCTTTTTCCAAAATTTTCAAAGTTTACAGTGACTTTATTGCCTATAATTGATTGCACTTGCCCAACTCCCCAATCTTTATTCTCAGGGTTTTTTACGTAATCTCCTGGCTCGAAGTCAATTAGCATTATGGAAAAAAGTATTTAATTATATTATATACTTTTAATATGAATTCTCTAGGAATTAATAAACCTAAAAAGGAAACAAAAGTCGTTGTAGCTATGTCTGGAGGAGTTGACTCCTCCGTTGTAGCAGCTCTTATGAAAGAAGAAGGGTACAATGTTACGGGTATTACTCTAAAACTTTACGATGATACTAAGAAAGCTGAAAAAGGGAGACAATGTTGCGCAGGTCAAGATATTTTAGATGCTAAAAGAGTTTCTGAGAAGATTAATATCGAACATGAAATTTTATATTATCAAAAAAAATTTAAAACCGAAGTAATCGACTCATTTATTGATAGCTATGTAGCCGGTGAAACTCCAATACCTTGTGTACAATGCAATCAAACTGTTAAATTTAGAGATCTTTTTAAATATGCTAAAGATTTAAACGCAGATGCATTAATCACTGGTCATTACGTCTCTAGGTTAAAAAGAAACGGTCACGCAAGTATGTACAGAGCTAAAGATCATAATAGGGATCAAAGCTATTTTTTATTTAGTACTACGCAAGAGCAACTTGAATATTTGAGATTTCCTTTAGGTGAAATCGACAAATCTGAAACAAGGTCAATAGCAAAAAAGTTGAACCTTAATGTCGCTGATAAACCAGATAGTCAAGATATTTGTTTTGTTCCAAATGGAGATTATAGTTCAGTGATAAAGAGATTCAGACCAGAGTCATTTATGAAAGGAAAAATAATTGATTTAAGTGGAAAACAAATTGGAGAACATCAAGGTATAATAAATTACACAATTGGTCAAAGAAAAGGAATTAAAATTTCAAGCGACAAACCATTATATGTCATTAATATAAATGCCGAAAATAATACAGTGATAGTAGGCAAAAAAGAAAACTTGGAAATAAAAGAAATACAATTGAGAGATCTTAACATTTTATCACCGAAAAAAGAATTCGATCAAATTATAAATATTAAGGTGAGATCTACTGGGAGATTTTTAAAAGCTAAGATAAATTTTAAGAATGAAAATGTTAGAGTAGAAATTTTAGATAAAGAAACAGGAATTTCTCCTGGTCAAGCATGTGTTTTTTATTCAAAAGATGAAGTTGGGGATAAGGTCCTTGGCGGAGGATGGATAGACAAGACTTTTAATAATAATTTATCCACTTAATTAACACAAAAAAAATAGACACGTATTAAGTGATTACTCTAAAATAGTTTTTGTGATGTAATGTTTTTAATTAAGAGGCAACTCTTAACTGACCATTTAAGGAAAAACCGAGAGGTTCAAGCTTAAGGGGCAGAAAGATGGACCTAGTAGCGCTAGAATAGTCCGTCGGGATGGCTTGGCGGTAGCGCCTACAACGACGAGCCAAAACTACTAAATTTCTGGGCGAAAGCCTAGAAATTTAAGTGGTTCTTCTCCAAAACATTCTTGATAATAAATAAAACAAAACTACTCCTACAAAATAATTCCATTCTAAAGCATGTTTAAAATGTGTATTTCCTTTAGCTACCAGTATAGGTAAACTGAGTATTGCTACGGCAGCTAAGATTGAAACCAATATTAATTTTAAAAATAAAATTTTCCTATTTATAAATTTATCAATTTTTGTTTTCAATTTGTAAAAATGGAAAACCAAATAACCTTGAGCAATAATTTCAAATATAATAAATAAAACTAGCACCAATCTTCTAAATAATTTGTAAATTTGAATATCGAACTTTATTCCTAAAAAAACAGAGTGAATAGCCAGAAATACAGCTGATAAAATACCTAATGTTTTAAAATTATAATTTATGTTTGTTTCGTAAAATTTATTTATTAATTGATTATTACTTTTCCAGTAAAAATATAGAAGCACAGAAGTTAAAATCATTGATGGTTTGAAAATTAAGTATTGAGGAAAAGTTCTCGAAGCTCGACTGATAGATAGACTTCCATCTAAATAAGGAATTGAAAAATTAGATCGACCAATGTGGTCTACAGAAAAAATTGTATTCTCTAATAACTCATAGTTTTGAGATATTAATAAACAAAAGTTTATTGCCAATAATGGAATAAAGAATATCCATAAACTCAATTTTCTTATTTGAGTTATTTCAAGCATAAAATTTTATGATTATTTCTTTTTGTTTCTTTTTCTTGCTCTTCTTTTTTTTGAGCCAATTTTTCTTCTACCACGGTGCTTTTTTGGGTAACCCATATTTTTGCCTCCTTTTTTCTATTTTAATGTGTAAAGTTATATATAAAGTTCAATTATACTTAATTTATGAAAAAGTCTATAAGCACATTTCTTAAACATCCAACAAAAGATAGCTCAAATAGATCGGCAAATCCCCCTGTAACTCGGGCATCTACTATTTTATTTAACTCAATGCAGGAAATGTATCAACATGAGCTTAAAATTAAGAAACACAAAAAAGTATCTCATTATACTTACGGGAGATATGGTAGTACGACTACAATTGAACTTGAAAATATTTTAAAAGAATTAGAGCAGGCCTATCATGTTTTCCTTACTGGCACAGGATTTGGTGGTATAGCTTTGGCATTAATGTCTCTCTGCAGGCCTGGAGATGAAATTTTAGTTTCAGATAATGTTTATGGTCCAACAAAAGAAATATCGCAAGAACTTATGAAAGAATTTAAAGTCGATGCTAAATTTTATAATCCTGATTCTTTTAATGATTTAAAAAGAAAAATATCAAATAAAACGAAAATGATTTTAGTTGAAAATCCAGGGAGTAATACTTTTGAATTTCAAGACTTATCTAAAATTGTCAAGGTAGCTAAAAGAAAAAAAATTTTCACCTTACTTGATAATACTTGGGGAACACCACTGTACCTTAAACCATTGAAGTTAGGATTTGATATGTCTTTTTGCTCTGCCACAAAATATTTTTCTGGTCACTCCGATGCTATGGGCGGCTCTTTAGCTGTAAGCCAAAAAGTTTTTAAAAAAATAATGTTCTTTTACAAATTATCAGGATATCGAATGTCAGCTGACGAAGCTTACTTAATAATAAGAGGTTTAAGAACTTTAGATACCAGATTAAGACAACATTATGAAAATACAAAAACCGTAATTAAATTTTTAAAAAAACAAAAAAAAATTAAAGAAATCCTATACCCACACAATCCCCTAAGTAAGAATTATAAGCTTTGGAAAAAGTATTATTCGGGAGCGACAGGGCTGTTTTCTATTGTAGTCAAAAGTAGAAAAAAATCTTCGGTAATTGCCTTTGTTAATTCTCTTAAATTATTTGGAATTGGTTATAGCTGGGGTGGTTTTGAAAGTCTTGCTATTCTTCAAGAGATAAAAAATTCAAAAAAAGATGAATATTTAAAAGGACGACAATTTTATCGATTTAAAAAAGATGAGTATATTGTAAGACTTCACATTGGTTTAGAAGATACAAAAGATTTGATTAATGATTTAAAACAAGGATTAAAGAAAATTAGATGATAAAAAATTTTTTTCCAAATAAAATTGCTTTGTATGCCTTAGTAGCTGCATGCTTTGTTGTTTGCACTACAATGGGAGTAAGACAAACATTTGGACTTTACTCAAGCGAATTCGAGTCATCAGCTGGAACATCAAATACTGAATTTGGATTAGCGATCGCCGTTCACGCAATATTTTGGGGAATTTTTACTCCAGTTTTTGGCAGGATTTCAGATAGATTAGGCGGATATGTAGTAATAGTTCCAGCTTTAATTTTTTACTCAATCGCGATGCTGCTTATGGGCAATAATTATGTTTCAGGCATGTGGCTACAAATCAATCTTGGTTTATTTGTTGGTTTAGGTTTAGCTGGAGCAGCTGGAACCATCCTAACTCCAATGATCTCAAAACATTTTCCAAATGAAAATAGAAGTAAAGCCGCGGGTCTTGTTACTGCATGCGGAGGATTAGGTATGTTTATTTTTCCAATATTATCTACTTTGTTTAAAAATATTTCTACATGGCAGATGTCTTTTATTATATTTTCTATAATTTTATTTTTGATGTGTATACCTGGTTTTTTTGTAAAATTACCTCAAAATAAAACTACAGCTATTAATTCTAACATAGACAGTCGAAGCTTAAGTGAAGTCTTAAAAGAGTCATTTGCACATAAAGGTTTTAGATTATTAATCCTTGGATTTTTTGTGTGCGGATTTCAAATTACTTTAATAGCAACTCATGTCCCGAGATATGTTCAAGATAAAGGTTTAGCAGACTGGACAGGAATGGCGATTTTAGCTTTGATAGGTTTTTTTAACATTATAGGAACACTTGTTATGGGCTATTTAGGTGATAAATACAGTAAAAAAATACTCTTGAGCGGATTATATTTCTTAAGAGGAATAGCTTTAATATTATTTATTTTCTTACCAGCATCAAATTTATCTGCAGTTTTATTTGGAACTTCTTTTGGGTTATTATGGCTTGCAACTGTTCCCGCAACAAATGGAATAGTTGCTCAAATTTTTGGAACAAAAAATTTAACACTCCTCTTCGGTATAGTGTTTTTGAACCATCAAGTTGGATCATTTCTTGGTGCATATTTAGGTGGGTATTTTTATGATCAGTTCGGAAGTTTTGATTATGCTTGGTATTTAGCAATTGTGCTATCTTTTATAGCTTCAGCTTTGCACTTACCAATCGATGAAAGACCGATAGCTGCTGTGGATAAAACTATCTAAGGTTGTATTCTGAGTCCCTAAGTGAATCAAAAGTGAATCAAAACGTGAACATTTAAACTACTCAACTAAAAAGTGTGGATAATTTTTTACTTAAATAATTTATAATTTGAGAGTAGTCTTTAAATCAACAAAAGGAGCAAAATGTTTTCAAAAGAATTAGGGGCAAAATTAGATAAGTTTCATTTATTAAAACATCCATTTTATCAAATTTATTGGAACGAGGGAAAATTAAACAGAGAGATTATTAAAGATTACGCTGAACAATATTATCAACATGTTAAAGCGTTCCCAAGATACATTAGTGCTACACACTCTATTTGTGAAGATATCGAAAAAAGAAGAATACTTTTAGAAAATTTACAAGATGAGGAAAACAAAGACGGGGATCACCCAAAACTTTGGAAAAACTTTGCTAAAGCTTTAGGGGCTGATGAAAAAGAAATTGAAAGAGTAAAACTTGATTGGTTTACAAAAGATATGATTGATAATTTCTTTTCTCAAGCAAGAAAATCATACGCAGAAGGTCTTGCTTCTTTATACACTTATGAGAGACAAATACCTGAAATTGCTGAAACAAAAATACAAGGATTAAAAAAATTCTATGGGGTTAGCTCTAAAGAAGGGCTTGAATTCTTTGAAGCCCATAAATCAGCAGATGTAATTCATCGAGCAGAATGTGAAAAATTATTAGATGGATTATCAAAGGAGGAGCAGGAGAAAGCTGAAACCGCATCTTTATTGACAGCAAGATATCTTTGGAACTTCTTAAGTGGAATGACCTCTAAGCATAAACTGCAAACGATTGCAGCTTAGAGCTCAAATAGCTTAATAATTTAATGAAAAACGATAATCACGTTTGGGATAACAAACATCCTACCGCTCAAATGTTAGGTAGATGGCAACCTTGGCACGCAGGACACCAAAAGCTTTTTGAAGAAATTATAAAAAAAACTGGCCAAGTAAATATTATGGTTAGGGATGTTCAAGGTGTCGAAGACAACCCATTTGATTTTGAAACAGTAAAATCAAACATAATTGAAGCTTTAAAGGACTACAAGAACCGAATAAAAGTCACTCTAGTACCAAATATTACAAATATTTGTTATGGGAGGGGTGTAGGCTATAAGATTGAAGAAATTGTTTTAGACGAAAAAACTCAACAAATATCAGCAACCAAAATTAGAGAACAGTTGAGAAAAGAAGGAAAAATCAAATAGCGTCTTTCTAGTTTGACAAACATCTTCAAGGGGAATACCTATGTTTCAGGTATGGAAATTTTTCTTCCAATTGTTCAAGTTAAAATAGATATTATCTTTATATTATTTTTAAGTTTCGGTGTGGGTGTTTTATCTGGCCTATTCGGAGTTGGAGGGGGATTTTTAATGACACCTTTTTTAATTTTTTTAGGCATCCCACCTGTTTATGCTGTACCTAATGAGATTACAAATATTTTATCAACCTCTGTATCAGGTTCATTAACGCATTGGTTCAAAAATACTTTAGATTACAAAATGGGTTCAATGATTATTATTGGTGGGGTTGCAGGTACCATATTGGGGATGACAGCTTTTAATTTTTTTAACGAGATTGGGAAATTAAGTTTAATAATTTCTTTATCTTACATGTACCTCTTAGCAATTATTGGAACATTAATGTTAATTCAAGGTGTTGCAGAGATAGATAGAGAGAGAAAAAAAATAAATTTAAAACAAAAACTTCACAGTCACTATTGGATACATGGATTACCCTTTAAAGTTCGTTTTCCAAAATCTAGATTGTACGAGAGTGTGTTTACTCCAATTATTCTTGGTATTTTTACAGGTTTTGTAGCTGCTCTCATTGGAGTTGGTGGTGCTTTTTTAATGGTTCCAGCAATGATCTATTTGATTGGTATGCCAGTGAAATTAATTCCAGGCACCTCTTTATTTGTGACGGTATTTATTAGTGCAATAGTCACTGTGCTTCATGCATTTAATTATAGTTCTATCGATTTAGTTTTAGCTATAAACCTAATTATTGGCTCAATAATTGGAGTACAAGTTGGACAAAAAGTCGGCCAGTACTTAGATAGTTCGCATTTAAAAACTTTATTCGCTATGCTTTTGTGTTGTGTGGCTATAGCTATTGCTTACGATACTTTTTTCTTTGAGGGTATGAAATCATCAAATGTTCAAGAAACTATTGACATAAATAATTTAAATAGTTTTTCTAAATATATAATTAAACTATCTGAAAAAAGTCCGCTTTTATATGGATCTTTTGCTATAATTTTAGCTATCGTTTTGGGAGTGATTAGCGCTGGCCTAAGACAATTATTGAGCAAATATAGAAATAAAATCTTAATTAAAAAAATTTAGATTACAGATTTTATTAATCCAAAAAAAGAAATAACAATTAAAAAATATAGAACATATTTCTTATAACTTTCTTTAGTACTACCTTTAAAAAGCCTTGTACCCATAAAAACACCAATTGGAATTATTAAAATCATAGGTAGAGTCCTTAATAAAAATGACAAATCTAGAAGACCGCTAAAGTAAGTTAAAATTAACGCATATGAGTCAGTAAAAAAAAATAAAGCAGCAATTGATGCCCTGATAACTGCAGGTTCTACTGCGATCACTAAAAAATATAAAGCAATTGGCAAACCAGCTAAAGTTCCAAAACCATTTGCTGTACCTGCGACTGTTCCTACAAAAAATTTAGTTAAGTTCTGATTTAGTTTTTTATTTTTATATCCTTTGAGCAGTAATACAGCAAAAAAAATTACTGTTATAGAAATAATCATGTGCATTAATTTAGGCTCTAAGATAGAAAGTAATTTTACACCTATTGGAGTTCCTAAAGCTACTCCAAAAAGTAAATATACAACAAATTTCCAATTAATTTTACCCCATATGCTTGGAATCATAAAAAAACTTGCTATTACCTCTAACAAAAGAATAATAGGAACAATTTCTACTGGAGGAAGAATAAAAGATAACAAAGAAACACTTGATGCAGAAAATCCAAACCCACTAAAACCTCTGACGAATGAAGCGAGTAGTATTACTGCACAAAAAAATGTGAAGTTTCCTATTGTTAAATTAATAGTTTCTAAAAATTCCATAAATAATTATAGTATTCTGATTATACTTTACATAAAACTACTTAAAATGATATGAAGCTTAAATTATATAACTAATTGATAAATTATGCACAAGAGATCATCAAATAGAAGTTTTGGATTACTATTTTTTATCGTTTTTTTGGTCATTGCATTTTGGCCATTAACAAAAAAAGGTGAGGTTAATCTATATTTAATTTCCATTGCTTTAATTTTCTTAGTATTAGGACTGCTAAACTCCAAAATATTATCACCCTTTAATAAAGCATGGATAAAGCTTGGTGAAATATTAGGAAGAATTGTTGCACCCGTAGTGATGGCAATAGTTTATTTTATAATATTAACGCCAATAAGTTTGCTTGTGAGATTATTTGGTAAAGATTTAATAGGAATGAAATTTAGTAATGATATAAAGAGTTATTGGATTAAAAGAAAAAAAAATTTAGGATCTATGGATAAACAATTTTAATGATTGATTTTTTAAAAGAATTCTGGGAATTTTTAAATGAAAGAAAAAAATATTGGTTACTACCAATTATAATTGTTCTAGCATTATTTGGCGTTTTAATTGTATTAAGCCAAGGATCAGCAGTAGCTCCATTTATTTACACAATATTTTAAGTGACATCTATTTTAGGAATATCAGCGTTTTATCATGATAGTGCAGCAGCTATGATTAAAGATGGAGAAATAATAGCTGCAGCTCAAGAAGAGAGATTCTCAAGAAAAAAGCACGATGCAAGATACCCTATGAATGCAGTTAATTACGTATTGTCAGAGTGCAAGCTAAAACTTAGTGAAATTGATCATATAGTTTTTTTTGAAAAACCATTTTTGAAATTTGAAAGATTGCTGGAAACCTATATGGCATTTGCACCTAAGGGATTTAAGTCTTTCAGTTTATCTATGCCTTTATGGTTAAGAGAAAAATTATTTCAAAAGAAATTTTTATTTGAAAATTTGAAACAACACGATGAGAATTTCAACGATATTACAAAAATTAAATTTTCAGAACACCATTATAGTCATGCAGCCAGTGCATTTTACCCATCACCATTTAAAGAGGCCGTTGTATTAACATTAGATGGCGTTGGTGAATGGGCAACTACAACTGTAGCTATAGGTAAAAATAATAAATTAGAAATGATAAAGGAAATTCATTTTCCTCATTCATTAGGACTGCTTTATTCTGCTTTCACTTATTATACAGGGTTTAAAGTTAATAGTGGTGAATATAAAGTGATGGGATTAGCACCATACGGAAAGCCAAAATATAAAGATTTAATAATTAAAGAATTAATGGATCTCAAAGAAGATGGTTCCTTTAAATTAAATATGAAATATTTCAATTATGCTACAGGGTTAACAATGACAAACAAAAAATTTTCTAACCTCTTCGGACAACCTGTCAGAGATCCAAAAAAAGATTTACTAAATAATTTTCACATGGATATTGCATCATCAATACAAGCAGTTACAGAGGAAATTGTGATGAGACTTACAAAAAGTATAGCTAATGAATATAAGATTAAAAATTTATGTTTGGCAGGAGGAGTTGCTTTAAATTGTGTAGCAAATGGAAAAATATTAAGAGAAAAAATATTTGATAATATTTGGATCCAGCCGGCTGCAGGAGACGCTGGTGGGTCACTCGGAGCTGCTCTAGCATACTGGTATCACGAATTAAGTAAACCAAGAGAAATTTTTAAAGATCAAATGAAAGGGGCATATTTGGGCCCTAAGTTTTCTGAAAAAGACATAGAGAATAAGCTGAATAAATTAAAAGGAAAATTTAATAAAAAAACTTCAGATGAGATTTCATTAATAGTTGCAAAAGAATTATCAAATAACAAAACAGTCGGTTGGTTTCAAGGAAGAATGGAATTTGGGCCTAGGGCTTTAGGAGGAAGATCAATTTTAGCTGACCCTAGATCGGAGAAAATGCAAAAAGAGCTAAATTTAAAAATAAAATTCAGGGAAAGTTTTAGACCATTTGCGCCCTCAGTTTTAAGAGAGGATTTAAATAACTGGTTCGAATTAAATTATGATAGCCCTTATATGCTTTTAGTTTCAGATGTAAAAAAAGATAAACAAATTACTATGTCTGAAAAAGATGAAAAGTTGTTTGGGATTGAAAAACTTAATATTAAAAGATCTAGTGTACCTGCTATTACTCATGTCGATTATTCTGCAAGAATACAAACAGTACACAAAGAAACAAATCCTAAATATTACAACTTACTAACTCAATTTAAAAAAATTACTAACTGTCCAGTATTAGTCAATACCTCGTTTAATGTCCGAGGAGAGCCAATTGTATGTACTATAGAAGATGCATTTAATTGTTTTATGGGAACAAACTTAGATATTTTAGTTATTGAAGATTTTATTTTATACAAAAATGATCAAGATAGTTCTTTGTTAAAAGATTACAAAAATAAATTTGAATTAGATTAATTTTTACCAACAATCTCTAAAAATTCAGGAAAAATTAATTCACTGATTTTTTCTGAGCCTTTGGGTGTAGTATGAATACCATCCCACCAATATTCTTGCTTTCCTTCAAGTTTTTTTGCCAAGTCAATACACGAATAACCCTTTTTTTCACAATGAGATATTAGAGAATAATTAAGTATAAATAATTTCTTATTATAATTTCCTTTTTCAGTAAGTTGATTGATAAAAATTGGTTTAGCATTCATTAACTTTGAATAATTAACCAATGTATCTATATTAGACAAATAATTCCTAATTAAAGAAATATTTTCCTCTTTAAGTTTTTCTATATCAAAATTTTTTTTTGCTTCTTCAAAATTCAAAAATTTAAAATCTTCAATTTTTTTTTCTTTTATTCTTCTATTAAAATCATAAGTCACTTGTTTGCCTTTATTATAATACTTATGTTTTATTTTTCTTAATAAATCATAAAAAATACTTCTAGATTTAAAGTTATCCTTAAACCTTTCTAATTTTGAAGGATTTAAAACGTGCCCGTCTTTTGTTTTTTCAACAGTATTATCTAAAATATGATCATTGATACCTACATAAAAAATAAAATAATCCGGTTTGAATTTATTTAGTTTTGGAAACCAAACTTCAAAATTATAAATATGCCCCAAAGTAGACTGCCCCTCAATTCCTGCATTTACTATTTTTAAATTAATATTATTTTTGGAAAGTTGTTTGTTAAGGAATCCTACTATTGTATATTCCTCAGGTTTATATCTTTCATCTGCTGTGCTTCCACCAATCATCACAGCTTTTATTTTTTCAAGCTTAGTCTCTTCTCCTCTAAAACCAAAATAATTTCTTTTGTATACATATTCATATACTTCATCATTGTACTTTAAAGAATAAAAATTTTTTTTCATTCTGTGCTCTCTCATGTAAGGCCCAATATTATTTGGATCAAACCAATATCCAAATATTATCTCTATACCTATAATTGAAACAAAAAGGATTAAAATATTTATCGATAAGATTTTAAATATTTTCATTGTTATTTTAGAATAGAAGAGGGATCCAGTTTTACATCAAACCAATTTAATCTTATATCTAAATGAGGACCTGTTGCTCTACCACTTTGCCCTAGAGTTCCAACAATTTCACCCTTCTTAACTTTCTGACCTTTCTTAACATTTATATCCTTCATGTGCATGTACAATGTACTTACGCCATGACCATGATCAAAAATGATAGTTCCACCTGTGAAGTACATATCATTCGCTACTAACGTGACAACTCCATCCATCATGGATTTAACTGGAGTTCCTTCTGGAGCATGAAAATCTATGCCATAGTGAGGTCTTCTTGGTTTACCGTTTAAAATTCTTTGACTGCCGTAAACACCTGTAATTATATATTTATCAATAGGATAGATAAATTTATCTTTAAAGAATACTAGCTTACTATCGATAGCTCTAGCTTTGCCAATTAAAATGTTATCTTTTTTAATTCTCTCATAAACTTCTGGTGGAGGTGTTACCTGTTTTGGTGGTAGACCATCAATTCTTTGTATTTTATATTTTCTTTTAAAAACCTTTTTTTCAATTAACTTAGTTTCTTTTCCAGTTTTTACTTTAATTAAAACATTATTTTTTCTATCTCTATCTAATCCAAAAGCAAAATATCCCTCACTTGAAACTCTTACTTTTCTATCATCAATAAATACTTTTGAATTTGGATCTGTTTTTCCCAAGATAAAAGAACCTTGTTTAAAATCTCCCAAAAATTCAACTGAGTGAGAAATATTAAATATTAATAAAAAAAATACTATAAATTTAATCATAATATAATTTTTAAATCCTCATATATTAATTGGATTGCTACGATTAGTATTGCAAATAATCCAACCCAACTAATCCAAGAATATTTTTTAATCAGTTTCGCAGTATAATTAGCTGCAAAAGCCATTAATAGTATTGATAGACCTAAGCCAAAAGCAAGAAGAGTATAATGATCTCCTGCTGCACCAGCTACACCTAAAACGTTGTCTAAGCTCATTGTTACATCTGCAAGAATTACCGTAAAGATTGCTTTTTTAAGATTTGAGTTATCAACTTCAATATTTTTTTCTTCAATTTTATTTTGAAT
Organism: uncultured Pelagibacteraceae bacterium; assembly: GCA_902635795.1. GTDB lineage: Bacteria > Pseudomonadota > Alphaproteobacteria > Pelagibacterales > Pelagibacteraceae > Pelagilacustribacter. The sequence goes on from CACPPH010000001.1 coordinate 46,085, forward strand.
TACATCTCTATAAAGTTTGTAGCAAATATAAAGTAATAAAATACCACCAATTAATCTTAAACCAGAGATTTGTAATAAATAAGCTGTGATTAAAGTAAAAAGAATTCTCAAAACAACCGCTCCACCAATGCCCCAGAAAATTATTTTTTTTCTATTCGAGTCATCAAATTTTGAAGCAACCATCCCGATAATAATTGCGTTATCTCCTGCTAGAACTAAGTCAATAAGGATGATTTCTATCAATATAATTAGTTGCTCTGTCATACTGAAATTTATATTCTATTAATTGATGAACTATAAAAATATTAAGGTAGAAAAGCGAGAAAATTACGCAATTATTGAAATTGCTAACAATAAAAATAATAGTTTAGATCAAAAAACCCTTAATGAAATTGGAGATGCAACCAAAAATTTGAATAAATTAAAAGAGATTAGATGCATCGGTTTAATTGGAGGTTCAAAGTTTTTTTCACCTGGTGCTGATATTAAAGATTTAGAAAAACTAGACTCCAAAAAAGCTAAGAAACAAAAACTTTTTTCTAAAGTTGATGATTTACAAAAAATCGATATTCCAATTATTTCATTTGTTGAGGGTTATGCTTTAGGAGGCGGTTTTGAACTTGCTCTTACAAGTGATTTAATAATTGCAAGTTCAGCAGCTAAATTTGGATTACCGGAAATTAATTTAGGATTAATTCCAGGCATTGGAGGAACCCAAAAAACAAAAAGATTTACCTCAAATCAAAATGTTAAATATTTAGCAATGTCAGGAGAAATTATTGATGCTGAAACTGCAATGAAGTATGGGATTGTTTCACAAATTATTCCCAAAGAAAATTTTAAAGAATTTACTTTAAACTTTTTAAAAAAAATTTCATCAAAGCCAAAAAAGTCACTAAAAATAATTAAAAATTTAGTTAACTCAGAAGAAAATTTAAAAAAATTACTTAAAAAAGAGAGACAAGAATTTTATAAATTGCTTGATAGCGAAAATAAAAAAATTGGCATAAAAAGTTTTCTCAATAAAACTAAGCCTAATTGGAAATAAATCATCTTCAAGTTGTAGACAATTTGCATACCTGTAATAAAATTTTAACATAGTTAAACTATTCTAAATTTAATTAAAATTTACTTATGAAATTTAAATTTATTTTAATTGCAACTCTGTTATTTATGGGCTCAGCGATAGCTGCAGGACATATAACAAAAGCTCAAAAAGAAAAAACAATAGAGTGTTTAGGACACTACAGCGCTACAGCTGTTTTGCCTGCAGAAACTATTGAGGTTAAAAATATGGAATTAGCTTTAGCTTCGGTAAAAGTAATTAGGGAGTATCTTGCATCTGAAGGTGTAAAAGATGATGAAATGAATAAAGGTATGAATGTTTACGTAGATAAAGTTTATGGCAAGCCTTTTAATAAATCTAAGAATACCGAGTGTAATAAATTTATATATAAGCAGATTAAAGGTTCAGAGGAAAAAATTGAGAAATTATCCAGAACAATTTACGCAGGATAGACATGAGCGGATACGTGATTGCTAATATAGACGTTAAAAATCCCGAAGCTTATAAAGAGTATGTTGGTAAAGTAGTACCTACGGTTCAAAAATTTGGAGGGGAATACCTTGTTCGTGCTGGTGAATACACAGTGATTGATGGTGAATGGAAATACCCTAGAACAGTAGTAATTAAATTTCCAACATATGAAAAAGCTTTAGAGTGGTATGACTCTGAGGAATATAAACCGGTAAAACCAATTCGATTAGCAAATTCAGTTGCCAATGGAATAATAATTAAAGGAATTTAAATAAAAGGAAAAAAAATGGAAAAAGAAATGTTAGTACATCTTAAATTCAAAGAGGGCAAATTAGAAACTTTTACTAGCTGGATGCAATCAGATGAAGGTATGGGCGTTAGAAAGAGTGTTGCTTACCCAGAAAAAACCGTCGGGGCTATGATTCCTGATAAAAGCGGAATGTTATTTAAAGTTAATGTTCATAACGAAGCTGGGATGAAAGAGTTTGTAACTGGGAACAATCCTACAGCTAAAGCGATTTATGCAGAATGTGTAGATAGTGCTCAGTTATATGAGCTATCAAAAATAAATCTATAAAGGAGGAAAAATGAAAAACTATATGGTAACGCATACTTTTAAGTCTGCCGAAATGAAGAAAAAATTTACTGATACAGTGGCTTCTATGAAGATGGAAGATATTGTTAAGAGCATGAAAAGTGACAATGCAGCTTGTCAAATGACTTGGAACACGCCAGGAGATACAATGGAAATGTATTGTTGGTGGAAAGGTAAAGATGAGCAAGCAATTATTAATCAACTAGGTCAAATGAATGATTTTTTCACTCCTCATAAGTTTGTTGAGTGCACAGATCAAGTCATGGACTATAACGCATAGGATATTTATGATCGATAAATTTGGAAACGCATTTTATTTAATAATTTTCTTAGCACATTTTATTATAGTTGGTAGCTACGCTTACCAATTAGTCTTTGATACGAAAAAATTTCTAAAGGGTAGAGGAGTTGATAAAACTGCTACCTTGATTACGAGATTTGCAGGCTCATTCATGATCGCTACTGTTCTAATGGCAATATATATCGCTTTTATAAGACCAGGTGGTGTAGAGGCTACTTGGGCCTTCTTTAACTTAGTTTTTATAATGAATGTTTCGATATTAGTTGTTAATTTTTATACATTAAAGATTGATAAAACAGGTTTAACTAAAAAAACTAGAAACGATGGAATATATGCTCCACTCGTCCTTGTTATTATCAGTGCTATTCTTTGTTACGGTTTAGCAGATAAAATTTACGTTTAAGGAGATACATGGCAAAGTTCATGAATATTGTTAGATGTAAAGTTAAATCATCTAGCAGAGAAGAATATTTGAAAAAAATAGATGAGATGCCAAAGTTCGATGGGCAGACTTCAGCTAAGTATGTTGAGACAAAGCCCAACGAATTTTTTATGATAGGTGAATGGAATTCTGAAGATGATATTGCTAAAGCAAGACCAAAAATGATTGCATTCTTGGACACACTTCGGCACACTTTAGAAGAGCTGTCATCAGATTTAGGAGTAACAGATCCTCATTCTGGTACAGTTGTAATCGAGAAATAGGAAAGGGGTAACAATGGCAAAATTTTATACACTTGGATGTTACACAGCTAAAGGTCTTGGAGGATTTGTAAGCAATCCATCTACAGACAGAAAAGCTGCTACATCTGCACTTGCTGCTTCTGTGGGAGCTAAAGTAACTCAATACTCAGGCCTTAGAGGAAAATATGATTTTATGGCAGTGATTGAGGGAACTTTTGAACAAGCTGCTGCAGCTGCAATGGTTGCTGTTTCTAGTGGTGCCGTTTCAGATTTTACAATTTTAGAAGATGTAAATCTAAATGAGATAGCTAAAACTGCTCAGAAAATGGCTTCATCATACAAAGAGCCTGGAAAATAATTATTTTCTGTAGCTAATACATTTTAAGGTATCAGTGAATTTTATTTGATTTTTATACTTTAATTTAATTTCACTGATACCTAGATTAATTTCTTTATTACTCATGTTTAATAAGCATGAAATGTATCTTTCTCTGATCATTCTTATGTATTTTTGTTTCGAGATATTTACTTTAAAGTTAAAGTTTGTGTAGCTTATTTCTTTTAAGTTTTTTTTAATTATCTTAAATAAAACTTCATCTCTTTTTAAACTTTTTTCTAAATTTTTTCTCATTTTTTTAAAACAAGGTATTTTATTATCATTTGTTTTAAGTGAAAAAATTAATATTTTACCTTTGTTATTTAAGCTTTTCTGAGCAAGATTTATAAGACGATTTAAATTTGATTTAGAAAAAAAATGAATAGTTTGTTTGATTAAAATTAGATCGTATTTTTTTTGTTTATCTAAATATTTAAGGGCATCTACTCTCTTAAATATAATATTCTTTTTAACATCTTTATTTGCAACAATATCAATTCCTATAGGTTTATTTCTAAATTTATATTTCTTTTGAAGGGCGGAAATAATATTTGCTCTCCCGCATCCAATATCTAATATTTTTGAATTTTTATTAAAATTAATTTTTTTTTTAAGAAATTTATTAAATTTAGAGATATATGATTTAGATGATAGCCAGGTTTTATTATCCCAGTTTTTTAAATTTTTCATTTATTCAAAAATGTTGATATTCTGTCAGCAATAATTTTATAGCCACTTCCATTAAAGTGGACATCATTGTAAATAAAATTTTTACCAATAGTTTTATAAACATTCTCCTTCAAAAATTCATCATATACAGACAAAGTTTTAATCTTATTATTTTCTAGTAATGGAATTATAAAATCTAAATATTTGTTTCTTACTTCTTCATCTTCAATCTCAAAGGACCATGGATAAAGTACTACAATTAAATTAATATTTTTTTTATCCAGATAATCTTTTAAAATCTTCAAATTTTCGATTGAAAAAATGATATTTTTCTTAGCTTTATTTTCCCATCCAGCACCAACAAACCAATTTTTAATATAAGGTCTATTGTTAATTGATTTAATTGCCATGATTTCTAGATCTGTAATTTGAAAAAAGCTTTTATTTAGTTTTTTTGATAGTGAAATTCTTTTATTTAAATTTGAAAAAAAATTTTCTAAGATGTCAGTAAAAATTTTTATCATTTTTCCTGAGATTGTTTGTTTTGTATAAAATCTCCAAAAACTTAAATCTTGTAAATCAACAAAAAAATCTTCTTTTCTCTTGTGTATGAATTTACCTTTAGTATTTTTAAAAATATTAGGTCTATTAAGATACATCTCGTCATCAAGAACATCGCTTTTATCCAGCATAACAATTACATCTTTTATTTTTAAATCAGGATTATCATCGAGTATTGTTTTAATTTTCTTCAAATAAATATAGCTTGAGTAAGAGGAAACACCTGCATTTAAAAATCTGATTTTTTCTTTAAGATTATTTGAATTTTTATTCAGCTTACCAACTAAAGTATCATCGTATTCTAAACCTACGCCCTCAACGAAGCTATCTCCTATAACGATTGAAAACTTTTCATTTCTGTTTAGCGGTCTTGAGGATTCATCTCTAAACCCTAAGTCATTTGTAGATACTTTATAAATATTTCCATAATATTGAGAATTAAAATTTGCAGATTTTTTAAATGTATATTTATAGTCTTTATTAAATATTCTATTTTCAAAACTTTCTTTATTGGCGTTAACCATATTCTTTTCTAAAAAATTTAACAAAAATAATTGAGAAAAAATTAGATCAATTATTAAAAAAAAAAAAACGAAGAAAATTTTTTTCATTATAGCGTTATTGCTGTTTTTACTGGTCTCTTTGATCTAGATAAATAAGGCAAATTATCTGGGTAAGTGATATTTTTTTTAATTAGCATTTATATTTTCTCACAGAAGCTTCAGCTAAAATTAAATTTGTATTTATTCCTAGCTAAGGAATAAATTTTATCTTTTTAATTGTGATATCAAAAATTAAACCTAATTTAAACATGATAAATTTGCAATTCGTATTAATTCATGTTGGAAACATTTTTTTAAGATATTTTCCACAATGCCAACCTTGAATTATTTTAATTTTTTCATGATATTTAGATAGCATTCAAAAAATTACTTTGTTATAATTTAACTGTGAGTACTTCATTTCAAAACAAAATACCAAATTCATTAAATGAACATTGGATGCCTTTTTCATCTAATAAAGATTTTAAGAAAAATCCTCGTATTATTGTAAAGGCTGAAGGCATTTACTTAAAAACTCACGATGGAAATACTTTAATTGATGGTAGTTCTGGGTTGTATTGCAATCCTCTTGGACATGGACGAAAAGAAATAATTGAAGCAATCAAAAATCAACTAGAGAATTTAGATTACACAATGCCCTTTCAACAAGGATATGGAGGCTCGTTCGAATTAGCATCTATGATTGCTAAAAAAACACCAGAAGATTTAAATAGAATTTTTTATACAATTTGTGGATCTACTGCTGTAGAGACAGCGATAAAAATTGCAGTAGCCTATTTTAGATCAATTGGACAAAATAATAGATTTAAGTTTGTAGGAAGAGAAAGAGGTTATCATGGTATGAATATTGGTGCTTTAACAGTTGGTGGAATTCCAAATAATTCAAAAGAATTTAAAAATATTTTAATGCCAGGTGTAGAGCACATGAGACATACTTTTTTACCTGAACATAAGTTTGTTAAAGGTCAACCTGATACAGGATCTGAGCTAGCGGATGATTTAGAGGTTATTACTAAAAAATTAGGTGGTGAAAATATAGCCGCATGTATTGTTGAACCAATTGCAGGCTCTACTGGTACTTTAATTCCTCCAAAAAATTATTTACAAAAATTAAGAAATATCTGTGATAAGCATGGCATACTTTTAATTTTTGATGAAGTAGTAACTGGTTGGGGAAGGACAGGGTCGGCATTCGCATCTCAAGAATTTGGCGTAACACCTGATATCATTACAATGGCTAAAGCTACAACAAATGGGATTGTACCTATGGGAGTAGTAGCAGTAAGAGAAAAAATTTATCAGTCAGTTATGGATGCTTCTCCAGATGGAGCAGTTGAGTTATTTCATGGTTACACTTACTCTGGAATACCTGTGGCTGTATCAGCAGCTATCGCTGTTCAAAAAATATTTGAAAAAGAAGATATTTTTAAAAGAGTAAAGAAATTATCAAAATATTTTGAGGAAGGCCTCCATTCATTAAAAGATTTAAGTTGCGTTGATAGTATTAGAAATTATGGACTGCTTGGCGGAATAGATATTTCGATGCGAAACAAGCCAGGAAAAGCAGGCTTTAACGTTTATAAAAAATGTTACGATGCAGGAGTAAACATTAAACCGACCGGAGATGCCCTAATTATCGCTCCACCTTTTGTTTGTGAAAAAAAAGATATTGATGAAATTATAAATAAAATGCGTGAAGGGATATCAAATCACATCAAATCATAACTGTTTATTCATTTTGGGCCGAATCACTTTTTCTAGACCAATTTGATCAAAAAAATTATTTAAAATGTTCCAAAATATGATTTAATTAAATCATGAGTACTCAATATAAATTCGATAATCACATAGAAGAAGTGAAACAACAGAATAAAGTTAAACTCACTGATTTGCTGAACCGAATTAATGAAGAAAAAAAAATTGAAAGAAACAGAAATTTAGCTTTGAGCGTTGCAGCGGTATCTGCAGTGACAGTTTTCGGGATTATTCTTACTCTTTAAATTAACCAAATTTTTTTAAAAATTTTCTTATATTGTTAAACATATAATCTATTTCATTTTGTTTTAAACCTTGATGACACCCTAAAAGAATTCCATTTTTCATTATGTTGTCACTATTTATAAATCTATTTTTTACTTTTTTATATTTTTTATTTTTCATTATTGGTTGACGTAAAATATTACCAGTGAATATTGTTCGAGTTTGAATACCTTTTTTTTCTAAAAAAATTTGCATCTTTTTTCTTTGAATCTTAGATTTTTCTTTTATAATTACTGGATAAGCTAACCATCCAGTTTTAATACCGGGTAACTGGATTGGAAGATCAAAGTGCTCTGGGTAAGATTTAAAAAAGTTATAAATTTTTTCAAAATTACTTATTCTAATTTTAATATTTTTTTTTAATTTTTTGAGTTGTTCTAATGCAAAGGCAGCAGATATTTCAGATGGTAAAAAGTTAAATCCAAGTTCAGAAAATATATATTTACCATCATAAGGTATCCCATCAACTTTCTCATTAAATCTAAGTTTTAAACCTTCTGACTCATTAAAAATAGCAGATGATCTTCCCCAGCCTCTTAAAAGTTTAGCTCTCTCATATCTTTTCTTATCGTTAAAACACGCAATGCCACCAAATCCTGCACCAGTTATCACATGAGATGCATACAGACTATTAGTTGTGATATCTGAAAATTTTCCAAAGTTTTTATTTTTATAAGTATAACCTATCGTATCAGCAGAGTCTTCAATGACAATTATTTTTCTTTTTTTGGCTATTTTATAAATTTTTTTCCAATTTAAAATATTTCCCAATAAATTAGGAAGCATAATTGCTACTGTTTTTTTATTGATAGCCTTTTCTACTTGCGATAAATCAGATAAAAAAGAAAATTTTTCAACATCAACAAAATGAGGAACACACCCAACTTGATATATTGGAGATACTGTAGTTGAAAATGTTAACGCTGGTGTGATGATTTCTGAACCTTTTTTAAAGTTAAAACTTGCAAGAGCTAATAAGTTTGCTGAAGATCCAGAATTGACCATCAAACCATATTTTTTTCCAAAAACTCTGGATATTTTCTTTTCAAGATCTTTTACAGATGGGCCATCAATTAGACTAATCGATTTATTTTTTAATACATCTATTGCTGCTGCTATTTCAGCCTTTCCGTATACTGCTTTACCATAATATACTCTCATAAGAATTATTTTTTTTGTTTGATGTTTAATATAATAAAAAAGAGAATTATACCATAAACTTAATTAATGATTTAATTTATTAAATATATTATAAACCTTTTAAGTCGGCGAGGTAGCTCAGTTGGTTAGAGCACAGGACTCATAAGCCTGGGGTCGGCGGTTCGAATCCGCCCCTCGCTACCAGTTATAAATATTTAAATTTCTCAATAAACTCTGAAAGTGAAGGTAAAATTTTGTCTTTTTTCGAAATTATCAATTTCTTAGAAGGCCACTTGATTTTTAATCTTTTATCTAAAACGTTAATTCCTCCTTCATATTGTGGCTTATAATAATTTGAAAGTTTATAATATACAATATTGATTTTTTCAAAACTGTAATAAGAATGCGCAAATCCCTCTGGTATATAAAGACTTAAACAGTTTTGATCTGATAAGATGATTTTAAAATTTTTTCCAAAAGTTTTTGAATTTTTTCTAAGATCGATAACACAGTCTAATATTTTTCCTTTTAAGACATTTACATATTTTGCTTGTTGGAATTTATATTGAAAATGAAAGCCTCTTAAGGAATTAGCCTTAGAGGTAGTACAATATTCAAAAATAAAATTATTTTTACCAAATCTTTTCTTGCTAAATATCTCTCTTAAACTTCCTCGTTTATCAATATTATTTTTCTGTTTGATTATTAATAAATCTTTAATATTAGTTTTAATAATTTTCATCTTTTAGTAAGTTTCTTATATTTTGATAAGTTCATATCCATTTTTAAGGGTAGCTCTCCCTTAGATTTTATCTTTTTAACTTTATCATTATATTTCTTTGCAAATTGAAAGACAGTTTGTTGCGACCCCCCAATATTTATAACGCCTTTTTTTTTAATTACTTTAATAAACAGTTTAATAAATTCATCATGGAAAATAAAATTTGATCTCACGTTACTAAAAGCAAATTTGTGCACAAAAGGTTTTTCAGTCATGCAGGCTCTTATAATTAGAGAATTTTTGTACATTTGAACTGCAGACTCCGCGCCAAGTTTCGACCAGCCATAATTATTCCAAGGTAACAAAGGGTCAGTTTCTTTATAATTCCCTTTTTTTCCAGGGTACACATAACTAGTAGAAAAAAAAATTATTTTAATATTAAAATTATTACAAACCTTCACTAAGTTTGAAGTTCCTATAATATTTAAATCAATACTTTTATTTATCATCTTATCGTGAATAGACATCGGCCTTGATAATGCCGCTAAATGTAAAATACAATCAGCTTTAAATTTTTTAATGTTTTTCTTTATCGAATTTATTGAGAGAATATTTAGTTGTTTTTTATCCCTAAAAATAAAATTATAATAATTTTTAGTCTTCTGTAACTCATTTGCAAAGCGTCCTTTTCCTCCTGTAACTAATATATTTTTTATCATTAATTAAATAAGTTTTTTTAAATAGTTTGAATACATACAATTTCCATAAAAATTTATTGCATCTCTAATTTCTTTTTTACTGATCCACTTATTGTTGAATGCTATTTCTTCAAGACATGCAATTTTTAAACCCTGTCTATTTTCAAGTGCAGATACAAATGCAGAGGTATTGTAAAAATCATCTATTGAACCTGTATCAAGCCAAGCTCCACCTCTTCCCAAAAATTCCGGGTAAATTTTTTTCTTTTTTTTGTATTTATTTAATAAATCAATTATTTCTAGCTCTTTTCTTTTAGATGGTTTTAATGTTTTACTTAAATTTACAACTTTATTGTCAAAAAAATAAAGCCCTGTTATGGCTAGATTTGATTTTGAATTTTTTGGTTTTTCTTTAAGAGATAAAATTCTATTTTTTTTATTTATTGTTGCAACACCATAAAGATTTGGATTTTTTACTGAATGAAGCAAAATTTTACAACCTGATTTTAATTTTATACAGTTTTTAAGTTTATTAGTTAAGCTTTGGCCGTAAAAAAAATTGTCTCCTAGAATTAAAGCTATATTATTTTTTCCGATAAATTTTTCACCTAAAATAAATGCGTCAGGTAAACCTCTTGGAGTTTTTTGCTCTATATAATTAATTTTTATTCCTAATCTTTCTCCATTTGAAAGTATTTTTCGAAACTGATTTAACTGACCTTTGTTAACAATTACCAATATATCTCTTATTCCTGCTAACATTAAAACTGACAGAGGATAATAAATTAAAGGCTTATCGTAAATTGGAAGTAATTGCTTATTAACTGCTTTCGTTAAAGGACTCATTCTTGTTCCATGACCACCAGCTAATAAAATTCCTTTTGTAATCATATTGTGCCTAATCTTTTAATAAAAAGTTTTTTCGATATACTGGAAAAAAATTTCCGATTATTTATATACCAGTCTATTGTTTTGGTAAGTCCTTTTTCAATATTAGTTTTACATTTCCAGCCCAATGATTTTTTAATCTTTTCACTGTTAATTGCATATCTAAAATCATGTCCTGGTCTATCTTTAACGTAATATATTTTAACTTTCTTACCAATTTTGAGATTTTTTTTCCTGAATATCTTTAAAATTTTTTTTATGATAAATAAATTTGAGCAATTAAAGCCTGATCCAATATTATACTTTTCACCAACTTTTCCTCGAAAAAAAAGTTTTATTAGTGCATCACAATGATCGTCTACATATATCCATTCTCTAGAATTTTTGCCCTTAGCATAAACAGGCAAAGGTTTATTATTTAAAATATTATAAATCATTTTTGGAATGAGTTTTTCTGGAAATTGCCTTGGACCATAATTATTTGAACAATTCGAGATTAATGCATTCATTTTAAAAGTTCTAACATAAGCCAAAACAAGATGATCAGAAGATGCTTTTGAAGCAGAATAAGGGGAGCTTGGAATATAAGGAGAGTTTTCATAAGATCTTTTTGGGGCTGGCACATCTCCATACACTTCATCGGTAGAAATATGAATTAGTTTTATTTTTTTTTCAAATAATCTTAGTGCTTCAAGCAAGTTATAAGTACCTAAAATATTGTTTTTGATAAAATTATAAGAATTATCAATTGATCTATCAACATGTGTGTCAGCGGCCAAATTAAAAATTCCATTTGGTTTAAAATTTCTTAAAACTTTTAAAATTTCTTTCTTTTTATTTATGTCAATTTTTTTAAATTTATAATTCTTGCTATTAATACCAATTAAATTATATTTTTGCGCTGAATATGAGAGATTGTCTATATTGAGAACTTTATAATTTTTATTCAAAAGATGTCTAATTAGATTACTACCAATAAAACCAAAGCCTCCAGTAACAATAAACCTTTTCATTTATAATTATTTATATTATTTATGTTTTTAAGTATACTTCTATTACAATGAAGGCATTTTTTTGATGCAAATTACAAAAGAAAACTTAACAATAATAATAGTTACAATAAAGAGCGAAAAAATTATAGAGAATTGTTTAAATTCAATCGATCCAAACATAAAGAAAATTATTGTTGAAAATTCCTCAGATGAGAAATTTAAAAATTCTATAGAAAAAAAATTTCAAAATGTAAAATGTTATCTCACAGGTAAAAATTTAGGTATGGGCTCTGGAAATAATTTTGGTCTAAAAAAATCAACAACAGATTATGTGATGATTCTCAACCCAGATACAATCTTAAAACAAAACACACTTTCTGAAATATTTAAAATTTCATATAATTTAGATTTTGCCATTCTAAGTCCTATAAGTTCTGATGAAAAATTTCCTAACTTTATCAAAAATAAAAATAATCAACAAAAAATCATACATAAAGATTTATTTGAGGTTGATCGTGTAGATGGTTATTCAATGATACTTAATAAATCAAAATTTAGTAATCAATTTTTTGACGAAAACATATTTATGTATTTAGAAAATGATGATCTATGTTTACGTATGAAAAAAAAAAATGAGAAAATTTATGTTTACAAAAAATCTATTATTTCTCATATAGGCGCCAAAGCTGTAGATGAAAAATATTTTGAGGAAGTTGAGCTATCAAGAAATTGGCATTGGAACTGGTCAAAATTTTATTTCAGAAAAAAACATTACGGATTTTTTAATGCTTTTTTCTTTAATTTCCCTACGTTTATCAAGTCAACTTTTAAAAGTATTTATTATTATTTATTCAATAATAGAAAAAAATTTAAACTTTATTCCTGTAGAGCTTCAGGTTTTTTAAATTCTTTTTTGAATAAAGAGTCTTGGTACCGACCAAAATTTGATTAATAAAATTAATTCGAATATATATTCAATCTGAAAATGACAAAAAAAAACAATATAGTAGTCACAGGTGGTGCAGGATTTGTCGGAACTAACCTTATAAAACTTTTATTAAATAAAACAAAATTAAAGATAATAAGTGTAGACAACTACTCATCTGGAAATAAAAAAAATCAAATTAAAAATACAAGAGTTAAATATATAAAAGGTGATACGGTTGATATTGAAAAAATAATTAAAAATCCGAAAAAGATTAAAGCAGTTTTTCATTTTGGTGAGTTTGCAAGAATTTACCAAAGTTTTTTAAAAATGAATCAATGTATTAAATCTAATAATGTTGGATCAAATTCAGTTTTTAATTTTTGCTTGAAATATAAAATTAAACTTATTTATTCAGCAACATCTGCTTCTTTAGGCAACAAAGGAAAAGATAAGAATTTATCACCTTATGCTTTCTCAAAAGCTAAAAATTTAGAGTTTCTTGAAAATTTAAAAAAGTGGTTTAATTTTAAATATGAGGTGATTTATTTCTATAATGTTTATGGACCCAATCAGATCGGTAAAGGCGATATGTCCACAGTGATTGGAATTTTTGAGGAAAACTTTAAAAAAAACAAACCTTTACCGATTGTAAAACCAGGAACGCAAACTAGAAGATTTACCCATATAAATGATACAATCAACATTTGTTATTTAGCTTGGAAAAAAAATTTATGTCGCCATTACAGTATTGCGAATAAAAAGACTTATTCAATTTTACAGGTGGCAAAATTGTTTAATAGTAAAATTAAGTATTTACCAAAAAGAGCTGGAGAAAGATACGCGTCAGCTTTGACAAATAAAAATTTATCTAACAAAATACACAAATTTTACGGCGAGATTGACTTAAAAGATTATATCAAAGAAATTGTTTCAAAAAAAAATTTAATGACCAGGAAATTCTATTAAACTCTCAGTTTTAAAACCTTTTTTTTTAAGCAAATTGTTGCCAGGTAAATCAAAAAGATTAATAACAAAAATAAATCCAGCAACTTTACCTCCAGAAATTTCGATTAGTTTTGCAGCTGCTTCTGCTGTTCCTCCCGTTGCAATTAAGTCGTCGATTACTAAGATTTTCTCACCTCTTTGAATAGAGTCTTTATGCACCTCAATTGTAGCTTCACCATATTCAAGTTTAAAATCTACTGAGTGAGTTTCTGCAGGCAATTTATTTTTTTTTCTCAGTAAAATAAAAGGTTTATTTAGAGCATATGATACAGTGGAAGCAAAAACAAATCCTCTTGATTCTATCGCAGATACTTTGTCAAATTTAATTTTTTTAGCTTTTTCTATAATTTTATCGTTGGCAAACTTAAAAGCTTCGGGATTTTTTATTAAAGTTGTGATGTCTCTAAATAAAATTCCCTTTTTAGGATAGTCTGGAATAGATCTTATATATTTTTTTAAATCCATAATTTATGCTTCAAGTTCTAGCAAAAAATCATTAATAATTAAATGATGAAAAAAAGAAAGCTTGGGATAATTGGTGGAAGCGGTCTCTATAAAATGGAGGGTTTTGAAAAAACAAAATGGAAAAAAATTAACACACCCTGGGGAAAACCCTCAGATGAAATCTTACAAGCAAGTATTGGGAATGAAGAAATTTGTTTCATTCCTAGACATTCAAGAGGTCACAAAATTAATCCCACAAATATCAACTTTAGAGCAAATATAGATGCAATGAAACAATTAGGGGTAACAGATATTATTTCAGTATCAGCTGTTGGATCTCTTAAGGAAAACCTAGAACCAGGAAAATTTGTTATAGTAGATCAATTTATTGACAGAACATTTTCAAGAGTAAAAACTTTTTTTGATGAAGAAATAGTAGCACATGTTTCAATGGCTAAACCTACAAGTTCTGGACTTTCAAACTGCTGTGAGGCTGCGTTAAATAAGTTGAATATCAGCCACCAAGTTGGGGGGACATATGTGGTAATGGAGGGCCCACAATTTTCTACATTAGCAGAGTCAAACTTATACAGATCTTGGGGAGCTGATGTAATTGGTATGACTAATATGCCTGAAGCTAAATTAGCTAGAGAGGCAGAAATTAGATATAGCACAGTAGCAATGGTAACAGACTACGATTGTTGGCATCCTGATCATGATGAAGTTGATGTTAGCATGGTTGTCCAAACTTTGATGAAAAATGCAAAAAATGCGCAAAATATGATTAAAGAAATAATAAAAACATTTAAAAACTATTCAGTAGAAAAGGATCCTGCAAACGACTGTTTAAATGTAGCTATTATTACAGATCCAAAGTTAAGAACAAAAAAAACAATTAAAAGATTAAAAACTATAGCTGGTAGAGTTTTAAGCAAAAAATAATCTTAATGCCAACGTACACTGTCAAATATTCAAATATTAATCTTTCTCAAAAACAAAAAAATTTAATTGCAAACGATATAACAAATACTCACAGTAAATTTACAGGTGCAAATACTTTTTTTGCTCAGGTCATATTTCAAAAAAATGAAAAAAATTCTCATTTCATGGGTGGCAAGTTAGTTAAAACTAAAGAAATTTTTTTAAATGGACAGATAAGAGCTGGAAGAACATCAAAAGTGAAAAAACAATTAATTTTAGGTTTAAGAAAAATTTTGATTAAAAATACAAAGTTACAGAGTGACTTTGTTTGGGTTTATTTAGAGGATCTATTACCGGATCAAATGATTGAATATGGAGAAGTTTTACCTAAATCAGGACAGGAAAAAAAATGGTTTAATTCGTTATCACCAAGTTTAAGAAAAAGATTAAAAAAAATGGAAAAAAGAAAATGAAAATTAAGGGAAAGACTTACAAAACGATATGGTTTGAAAATAATTTAGTAAAAATTATTGATCAAACAAAACTTCCTCATCAGTTTATCGTTAAAAGTTTAAAAACCGTCCAAGACGCAATTAATGCCATTAAAACAATGGAGGTGAGAGGCGCCCCATTAATTGGCGCAACAGCTGCCTATGGTTTGGTTTTATCAATAATTGAAAAAAATGATTTATCTTTTCTAAAGAAATCTAGCGAGGACTTAATTGCATCAAGGCCCACAGCAATTAATCTTAAATGGGCAGTAGACAGAATGATGAAAAAGCTTACCGGAGTTAATGATAAAGAAATCTTGAAAATAGCTTTAGATGAGGTAAAGGCAATTACAGAAGAGGATGAAAAATTTTGTAAAAATATCGGCTTAAATGGTCTTAAAATTATTGAAGATATTGCTAACAAAAAAAAAGATACAGTTAATATTTTAACCCATTGTAATGCAGGATGGTTAGCTACTATTGACTGGGGAACAGCTACTTCACCAATATATCACGCACATCAAAAAGGCATTAAAGTTCATGTTTGGGTTGATGAAACAAGACCAAGAAATCAAGGTGCTAATTTAACCTCTTATGAATTAAACGAAGAAGGAATATCAAATACCGTAATCACAGATAACGCTGGCGGTATATTAATGCAAAGAGGAGAAGTGGATATGTGTATTGTTGGAACCGATAGAACTTTATCTAATGGAGATGTTTGTAACAAAATCGGAACTTATCTTAAAGCTTTATCTGCAAAAGATAATAACATTCCTTTTTATGTAGCCTTGCCAAGTTCAACTATAGACTGGAGTATTAAAGATCACAAACAAATCCCCATCGAAGAAAGAAATTCAGAGGAGCTATCACATGTTGAGGGAATAGATGAAAATAATGAAATTAAAAAAGTGAGAATTTACCCACAAAAAAGTAAGTCATTAAACCTAGCCTTCGATGTGACACCTGCTAAACTAGTAACAGGGTTAATAACAGAAAAAGGCATTTGTGAAGCATCAGAAAAAGGATTGAAAGGACTATTTAAATGAAAAAAATATTATTAATATTCGTAATCTTTCCTACTTTAACATTTGCTGGAAGCGATGATATAACAAAAAGCGGCTTCTTAAAAAAACCAATAAGTACTGAAGTAGATAAATTGGAAATTACTGAACCTAAAAATAAAATAATTATTATTTTTAATCATGGGCAGTCTTCTAATGACTCTCAAAAAAAGAATAAATGCACTTGGATAGGTAATGTTAGAAATATGGCATCACTTATTGGGGAAAAAGTAAAAGGTAAAGAGATAATGGTGTACAATTTTTGTACTAATCATTTAGAAGGTGATCAAATGTTAGAAAAATACCCTTTATGGCACAAAAAATACGTAGGACCCTATAAAGGAAAACATAAACTAGAAAAAAGAGTTGATGCAAACATCAAACTTATAAAGCAATTAGTCAGTATGGGTGTTCCAAAAAAACAAATAATAGTCACCGGGCATTCCTGTGGCGGGCTTATGACACTAATGCTTTTTGCTAAACATCCTGATGCAGCAGGCGGAGGTATTTCTTTAAATCAAGCTTGTTTTGGTAAAATTTCAAAAAAATATAAAGCTGCAAAAGTCGGCCCTAAAGCAGCTTTAGAAAGTTTTAAAAAAAAAAAACCAGGACCCTCAGTTGTTAGACAGTCACAAATTGATGAAATAAAAAGTTCTAAAAATTTACCTTTACTTGCATTTACACATCCAAAAGATAGTTACGAAGGATTATTGTCTGACTGGCTTGATGAGATACCTGGTTTAGAAAGAATTATTATTTCAGAAGACTATAAAATCAATGGTCAAAAATGTTTTAAAGAACATGCCAATGAAAAAGAGCCTGTTAAAGATGGTCACAGAATGGATCATGCTACTTGTTTTCAATATTATAATCCAAAAATCTTAGATTATATATCTTCCAGAATTTAATGAATAAGCTAAAGTCAGAGGTAATAAAATATTCTAAAAAATTAAATATTACTAACTTATCTGCTTTAAGATCAGGAAATATCTCTGCAAGAGCAAAAGAAAAAGGTGTGGATGGTTTTTATATAACTCCATCGGGGAGAAAGTATTCATCTTTAAAAATAAAAGACATCGTCTTTGTTTCTCTTAAAGGTGTTTATGATAAAAAAAAGGGTAAGCCCTCATCAGAGTGGAGATTTCATCAAGATATTTATGTGAATAAAAAAGAGGCTAAAGCTATAGTTCATGCCCACTCAACTTGTGCTACAGCTGTCTCTACTCATCAAAAAAATATTCCAGCTTTTCACTACATGGTTGCAGTAGCAGGCGGGGAAGATATTAAGTGTAGTAAATACGCAACTTTTGGAACAAAGAATCTTTCAAAAAATATTATTAAAGCGTTAAAAAATAGAACAGCATGTTTGATTGCTAATCACGGTCAGGTTGCTTTCGGTGAAAATTTAGAAAAGACTTTTGAGCTTGCCCAAGAAATCGAAAATATTTGCCATCAATATATAAATGCCATAAGAATTGGAATACCTAAGATTCTTTCGAAAAAAGAAATGAAAATTGTCTTGGGAAAATTTAAAAATTATAAAAAAGGATAGTTTTTAATGATTAAAGTCGGTGAGCACATTACAATTGATTTTCTTGGTGTTAAAAAAGACTATTCACCTGAATTTTACGAAAAAGTTATTTACAAAATAGCAAAAGCTGCAAAGGTAGAAATATTAAATGTAGCCTCTCATAAATTCGAACCGCAAGGTTTTACTTTAGTTGCTTTATTGTCAGAGAGCCATTTTAGTTTTCATACTTTTCCTGAGAGAGATGTTATAAGCTTTGATTTTTTTACATGCGGGAAAGTAAACCCTAAAGTTGCACTTAAAATTTTAAGAAAAGAGATAGATCACAAAAGAGTAGTGACCAATGCTTTTGATCGAAGTAGCGTTGGTCTTTATGATGATATTTATAGCACTCCTGGTCAAAAGAAATTCTATGTTGTCAAAGATGTTTTAGAAAAATTCACTTCTAAAGTTGGTCAATTTGTTGAAATAATGGATCTAGAAGAGTTTGGTCATGCATTGTTTATTGATCATGAAATCCAAGTAGCTGAAAAAGATGAAAAAATTTATAGCTCAAACTTTTTTAAATCTAGTTATGATTTGAGTAAAAAAAATAACAATGTTGCGATAATTGGTGGAGGTGACGGAGGTGTTGTCAGAGCCTGTTTAGAGAATAACTCTAACTACATCGATTGGTTTGAACTAGATCCTGAAATAGTTGATGTTTGCTTTCGTCACTTACCTAAAGTTTGCTCAAAAGTTAAAAAAAGTAATAAGATTAAAACATTCTGGGGAGACGCATTTAAAAGTATTAAAGAAATTGAAGACTCGAAATATGATAAAATTTTTGTAGATTTGAATGATGATCAATACTGTATTGATCTAGCAAAAAAAAATATGAAAGGTCTAAAAAGAATTCTTAAAAAAGGTGGCGTGATAACTGCTCAAGTTGGAAGTCAGGATAAAAAACCCAAACAAGTTGATAACTGGTGTAAGGTTTTAGGAAAAAGCTTTGGAAACGTTAGATTATCCGGGGCATATATCCCTAGTTTTGACTGTAAATGGAATTTTGCCTCATCTATAATGAAGTAATGTTTCGTGTTTCTTGTATTCAATTAAGATCAAATAACAATATTCATAGTAATTTAAATAAAACATCGAAACTTATTATTAAAGCAATAAAACAAAAAACTGATTTCATAATTACTCCAGAAGTTTCGTCACATTTCTCTTTAAATAAAAAAGAATTGCTAAAAGTTTGTACGTCAATGCAAAATGACATTTATCTGAATGGAATTAAAAAACTTGCAAAAAAATATAAGAAATGGATTTTGATAGGATCTTTAATAGTTAAGATTTCAAGAAATAAATTAGTTAATAGATCTGTTTTAATTGATAAGAGTGGGAGAATAAGAACTCACTATGATAAAATTCACATGTACGACGTTGTGTTAAGTAAAAAAGAGAAATATTTTGAGTCAAAAAGTTTTAATCCAGGAAACAAATTAAAGACTTTCAACTTACCTTGGGGAAAGATTGGCCTAACTATTTGTTATGACCTTAGATTTCCAGTTCTATATAGAAAACTGGCTAAGGCGGGATCATTATTTTTAACTGTTCCATCTGCCTTTACTGAGACTACCGGCAAGAAACATTGGCATTCTTTATTGAGAGCTAGAGCTATAGAAAATTTTTGTTATATTTTCGCTCCTGCACAAGGAGGGACACACTATAATGGAAGAAAAACTTTTGGACACTCGTTAATAATTTCTCCAGATGGAGAAATATTAAAAGAATTAAAGAAATCAGAGGGCGTGATTACAGCTGTTGTAAATCCTAAATTGTCAAAAAATCTTAGGTTAAGAATACCTAGTTTAAAGAGCAACTGACTATTCGTAAGATTTTACTTCTTTAATATTTGATCCAAGAGCATTGTTAATTGCTAATTTGATTTTTGCTCTTTCATCATTAAATTTATAAACACTTCTGGAAAGTTCGATAAACTTTTCATCAAATTTATTATTTTTTTCAGCTAATCTTTTTCCATCCTCTATATCCCAAAGTTTTAAATTTATATTTTTAAGATCATTCTTAAAGTTAATTATTTTACTTTCATCATTAATCGATTTTTTTAAAGTTTCATTTAATGAAATTAGCTCTTTATTCACTTCTACTAATTTTTCTTTATTACTTATTTTTACTTTTTTAATTTCTAAAATGGTAATTTTATCTATTAATTCACCAGCTGAGATTTCTGCCAATATTTTGTCCATTTTCTTGTCCATATTAATATTTGACTATACTAATCATTAAATATACTTCGAAATAATAATGTCAAATATATTAATAATAAAGCATGGATCTTTAGGTGATTTAATTCAAGCAAATGGAGCTATAAAAGATATAAAAAAATTTTACAAAAATAGAAAAGTTTTTTTACTTACAGCCCAGCCTTATGCAATTTTTATGTCAGAATGCCCTTATTTAGATGGCGTTATAATAGATAAAAGATTACCTAGATGGAATTTATTTTATTTAAAAAATTTAAAAAACAATCTAGCAAAATATAATTTTACGAAAATTTATGATTTACAAAATTCAAGTAGAACAAAATTTTATAAAAGATTTATTTTAAAAAATGTTGAGTGGTCATCTACTGAAACTACCTTAGAGCCAGGTCAAAAAAAGAGTGATTTTGATAAAGACCCTGTTCTTGATAGAATGGAAATTCAATTAAAAAAAAGTGGCATACAAACTGAATTTGTAAAAAATATAGACTTGAGTTGGGCTATATCAGATATCTCCAGGTTAAAAAAACAATATGCTAATAATGACTATATTTTATTATTTCCTTTTTGTTCAAAAAAACTTCCTAAAAAAAAATGGCCTTTTTTCAAAGATTTAATTTTACGACTAAAACAAGATTATAAAAATAAATATCCAATTCTATTAGCTCCAGGACCAGAGGAAATTGACGAAGCCAATGAGTTAAATGCTAAAGTAGTTTTAGATAATAATCAGCCGATTAATATTAAAACTTTAGTATCTCTAATAAGTAACGCTAAATTTATCATTGCAAATGATACAGGACCGGCACATATAGCTTCACATTTAGATAAAGCAGGAATCGTACTTTTTGGAAGTCACACGACTGCAAAGAAAGTAAGTATCGAAAGTTTTAATTTTAAAGCAATCAGTGTTGAAAACCTAAAGAATTTAACTGTTGAAACTGTTATAGAAAAAGTAAAATCTAAATTAAATTAATGTAATTCTTGATAATTTTGTTCCAAGCAAAACCTTTGGAAAATTCAAAAGCATTAGCACCGAGTTCTTTATATTTTTCGTTTGATAAAATTTTTAAAAGTGTATCGTAAATAGCATTTAAATCGTTACCATTACAAAGATATCCTGTTACACCAGATTTTATTGCATCTCCTTCACCGCCATATATTCCTCCAACTGACGGTTTCCCGTAGGATGCAGCTTCAATATAAGTAATACCAAATCCCTCAACTGATTTTTTATAAACAACCGAAGGCATTACGAACACATCTGATTGTTCAAGTAAACCAACTTTTTCTTGTTCTGTAGAGCTAAAAATTAATTCTACATTTTTTTCTAGACCTAATTCTTTTCTTAATATCTCAAGATTTTTTCTTTCATCTCCGTCACCAATTGATACATACTTTAAATTTGGAAATTTTGGTAAAAGATTTTTAATTGACATTAAAATATTTTGATGGCTTTTACGACCATCTAATCTCGAAACGGTGATCAATTTCGGTGACGCGTTGCCAAAAATATGTTTGGAAAATTCTCTAGCTGCTTCACTAACAGCGATAGGATAGTTACAACCAGGATTGATGACATGAATATCTTTTAATCCAAGTTTTAATCCTAATTCCTTAGTAAATTTTGAATTTGCAATAACAAAATCTGCTTTTCCTAACGATTTTAAAACTCTTTGATTTAAGGAAGAGCCAACAGGATGATTAATTTCCTTTGAGTGAATTAAGCAGAAAGATTTTGTTTTTTTAAGGGTCTCTAATTCAATATTTTCAATACTTTTCCAATGATCAAAGAAACATGCTCTTATTTGATTTTGTTTAATAAAATCTTTAACTAAATTGGCTTTTCTATACTTTCTAAATATTTTAAAACCTGAAATTCTTTCTATATTTAATTTAGAATTTCGATCATATGTATTTGCATCTTGATAATTATCTGCAAAAACTTTTACTGGACCATGATTTGTAAGAGCATTAGACAAACCTTCCATGAGGTTTTGCATACCACCATGCTCAGGAGGAAAATTTCTTGTAGAAACTAAAAACATTAATTAAACCACTTTATGTTGCATCCCATACTAGGAGTTTGACTCTTTGGTCCAGCTTGCGTTTCAGAAATCATTTTCATCGCTACTTTTAAATCACTATCTCCACCAGAAACAGGTTTCAAATCTTTAAGTTCCCTAAACCTTCCTCGATACTGAAGCTTTAATTCCTTATTGTATCCAAAGAAATCAGGTGTACAAACTGCACCGTACTTTTTGGCAATTTCTTGTGTTTCATCTATTAAATAATTTACGTCACCAAAATCATTTTTTTTTGCAAATTTAATCATGTTATCGAACGAGTCTTCAGGATAATTTTTAGTATCGTTAGACATGATTGCAACAGAGTTAACCCCGTTCTTTTTTAATTCATTACAATCTATCGCTAAATCACGAATGATAGCTTTAACGTAAGGACAGTGATTACATATGAACATAATAAGTGTAGCTTTTTCACCTTTTATATCTTTTAGAGAAATAAGTTTATTTTCTATCGATTTTAGTTTGAAATCCTCAGCTTTTTTTCCAAAATCGCAGACTGGTGTCTTTGTTAAAGCCATAATATATTATAAGATAATTAATTATACATTACAGCAAATTTATGATTTACGATGTTAACGGTCACACTCCTAAAATAGATCCAGACAGCTGGGTAGCTTCTAACGCAGTTATCATCGGTAGAGTAGAATTAAAGAAGAATTCTAATATTTGGTTTAATGCAACTTTAAGAGGTGATTTAGAACCAATTATTATTGGTGAAGGTTCGAACATTCAAGATGGTAGTGTAATACACACAGACCCAGGGTGTCCAACAATAGTCGGCAAGGGTGTTACGGTCGGACATATGGTAATGTTACATGGATGCGAAATTTCAGACGATTGTATTATAGGAATAGGTTCAACTATTTTAAACAAAGCAAAGATTGGAAAAAATTGTATCATCGGAGCAAACTCATTAGTAACTGAAAATAAAGTTATACCAGATAGATCACTAGTTCTAGGAAGCCCGGGTAAAGTAGTTAGACAAGTCACAGATGAAGAAATAGAACATATCAAAGAAAACGCTAGAGATTATGTTGAGAATATTAAAAAATATAAGAAATAGTTTTTTTTTATTTGCCATTTTATTATCAGGCTTTTCAGATTTAGAAGCTAAAAACAGTAAAGATGTCTCTAACACTGAGGTAAAAAGAAAAACTATCTCTCACAAAAAAAAATATTCTCTAACTTTAGCTAATAGTAAAGATGGTCATCCTGTAAGATCTGGAAAAAAATCTTACAGATTTGAAGTAAGATTAGGTGATTGCGGTAAAGATAGCGGGCATGATGATTGCAAAAAAGATAGACAAAGAACTGAGCTTCAATTCAAAAAACATCAAATGGGTAAAAAAGATCATTGGTATTCGGCATCAATTTATTTACCCGAAGACTATCAATCAGTAGCCCCTGTTAGAACTACTTTTGCTCAACTTTATGAAAAAGGTTGGAAACCTATTCTTATGGTTACAGATAGAAGTGGTGAATGGTTAGAAGTAGGAAGAATGTGGAGTGGCGAGTATGTTGAAATGAAAAAGGCAATTAGGATAAATGATATGAGAGGAAAATGGACGGATGTACTAATCAACGCTCGATACTCAAGAGAAGAAAATGGATTCATGAAAGTTTGGATTAATAATAGATTAATATTAAATGCTGAGAATATAAAAAATATTACACCATACACTAAAAGAGGTGTTGGACTAGATTTTGGAATTTATCAGACATTTGTAAGCGGGTGGAAAAGGGAACATGGAGATAAACCCTATCCTAATATGGTTGTTTATTTTGATGAAGTTAATTTAGGCTCGACAAAAGAAAAAGTTACTAAAAAATTAGGGAACTAACCAAGTAAATTTTTTAGACTCATTTAAATCAATTAAAGCTCTTCGATGACCTTTTGCTGCTAAATAAAGCCACTCAATACTTTTAATGTTGCATCTTATGACGCAAAAGTTTTTATAACCAGCTTCGCTCTCTTCTTTAGTAAAATCAAAATTATCAAACTTATTATCTAACCCTGAGGTCGGTTTTTCAGATTCTGTTCCTGGTCCATTAGTAACCAAGTAACATTTTCTGCTGATATGGCCAGTTTTTTCCCAAGACTCTTTTGTAACATCATTGTTGTAATTTACCTCGCACTCAGCCTTAACTCTAAGCTGTATTTTTTCTTCTTTACCATAAAATAAAATTGAGCACTTAGGATTTTTTTTTATTTTCTCAATTTTTGAAGATCTAATATCACTATGATATTGAATAAAATTATTTTGTTGATCTGCCTTTCTAAGAACAACGACTCTTCCATCAAGATCCATATCATTTCCGCAAATAAATACGGGTGTTCTGAATTCAGAGGATCTATCTTTGACAGCTTTTGATAATAAATCCCAGATTTTTTTTTCAATCTCTTTTGAATCTTCGTAGTAACTAACTGCTTCTGACACGATTTATTTTCTAAATCTTTTAATTAAACTTGAAGTATCCCACCTTTGACCACCCATTTTTTGTACTTCAGAATAATATTCGTCAATTATTTTTGTGATAGGTAAAGGTGAGTTATTTTTTTTAGCTTCATCCATCGCTATTTTTAAATCTTTTCTCATCCAATCAACGGCAAAACCATAATCAAATTTATCTTCAATCATTGTTTTATGTCTATTTTCCATTTGCCAAGATTGAGCGGCACCTTTTGAAATTACTTCAATTACATCATGCATATTTAATCCCGCATTCATCCCAAAATTTATTGCCTCAGATAATCCTTGTACTAAGCCTGCAATACAAATTTGATTGACCATTTTTGTTAATTGACCATTACCAGCTGGACCCATTAGTTTAACTTTTTTGCTATAGCAATCTATAACTGGCAAAGCTTTATCGTAATCTGATTGGTCTCCACCCACCATTACAGTTAATATTCCACCTTCGGCACCGGCCTGCCCCCCTGATATTGGAGCATCTAAGAATCCCCACCCATGAGCTTTAGATGATGCGTATAATTTTCTTGCGATGTTAGCTGAAGCTGTTGTGTTATCAATATGTACCGCTCCTTTTTTAATAGTATTATAAATTCCTTGTTTACTTGTTGTTACCTCTTCTAAATCATTATCGTTTCCAACACATGTAAAAACAAAATCGCAATCTTTGGCTGCATCTTTTGGAGCATCGGCTAATTTACCTTTATATTCTTTAATCCATTTTTCAGCTTTAGTTCTGGTACGATTATAAACAGTTACATCATGACCAGCTTTTGATATATAACCTGCCATAGGGTATCCCATAACACCCAAACCTATGAAAGCAACTTTACAAGTCATAAATGATTAACCTCTCAATAAATAAAAAAGTAATTATTTTTGGTTTCATATTTACATTTTTTTCAAGTTTTGGACAGAGTTTTTTTTTGGGATTGTTTAACGCACCAATAAGAAATGAATTAGGTATTACTCATGGACAATTCGGAAATATTTATGCTACTGCAACAATATTTTCTAGTCTTTTACTTATATGGGTCGGAAAGAAAATCGATGAATATCAAATAATCTATTATTCTTTTTTTGTAATTCTATTATTATTTTTTTCATCTTTATTTTTTTCTTTCATTAATAGTATTATTTTTTTATCAATCGGTATATTTTTAATGAGATTTTCTGGCCAAGGTTTAATGAGCCATACATCTACGACTACAATCTCAAGATTTTTTGAAAAGTCTAGGGGTAAAGCTCTAAGTACAATTTGGTTTGGATTATCTTCTGCAGAATTTATTTTACCAGTATTAATAACTTATCTATTTGTAATTTATTCTTGGAGATCAGTTTGGCAAGGAATAGCAATTATTATAATTATATTTTTGCCATTTGTTGTTTTGAATACAATCAAAAAAATCAAATTAGACTCTAGAGAAAAAGATTTAGATCCTAAAAAAAATTTTAAAATTAAAAGCTGGAAAAGAAGAGAGGTAATTAAAGATTATAGATTTTATATTGTCTCACTTAATATGCTTGCAATGCCTTGGATAGCCACTGGAGTATTTGTATATCAGTCATTTATTTCAGACTCAAAAATGTGGAACATTTACACAATACCAAAAGCATTTATGGTTTATTCATTAGCTTCAATTATAACTTTATTCTTCTCGGGTTTTTTAGTCGATAAATTTACGAGTAGAAAATTAATTCCAATTATGAACATACCTCTATTAATAGCTATGTTTGTACTATTTTATTACAAACATGAAATGTCAGCATTTGTTTTTTTAGGTTTAGTAGGTATTTCAAATGGATTAGCTAACGTGCTTGGGTCATCCACTTGGGCCGAAATATATGGAGTAAAGTTTATAGGATCTATTAAAGCTTTAACCACAGCTTTTATGGTTTTTTCAACTGCCTTTGGAACAGCAGTTTTCGGTTTATTGATCGACAATGGCTTTTCAATTGAAAATATTGCTTTTGTATCAGGCATATACATAGTTATTTCGTTATTTCTTTTAATATTAATAAGAAATAAGCTTGAACCTGTTAAGCTTAGAAAATAATTGATTTCTTAAGATTATTTGAATATATACTCTGCATCATGGCAAGAATTACTGTAGAAGACTGTTTAGAAAAAGTTGATAATCAATATGATTTAGTTTTGTTAGCTAAAGAAAGAACAGTCCAATTAAATGCTGGTGCTCCAATGTTAGTTGAAGAAGATAACGACAAACGAACAATTATATCATTAAGAGAAATTGGAGACGGCAAAATAAACGTTAAAGAAGTCGAGGCTAGTGCCATTAAAAGATTAAGAAAAGAGCCAGACGAGTTAGAGGAACAAGAAGAAATCGAAGAGGAAACTAACGACGATTTCGAAAACTTATATAAAGGCCAGGTTTCTAAAAGTGGTGTGGCGATATTACCTTCAAAAAGAACAAGAAGAATTCCTGAGGTAAAAAAACCAAGCTTAGCTGACGAAGCCCTTTCAGAATTAAAAGCAGAGCAGCCAGAAATAAAAGAAGAAAACTTAGATACAGAAGAAGCTCCTCTTGAATTAAGTGAAGAAGTTCCAGCAGAAGAAAACAAATCAGAGTAAATTATGAAAAAAACTGTTTCAGTTGCACCTATGATGGATTGCACTGATAAGCACGAAATTTATTTTCTTAGTCTTATTAGTAAAAATATACATTTCTACACTGAGATGATTGTTGCTAATGCAATCGTTAGAGGAGACAGATCAAAACTCCTTTCTTTTAAAAGGATAAATAATCCAGTAACGCTTCAAGTTGGTGGATCGAAACCATATGAATTAGCCGAAGCATGTAAGATTTCAGAAGATTATGGTTATAAAGAAATAAATTTAAACTTAGGCTGTCCAAGTAAAAAAGTACAAAAAAATAAATTTGGTGCATGTCTAATGCAAGAACCAGATCTTGTAGCTAAATGTATTGAGGCAATGACTAAAGCAACTAAATTACCTATTACAATAAAAACTAGAATTGGTTACAACGATGTTGAAAATTTTGAGTTTTTAAAATCTTTCATTCAAACAACTAAAGATGCTGGTTCAAAAAAATTCATTATTCATGCAAGAAAAGCTTTACTCAAAAAACTTACTCCAAAAGAAAATTTAAATATTCCACCTTTGAAATATGATTTTGTTTATAAGTTAAAAGATCATTTTAAAAAGGATGAAATAATAATAAATGGAGGAGTAAAAACAACAGATGAAATTAAAAATCATTTATTAAAAGTAGATGGTGTGATGATCGGCAGAGCTATTTATCACTCACCTTATTTTTTAGCAGATATTGAAAGAGAAATTTTTAAAAATGATAATGTACCAACAAGAACAGAGGTAATGGAAAATCTTATTCCTTATATTCAAGAGCAAACTTCAAAAGGTGTACAATTAAATCATATAATGAGACATACGGTAGGATTGTTTCATGGACAAAATGGTTCAAAAACTTGGAAGCAATACTTATCTAAAAATATGTGTGTAAGAGACGCGGATTTACAAAAAGTAAATCATATTATGGATCAAGTTAGAAAAACTAATCCTGTTTCTTTAGAGAGATAGTTTTGGACATCCTTTCTCAATCAGAAATAATTTATTTAGTTTTAATAATGGTTGCTACAGCAATACCAGCAGGTTTTGCTGCTGGATTGTTTGGTATTGGGGGAGGGTTAGTTACAGTCCCTATTTTATTTTATATATTTAGCTTTTCTGGGATAGAAACAGCTTACGTTATGCACTTAGCAGTAGGAACTTCTTTTGGAATTATCATACCCACTTCAACTGTTTCTGTATTAACTCACCATCAGCATAAAGCTGTAGATTTTAATATTGTAAAAGGTTTTGGTTTTTTTGTTGCTACCGGAGTGATATTGGGAACAATTTTCGCTGCAAGCTTAGAAACAAAACCTTTGATACTTTTTTTTACAATTATTGTATATATTCTTGCGTTTTACTTACTGTTTTTAAAAGAAAAAGAAACAAATATAGAAATCAAAATAGGATTATTTTCGAAAGCAATTTCAGGAATAGTTAGTGGCTTTATTTCTGCACCAATGGGTATTGGTGGAGCCGTGATGAACGTTCCAATTTTAAAATTTTTTGGTTATCCAATAAATAAAGCCATTGGTAGCGCTGCTGCAATTGGGTTTATTATTGCTTTATTTGGTGCAGGAGGTTTTTTAATTTCTGGCTCATATCTAGAAGCTGATTTACCTTTGAGCATTGGGTTTTTGAATATTCCAGCCTTTTTAGTTTTTTTTCCTATCACTGCATTCATGGCAAGACTAGGAGCAAAAGCCAGTCATAGAGTTAACAAAATGAGAATGACTAAATATTTTGGATTATTTTTAGTGGTTATTGGAACAAGATTTTTATATGAGTATTTTAAAATTTAATTATAAAGATGAAAATTGTAACACTTATACCTAGCGCTACAGAAATTGTAGCTTTTTTTGGAAAAAAAAAAGAAATTATTGGAAAATCTCATGAATGTGATTACCCTAAAGATTTATCTAATATTGTAAAACTCACTGAGCCTAAGATAAGGGTTGATGGTACAAGTAAAGAAATTCATCAACAGATTGAGGCTATTTTAGAAAAGTCCCTTTCAGTTTATAAAGTAAATGTAGAAAAACTAAAAAATCTTGACCCAGATTTTATAGTTACCCAAGCTCATTGTGAAGTATGTGCAGTCAGTTTTTCGCATGTAGAAAATATCACTAAGAAACACTTAGGGCTAAAAACAAAAATTATCTCTTTACAACCTAATACCCTTAAAGAAGTTTTTGATGATTTGGAAAGAGTTGCAAAAAATTTAAAAATTGAGTCTTCCAAATCAAATGAGCTTATAAATGGATTAAAAAAAAGAATACATAACGTTAAGATCAAATCATCAAAATTAAACAAACCTAAAATTCTCTGTATAGAGTGGTCTGAACCTTTGATGGCTGCGGGTAATTGGATACCTGAAATGATAGAAATTGCTGGCGGTAAAGATATTTTAGGAAAAAAGGGATCAGATTCTCATTGGATAAAATTTGAAAATATTATTGAAAGCGATCCTGATTTCATTATTTTTATTCCTTGTGGTTTTAATTTAAAACAAACAAAAAACGACGTCGATACGTTAGTTAAATGCAATAATAAATGGAAAAATCTTAGAGCTTTCAAGAATAAAAATTTTTATATTGCTGATGGAAATCAATATTTTAATAGACCTGGACCACGTTTAGTAGAGTCCATCGAAATTTTATGTGAAATTATTCATCCAAATAATTTTGATTTTGGACATAAAAATCTATCGTGGACTAATTTTTTTGATACTAACTAATCTTTATTTTTTTTTTAAATTTTTTGGTCGTATTCTCCAATTTTACCAGTTTTTTGAAGTAGATTATCTATAAAATAAAAAATCTTTTCCTTTCTTTTTTCAGAAGTTGTGCTTTCTGTAACAACTACTAAGGATGGTTTATTCGAAGAAGCTCTTATTAAACCCCAGGACCCATCTTCTAGAGAAAATCTAACACCATTAACCGTCAATACTTCAACAATATTTTGATTATCAATTTTTAAGCCTTCATCTTTTAATGTCTTTATCTCATTTACCATTTGTTCAACTACCTTATATTTTTCCTCATCTTTACAATAAGGAGCCATCGTTGGGGTTTGATAAGTTACGGGCAATGATTTAATAATTTCACTCATTTTTCTGTTTTGGTCCCTGATAAGGTGGCAAACTTGTATTGCTGAATTAATACCATCATCATATCCATAGCCCAAAGGTTGATTAAAGAAAAAATGACCGCTCTTTTCAAAACCTGCTAATGCTTTTTCCTTATTAACTTTCCTTTTAATGTGTGAATGTCCAGTTTTCCAATATATGGTTTCACATCCATTTTCTTTTAAGATTTTATCATTTTTAAACAGCCCAGTTGATTTAACGTCAACGATAAATTTTGAATTTTTATGTTTACTTGAAAGATTTCTTGCAATTAATAACCCGATTTTATCCGAGAATATTTCATTTCCTTGTTCATCTATTACTCCACACCGATCTCCGTCTCCATCAAAACCAAATCCAATATCAGCTTTATTATCTTTTACAGCTTTAGCTATAGCATGGAGCATTTCAAGATCTTCAGGATTTGGGTTATATTTAGGAAAGGACCAATCTAAATTACAATCTAACTCTATAACTTCGCATCCAATACCTTTTAAAATTTCTGGTGCAAATATTCCTGCCGTCCCGTTTCCACAAGCAACAACGGCTTTTATTTTTTTATTTATCTTATTTTTTGTAATCAAATCTTGAATATATACATTTTTAAAATCATCAATTTTTTTTAATGACCCATCTCCATTTAAAAATTTTTTATTTAAAGTAATATCTTTTAAGTTTGCCATTTCTTCAGGCGCATGTGTTAAACCTTTTTGAATACCCATTTTCACACCTGTCCAACCGTTTTCATTATGACTGGCAGTTACCATAGCTATTGCGTCTGAGTTTAAATTAAACTGAGCAAAATAAACCATTGGTGAAAGAGACAAACCTACATCT
Organism: uncultured Pelagibacteraceae bacterium; assembly: GCA_902635795.1. Taxonomy (GTDB): domain Bacteria; phylum Pseudomonadota; class Alphaproteobacteria; order Pelagibacterales; family Pelagibacteraceae; genus Pelagilacustribacter. The sequence goes on from CACPPH010000001.1 coordinate 77,631, forward strand.
TCAACATTACATCCAGTTGAAATCAAACCTTCAGTTAAAGCTTTTTTAATTTTCTCGCTGTAAGATCTATAATCATGACCAACTGTCACTCTAGGATTGTTTATTTTAGTGTTTTGAATGATTTGAGTTCCGAGGCCTTTGCCTAGATTAGTGATTCCCTCAATATCGATCTCTTTTTCAAAGATCCACCTTGCGTCGTACTCTCTAAAACCATTCGGGTTGATTTTCATTAGTAATAAATACTAGAGAATATAGGCATTTGTTATTAAATGTTTATTAACAAAACTTTCCACTTGCAAAATTAATCAAATGTTCTTATAATGTTCTATTGATTTCGATGTTATATAGTATATTAACATATCTGTAACACAACATATAGTTGTTTTGTTAACAAATCGAGTAAAAACAAGGAAATTATGAATAAAAGTGTGTCATTGGCAATAGAGAAAGCTGTCGGCTCAATAAGCCAAAAAAACCAAAACGAACTAAAGAATAACGGACCTAAAAAACCTGATCTTTTTTCTTTATCTGGAGAGACTGAATTATTTCAAAACGAGAAGGGTATCACTATCAAGATTGATAGGTCGAGAGATGAAAATTTAACTGATTTTGGAAAAGCCACATTAACAGATAGGTATTTAGGTCAGAGCGAAAGTTTTCAAGATTTATTTGCTAGAGTTGCAAGTGTTTACGCTGACGATAATTTACATGCACAAAGAATTTATAATTACATAAGCAATTTATGGTTTATGCCTGCTACACCTGTTTTGTCTAATGGCGGTACAGAAAGAGGACTGCCAATTTCATGTTTCTTAAACGAAGCTAGCGATAGCTTAGAAGGTATTACAAATCTTTGGGAAGAAAATGTTTGGCTTGCAGCCAGAGGTGGCGGTATCGGAAGTTATTGGGGAAATTTAAGGTCTATTGGAGAAAAGATTGGAAAAGTTGGAAAAACTTCTGGAATAATTCCTTTCATTAAAGTGATGGACTCTTTAACTTTAGCAATCAGCCAAGGTTCCTTAAGAAGAGGTTCGGCTGCTTGTTATTTACAAATTGATCATCCTGAAATTGAGGAGTTTATTGAAATGAGAAGACCAACTGGCGGAGATGTTAATAGAAGATCATTAAATTTACATCATGGAGTTTTAGTAACTGATGAATTTATGAGAGCAGTAGAAACAGGCGGTCAATGGGCATTGAGAAGTCCTTATGATGGATCTGTTCAACAGACTATACCAGCAAGAAATTTATGGATAAGATTATTGACTGCAAGAATTGAAACAGGTGAGCCTTACATTGTTTATATTGATACAGTCAATAGACAAATTCCACAACATCACAAACTTGCTGGGTTAAAAGTTAAAACATCTAATCTTTGCAGTGAAATTACATTACCAACTGGAGTTGACAATGAAGGAAATCAAAGAACAGCTGTTTGTTGTTTATCGTCATTAAACCTAGACACCTACGATCAATGGAAAGATGATCCTCAATTTGTAGAAGACGTAATGAGATTTTTAGATAACGTTATGACTGATTTTATTAATAGAGCCCCTGATGAATTTGCTCACGCAAAATATTCGGCAATGCGAGAGAGAAGTGTTGGTCTTGGAGTTATGGGATTACATTCATACTTCCAACAAAAAAATATTCCTTTTGGATCAGTAATGAGTAAAGTTTGGAATAAAAAAATATTCCAAAACATTCAAGAAAAAGTTGATGAAGCTTCAAAGACCTTAGCTGACGAAAGAGGATCATGTCCTGACGCAGCAGAGTACGGAATGAAGGAGAGATTTTCAAATAAAACCGCAATAGCCCCAACAGCCTCTATATCGATCATTTGTGGCGGTTCTTCACCAGGAATAGAACCTATTGCTGCAAATAGTTATACTCATAAAACGCTTTCAGGATCTTTTAATGTAAGAAATAAATACTTAAAAAAGATACTTCAAAAATACAAAAAGGATACAGATGAAGTTTGGTCAAGCATTACTACAAACCAAGGATCTGTATCTCATTTAAATTTTTTAACTGCAAATGAAAAAGATACTTTTAAAACTGCTTTTGAAATCGATCAAAGATGGATCGTTGAGTTAGGCGCAGATAGAACGCCTCACATATCACAAGCACAATCAGTAAATATTTTCGTGCCAGCAGATATACATAAAAAAGAACTTCACGATATTCATTTTCAAGCGTGGAAAAAAGGTTTGAAGAGCCTTTATTACTGTAGATCCAAATCAATCCAGAGAGCTGAAAATGTAAACAATGGATCTTCAACAGATGTGACAAAAAATGTTTACTCTGGAAAACAAGAATCAAATAATGAAAGCAATAACTATGAGGAGTGTTTATCATGTCAGTAGCAGAAAAAACTAAACCAACAATTATTCAGCCTAATAAAATGGGTTTATTAGTAGAAAACCCAGTTTACAAACCCTTTAGATATCCATGGTGTTATGATGCCTGGTTAACTCAACAACGAATTCATTGGTTACCAGAAGAAGTGCCATTAGGAGACGACGTAAGAGATTGGCAAAAAAATCTTTCAGTAGAAGAAAAAAATCTTTTAACTCACATATTTAGGTTTTTTACCCAAGCAGATGTTGAAGTAAACAACTGTTACTTAAGACACTACACAACAGTGTTTAAACCTACAGAAGTTTTAATGATGATGACAGCCTTTGCAGCAATGGAAACAGTTCATATCGCTGCTTATTCTCATCTATTAGACACAATTGGTATGCCAGAGACAGAGTACTCAGCTTTCTTACAGTACAAAGAAATGAAGGATAAGTACGATTATATGCAAGGCTTTGATGTTAAATCTAAACATAACATCGCAATGACAATGGCAGTGTTTTCAGCTTTCACTGAGGGCTTACAATTATTTGCAAGTTTTGCAATTTTATTAAACTTTCCAAGATTTAATAAGATGAAAGGAATGGGGCAAATAGTAACCTGGTCAGTTAGAGATGAAACTTTGCACTGTAACTCTATGATTAGACTTTTTAGAGATTTTATTAAAGAAGAACCGCAAATTTGGAATGATAAATTAAAAAATGAAATCTATGAAGCTTGCAAAACAATTGTTCACCATGAAGATGCATTTATAGATCTTGCTTTTCAAATGGGCCCAATGCAGGGTTTAACAGCTGATGAAGTTAAACAGTACATCAGATTTATTGGTAACAGAAGATTGGAGCAACTAGGTCTAGAGCCAATATATGACGTTAAGAAAAACCCTTTAACATGGTTAGATACAATGCTTAATGGAGTAGAGCACATGAACTTTTTTGAAGGAAGAGCCACAGAATATTCTAAAGCTTCGACACAAGGAACATGGGGCGAAGTTTTTGCTTAATATTTGCAGTTGAAATATAAAAGTTATTGGAGAAAATCTGGCTTAAAAGGAAAATGGGGGAGCATTTTTCTTGAAAGACTTTCAAATTACAATCCAAAAAATGTTTTAGAGATAGGTGTTTTTTGCGGCGTAACTGCAAAAAATATATGCGATTTTTTACATAAATCTAATGGAAATAACTTTTCTTACACAGGTATAGATTTATTTGGTATCGATCAAAAAGATAAAAGAGATGAGATTAAACCTAATTTTTTAAAAGACCAAAAATTTTCTAATCCGTTAAAAAATATTTATTATAATTATATTCTGAAAGAAAATTTAAATTCAATTGAAAGTGTTCAAAAACTTCTGCAGGAATATAGCCAAAACGTAAAGTTAATCGCTGGTGATACAAATAAGGTTTTAAAAGAAATAGATTTACAAAAAATCGATTTCGTATTCCTTGATGGCGGACATAGTTACGAAACTGTAACTAATGATCTCATGATTTTATTTGGAGGCATGAAAGATCAGAAGAAAGTTATTCTATGTGATGATTATGGTAAAGAAAGTTATATTGCAGAAGTAGAAAAAGCAATTAACGATTTCACCAATAAAAATAATCTTAAGTTAAATTTAATAGAAAATAGATTTGCAGAAATAATTACCTAAGAAAATTATTCCCAATCGAATTTAGGAAAAGTATCAAAAACTTGTAAAACTTTATCAGACCACTGATTGCAAATTCTTTTATAATCATCATCAGATGTATTCAAACATTTGAGATAAGATAATTTTTTTTGATCTTTCTTATAAACAGCTATATCTATGGGTGGACCAACTGTTAAATCACTTTTTAGTGTGGAGTCCATAGAGATCAACGCACATCTTGATGCATCGCCAATAGATACATTTGGAGTTATTACTCTGTCGAGTATTGGTTTGCCGTACTTTACTTCGCCAATTACTAAATATGGCTTACTATCTGCAGGTCTTATGTAATTTCCTTGAGGATAAACGAGATACAATTCTAAATCCTGACCTTTTATTTGTCCTCCTATAATAAAAGTAGCTCCTAAAACTAAACTATCCGTATTTACTCCGTCCGGAGATGAATGTTTAATCGTAAGTTTCCCAACATATGAAGCTATTTGCTCAAAATCTTTACATTTATTAAGATTTAAAACAGAATTTTCTTTAATATCCTTTTCAATGGACTTAAAAACGGCCTGAGATGTTGCTAAATTTCCTGAAGTAACAATCACAACTGTTCTGTCACCTACATCATAAGTAAGCATTTTAGAATAAATGTTTACATTATCTAAACCAGCGTTTGTTCTAGAGTCAGATGCCAAGACAACACCTTCATTGGTCTTAATACCTATACAATATGTCATGGTGAATTCTTATTTAAAAAACAGTAAATATTCAATTCTTAATTATCATAGCTATTATCGAATTTGTGCATTTGATAAAGCCAATAAACTATTAAGAATTATTAAATGGTTAATTTGTGGAAAAAATACGATTCTAAAAAAACTTATGACGAGTACTTAAACTCTGACCATAAGTTGCGTAGGCAAGCTGTTATTATCTCTCACATTTTAGAGAGACATGGCATCAAGAAGTTAAATGAAATTGAAAAGAACTGCGCAAGTACAATAAATGCTAGGGGAATTAATTTTCGAGTTTATTCATCAGGAAAAAAACTCCAAGAAAAAAAGTGGCCTTTAGATATTATTCCTAGAATTATTCTAAAAAAAGATTGGGCTAAGGTTTCAAAAGGACTACTTCAAAGGGTAAAAGCTCTTAACCTTTTTATAGACGATGTTTACAACGACAGAAAAATTTTTAAAGACAATATTATTCCTGAAGATTTAGTTTTTAATTCTCCATTTTATTTAAGAGAGTGCTATGGTTTTTCACCAAAATATAAAGCCTGGTCAAACATTTCAGGAATTGATTTAATAAGAAATATCAATGGTGAGTTCATGGTTCTAGAAGATAACTTACGTGTTCCATCAGGAGTTTCTTACATGCTTGAAAATCGAATGGTAATGCGAGATGTCTTTCCTGAATTATTTACAAAATATAAAGTTTCTTCAGTTCATCAATATCCAAACAAATTATATCACTGTATGCTTGAATGTGTCCCTCGAAAAACAAGAAACCCACACATGTGTGTGTTAACTCCAGGAAGATATAACTCAGCTTATTTCGAACATAGATTTTTAGCTGAACAAATGGGTATAGCGCTTGTAGAGGGGAAAGATTTATTCGTTGAAAAAGATTTTGTTTATATGAAAACTGTAACAGGTCCTATGAAAGTTGATTGTATTTATAGAAGAATAGACGACAACTTCTTAGATCCAAAAGTTTTTTATAAACATTCTTTGCTTGGAGTACCCGGTTTATTTAAATGTTGGCGTAAAGGTAATGTTGGTATTGTAAATGCACCTGGAACAGGAATAGCAGATGATAAAGCTATCTATTCTTACGTTGATAAGATGATTAAGTTTTATTTAAACGAAGAACCAAAACTAAAACAAGTAAAAACATTTTTATGTAGAAAAAAAATCCATAAAGATCATGTTATCGAAAATATCTCTAAATTAGTTGTAAAACCTACCAATGGATCAGGTGGTAATGGAATATTAATTGGTCCTAAAGCTTCAAAAGAAGAAAGAGAAAATATGATAGATAAAATTAAAGCTAAACCTTGCGATTATATTGCACAACCATTAGAAATTTTATCTACTAATCCCACAATTTCTGAAGAGGGAATTGAACCTAGACATTTAGATTTAAGACCATTTGTATTAACTGGTAAAAAATCTTGGGTGACAACAGGCGGGCTAACTAGAGTTGCTTTGAAAAAAGGAAGCACAATCGTTAATAGTTCTCAAGGCGGTGGCTCTAAAGATACTTTAGTTATTGAAAGATAAATTTCCTAACATCCTTTAAATGAAGCGTACATACTCTGTAAAAGTTCAGAGTACATGCCTTTACCTTTATCTAAAGTCGCACCAAGAGGATCTAAAACACCAGTTTTAATTTTAGTGTCTTTCGCTATTGATTTTATAATTGCCGGATTGAATTGAGGTTCTGAAAAAAGACAATTTACTTTTTCATGCTCTATAACCTCTCTAATTTCAGACAATTGTTCTGCTCCTGGCAAAACGTCTGGATTTACTGTTAAAGCTCCAAGAACTTTAATACCAAATCTATTTTCAAAATATTGATAAGCATCATGGAAAACCACAAACCTAAGATTTTCTTTAAGATCTCTTTTGATATTTTTTGTTAAATTATCTAATTCAGACTGAGCTTTTTTTGAATTAGTTTTATACTTTGAGCTGTTATCTGGATCTAATTTAACTAATTGATTTTCGATTTCTTTAATAATTACTTTAGCATTCATAGGATCTAACCAAACATGTGGATCGTGTTCTCCGTGAGCATGTTTGTCATGTCCGTGATCATCATGTTTTGCTTTTTTATGACCATGATCATCGTGTTTTTTTTCTTTATGTCCATGTCCGTG
>CACPPH010000002.1 GCA_902635795.1 uncultured Pelagibacteraceae bacterium
CTGTTTCTCCGATCTTGCGATGACAGACTTTCTTGGTGTTTTTATTAGTTGTTTAAAAGATTTTACATTTGACTGTTCTATTTCAATATTCTTTTTCACTGAAAAGAGTATATCCTCATTTTCTATAATTTTTGTTAAAAAATATTTTTCAACTAAAAACTTTAGGGCATCACAAAAAATGTCAATCTTATCTTTTTTTCCTTTGCAAGTTATTGAATTTCCTCTAAAAAAAACATTTGTTCTTGTTAATTTTGCAAGCTCTTTAAGGTTTTGATCAAATTGTCCCACAATTGACATTAACATTTGATTATCATTTATTTGGATATTTACAGTTTCACTGTCAATTTTTTTTATAATCAGATTTTGATCAAGTTTACTTATCTCAGACATGTTTAAGCTGCGAATTCAGTTTTTTTTTCCTTTTCATTTATTTCACCAAATAGAGTGTTATGATTTACATCTGTGATTTTGACTTTTCTTATTTTTCCTTTTAAATCTTCATTTGTATCTATTAAAACTGGATTTGAAAATTTATCTTTACCAAAATAATTTTTATTTGTTTTTATTTTATTTTCAAATAAAACTGTTGAATAATTATTAATAAGAGTTTTTCTATAACTTAGTTTTATTTCCGCAGCTTTTTTTTGAAACGTTAATAGCCTTTCTTTTGCAATTGTGCTTTCAACCAGTTTCATTTTTGCTGCAGGTGTACCAACTCGAGGACTAAAAATAAAAGAATATGAATTTATAAACTTTACATCTTCTAAAAGTTTTAGTGTATCATTAAAATCCTCGTTTGTTTCACCTGGATAGCCAATTATAAAATCACTTGAGAACTCAATTAATGGATTAATTTTTTTTAGTCTTTCTATTATTTTTAAATAGTCCTCTACCGAATGTTTTCTGTTCATGTTTTTTAAAGTTTTATTAGATCCACTTTGAACTGGTAAATGAATCATGGGCATTAACTTTTCGACAGAACCATGTGCCTCTATTAAATCATCAGTAAAATCGTTAGGATGCGAAGTGGTATACCTTATTCTCTTCAGATTTTTTATTTTAGAAATCTCCTTAATCAAATCGGAAAGTTTTTTTTCTTTATACTTAAAATCATTTACATTTTGCCCCAGCAGAGTAATCTCTCTCGCTCCATTATCAACTAAATTATTGCACTCCAATAACAGTTCATCAATTGATCTTGAATGCTCAGGTCCTCTTGTATATGGAACTACACAAAATTTACAAAATTTATCACAGCCTTCTTGTATGGTTAAAAATGATGAAATCTTATCATTTGAATTTTTAAGTTGATTTAATTTATTAAACTTATCTATTACTTCAAAATTTGTTTCGTTTAATTTGTTAGAAGATTTTTCAATTTTAAGTATTGTCTCGTTTAATTGATGATAAGATTGAGGACCAATAACAGCATCAATATATTTTTCTTTATTCAATATAATTTCTCCTTCAGCTTGTGCAACGCATCCGGTGATTAGCACAATTGGTTTTTTTTTATTTTTGAAACTTTTTTTAATTCTACCTATATCGTGATAAACTTTATCTGTTGCTTTTTCTCTTATATGACAAGTATTTAAAATATAGCAATCTGCATCTTCTGAAATATTTGTTTTTTTATAATTAATTTTTTTTACTAAATCATATATTCGATTACTATCATACTCATTCATTTGACAACCGAAAGTTTTTATGAAGATTTTTTTTTCCAATTTATTTTTTAATTTTTGATCCGTATAATTCAAGTTTATGATCTACTAAGTTATATCCCAATTTTTTTGCAATTTTTTTTTGAAGTTCTTCTATATCTTTATCTACAAATTCAACTATCTCACCGCTATTAATATCAATTAAATGATTGTGATCATCATTTATTTCATAACGAGCTTTACCTGCTTTGAAATCATGTTTAACTAAAATTCCTGCCTCTTCGAAAAGTTTTACAGTTCTATAAACAGTTGCGATACTAATTTTATCATCAAGAGCTGAAACTCTTTTGTGTAGTTCATCTACATCTGGATGATCTTTAGATCCATAAATTTCTTTAGACTCTGATAAGATTTTAGCTATTACCTTTCTCTGATCGGTAAGTCTCACTCCTTTTTGTTTACATTTTTCCTCTATAATGCTCATACCTTAATCTAACTTAAATAGATGGCTTTAATCAATTTTTTTTCAATTAATTTTTCATTCAATAGTTTTTCTACATTTTCTTGGTCAAATTGCTTTAAATCAGTATTCCTAAAACCAAATATTTTCACCTTTTTTGAGATTTCTAACCCTTTTGCAATCGCTAAAGCAATTCTAACTCCAGAAAAACTTCCAGGCCCTTGATTCACAATCACACTAAAGCTTTCATTAGGTTTTACTTTATGTCTATTTAGAAAGTCAAAAATTTCTGAAACAAGGTGTTTATTAATTTCTTTTTTTTTATCAATAGTATGGATAAAAAAATCTTTATTTATTCTTAAACCTAATTTATCATCCTTACCAATGCAATTTATTATTAGAAAGTTACTAATCATAACATTATTTATTATATCTTTTCAAACCAATCAATCAAAGTTGTTTGCTGAAAAAAAATATAGTTTCGATGATTTTGGTTTAATTTCGATAATGTATCATAGATTTAATGAAAACAAATATCCCTCAACAAACATACAGATGGATGTTTTTAAAAAACAATTGGATATTATTGAAAGCGAGGGCATCAAATTTATTCACCCAAAAGATTTTAAGAGAAGTCTCAGTGAAAATAAAAAAGATAGAAAAATTTTGTTAACAGTCGATGATGGACTATTATCCTTTTATCAAAATGCTTGGCCAATTTTAAAAAAAAAAGAAATCCCTTTTATTTTGTTTGTAAATACAAGAGAAGTTGGCTCTTTTAATTACATGAATTGGGATCAAATTCTTGAACTTCATAAATCTAAAAATGTAGAAATAGGAAATCATAGCCATTCTCATGAATACCTTGTTGAGGAAAATCCTGATTTTATAAAAAAAGATATTATAACATCAATTGAAATTTTTGAAAAAAAATTAGGAAAAAATTCTGATTTTTTTTCTTATCCCTTTGGAGAATATAGTTCAGAGTTTAAAAAAATTATAAAGGATTTGGGTTTTTTGTATGCCTTTGGGCAGCACTCCGGTGTGATAGATGAAACAAAAGATTTATGGGAGTTACCCAGGTTTCCAATCAACGAAAAATATGGAGAAATCAACAGATTTAATACTTTAATGAAAACTCTTCCGTTAAAGTACAAAAGTATTTCACCTGAAGATAGGTACCTACTACAAGTAAAAAACCCACCAAATGTAATCATACAATTTCAAAATAATATAAAAAATCTTAAACAAATTAATTGTTTCTCAAACGAGGGAAATAAATGGAGAAACTCTGAAATAGTTTTTGTCAATGACAATACTCTAGAAATTACAATTACTGAAAAATTTGTGGGTGAGCGCGGTAGAATTAATTGTTCTTTGAAAGAAAGTGACGGCTTTTGGAGATGGCTTGGGGTTCAATACGTTATTAGCGAGAGATAAATTAAGACTTCAATTCTATTTGTCTAACAGAATTTACTAATCTTACTGGCTCAAAGTCTGATAGTCTATTTTGAGTTATTATTTGGTTAAGAATTTTCGTATATTCAGATCCCGTTTGAGCATAATTTTTTAAAGTATTTGTTAGTGCTAAACCGCTAATGCTTTTATTTTTTTTTCTTAACTGATCTCTTTTTTCCCTAAATTTGATGTAGCTCTTATGTGTGTTTAGATTATTTTTATAAGCTTTTACTGAAGCGCGTAAAATTGGGAATTTTAAAATTTTATGATTTTTATCCCCATCTCTATTTAACGGAGCTATTCCTTGTCCATCCCAAGTCCATTGTCCAAAAATTGCGTTACCCTCTAAAGCGAACCTAGAAGTTCCCCATCCACTTTCTTTTGCTGCTTGCGCAAGCGCTATTGAAACAGGTATCATGTCCATTCTTAACATCAGTTTTCCAAGATCACTTTTTTTAACCTTGTATTCTAAAAGCTTTTGTCTCAACCATTGTTTTTCTGCATCAGTTGTAAATTTTTTCTCTATTAGTGTTTTAAGTTTTTCTCTATCGTCTAGTATTTTTTCATTTTCAGCAACTATTAAAGGCAGAACAATTTTAATAAATGTTTCTTTTTTAAGTTGCACGCTTTGTAAGTTATCTAGATCTCTTGGAAACTGAGTAAAGTAAATAGGTTTTACTAATTTTTCATTTCTCACAGTTCTTAGATCGTAATCTACATCTTTAAACAATTGAATAACTGTCTCTGTCTTTAGATTTAAATCAGGCAAAATTACTTCCGCAACATTATTTCTTTTAACTTTAAGCTCGGGTTTTTTAGCTTCTTTTTTTATTTTTGGTTCCGGTTTTTTAGCTTCTTTTTTTATTTTTGGTTCCGATTTTTTAGTTTCTATTTTTTTGCTTGAAAAATCGTAATTTTTATAAGCGTTAAAACCGGAATAAATTGCAGTAGTGACTCCAATAATTACAAAGAAGCCTACAATTACATTTCTTGCACTCTTTTGATCAATTTGTTGATTATAAATTGAATTAAATACATCAGTGAAAAGATTGCCAAAAAAGTTTTTAACTGTGATTCCTAATTTTGGTAAAACATTTAAAAAGTTTATTCCGGCAGATCCAGCGCCCTTCCACAAATTGTTTAAACCGTGATTAAATTTTCTAGATGTATCATACTTATAGTTTTCGACTCTTCTAAAAAGTCTATTCTTATCTTTAATTTTTTCTTCTTTGTAATTTATGATATTTGATTTTAATCTTGTTACAGGTTTAACAAAATTTTCTTTAAAAAAACTTGTTTTAAACTCTTTCGGAATAATGATCTTATTTTTTTTTAAAATTAATTCTATTTGACCAGTTGTTAAATTTTTTCTATTTTTAGTATAGTCTTGTACCTCTTTTACATTATAGATGTAAGCTAACTCTAATAGTTTATCTCTGTAACTTAATTTTTTTTTCATAATTTAATTTGCTTCTACAGAGTTAACCTCTTTAACATAATGTTTTAAAAGATTTTGAACTCCTTGTTTTAAAGTCATAAGAGAACTTGGGCAACCAGAACAGCTTCCTTGTAACTCAACTTTCACAACTCCATCTTCAAAAGATTTAAACTTTATGTCACCTCCGTCTCTAGCTACTGCTGGCCTAATTTTAGTATCCAAAACATCAATTATTTTTTTAACTATTTCGTCATTTTCTTCTTTGTTAATATTAGATTTCGTATTTTCTTTTAAAATTGGCGTGTCATTTTTTTCAAAATAGTGATTTAAATGGGAAATAACCATTGGTTTTAATTCATTCCAGGAAACATCATCAGTTTTTTTAACAGATAAAAAGTTCTTTGATAAAAGAACTAACTCGACACCTTTAAACTCTAAAAGTTCTTTAACAAACTTATTTTTTAAATCTTTAGACTTCTCTCTTTGAAACTCTTCAGTTCCAATAGCTGAAATAACTTTCTCCGAAAGAAATTTAAGTGAATTAGGATTAGGTGTAGTTTCAGTTTGTATCATGAGAAATTTATATTATATCAATCCCACTTTTTCACGTATATTTTTAAGGTTTTCCTCAGCAATAATATTGGCTTTTTCTTTACCTTTTTCCAAAATTTGCATCAAATGTGCTTTATCATCTAAAAGTTTTTTAATTTTTTTACCTACTGGCGCTATCTCACTAATTAAAACATCTGATAACTTTGTTTTTAAAAATGAATACTCCTTGCCAGCTACTTCATTAAGTACAGAATCTAAACTTTTTTTAGTCATTTCGGCATAAATATTTACTAAATTTAAAGCCTCTGGTTTTTTTTTTAAATTACTTAAGTTATCGGGAATAGGCTCGGAGTCAGATTTAGCTTTTTTAATTTTTTTTAATATTTCATCTGCATTATCTTTCAAATTAATTCTTGAAAAATCTGATTCTTCAGATTTGCTCATTTTTTTTGTACCATCTCTTAAACTCATTACTCTTGATATATTTTTTGGAATTAATGGATCAGGTATCGGAAAAAATTCTTTACAATTAAAATCGTTGTTGAATTTTTGCGCAATATCTCGTGAAAGTTCTAAATGTTGTTTTTGGTCTGCTCCAACTGGAACATGAGTTGCTTTATAAAGTAAAATGTCAGCTGCCATTAGATTAGGGTAAATATATAATCCAACACTTGCTTTTTCTTTGTCTGATCCGGCTTTATCCTTAAACTGTGTCATCCTATTTAACCAGCCAATTCTTGAAACACAATTTAAAATCCAAGCTAATTCTGTATGACCTGGAACTGATGATTGATTAAATATTATACTTTTACTAGGATCTAAACCAGTGGCTATAAAACTAGCAACAGTTTCTAAAACATTATTTTTTAATTCATTAGGCTTTTGAAAGGTTGTAATAGCATGCAAATCTACGACACAGTAAATGCATTCCATTTCTTTTTGAAGTGAAACAAAATTTTTTAGAGCTCCAAGATAATTACCTAAATGTAAATTACCGGTAGGTTGAACTCCAGAAAATACTATTTTTTTTTTACTCATTTAATTTGTTTTATAGTTTTTTATTTTCAATAATCCAAAAACATAACAAGATAACAAATAAACAGTTCCCGCGAAACCTACAATAACTAATAAATAAACTGATTTTAATGAGTATGTATACTCAAGATAGCTAGAATATTCATTTAAAACATAAAAAAGCACTGAAGCCATAAATAAGGATGAAATGATAATTTTAAAAACATTATCAAACAATTTTTTTTGCAGAAATAAATGATTATTTTTCACTAATAAATATAAAAATATTAATACACCTATCCAAGTTGAAATGGAGGATGCAATGGGAATAATTAAAAATCCTATTTTATTAAAAAAACTTATACTTATTATTACGTTTAAAAAAACAATAATTGAAGAAATGTAAAACGGTGTCATAGTATTATCTCTTGCAAAGAAAAAATTAGCTAAAATTTTCACTAAAGCAAATGCAATTACTCCATATCCAAAAAACATCAATGCGTCCGAGGTCATTTCAACATCTTTACTTGTGAAAGATCCGTAGCCAAACAGTGCACTAACTATTTCTTTTGAAGCAATTATTAATCCAAGACTGGCTGGAACCGACAAAAGTAAAGATAATTGTAAAGACTTATTCTGTATGTTCGTAATTTTGGAGTTATTTTTCGATTGAAATGCTTTTGAAAGCACTGGTAATGAAACAGTTCCAACAGCTATTCCTGCAACAGCTAAATTTATTTGATATACTCTATCTGCATAGTACAAGTAAGAAACTGCCCCAGACTGAAACGAAGCAATTATTGTGCCCACTAAAATATTAATTTGCGTAACGCCAGATGAAAAAATACTGGGTAACAGTTTTTTAAAAAAAAATTTTACTTTACTGCTCATTTTAAAACTTAGTTTAAAATTAGGTTTATAGAACTTATAAGTGAAAAAAATTAAGAATATTAATTGCACAACTCCTGCAAAAGTAACACCAAAGGAGAGATATTTAGCAATATTTAAGCTTTGGAAGTATGAAATTAAAATACTAATTATTAAAATTATATTTAAAATTATTGGTGCTGCTGCTGCAGCTGCAAATTTATTGTTTGAATTTAAAATGCCTGAAAAAAATGAAGATAAACTCACGAACAATAAAAAAGGGAAAGTAATTCTAGTAAGCTCTACTGCTAGATTGAACTTTATATTATTGTCTACAAATCCTGGGGCAATTAAATAAACTAAATAAGGAGTAAATATTTCAACAAGTGTGACTATGAAAAGTAGAATTAATAAAAGTAAACTTAAAACATCATCAGCGAATTTTTTCCCTTCTTTATGACTTTTTAATTGAGCGGAGGTATAACTAGGTATGAACGCGGCATTGAAAGTGCCTTCTGCAAAAAGTCGTCTAAAAGTATTAGGTAATCTAAAGGCAACAAAAAAGGCATCAGCAAAAATTGAAGCTCCTAAAAAAATTGCAATTAATATGTCTCTTAAATAGCCTAGAATCCTGCTAATTATTGTAAAAAAACTAAATATGGAAGCTGAGGAGAGTAAGTTCATAGAGATCTAAATTAAGCCATAAATTTATAGTGAATTAAATTTCTTTATATTACATACTCTTAAAAATAAATGCCAAAGAAAACAGAAATTGATCATTATTCCGATAAAGAGGCACTTGATTTTCATATAAAAGGGAAGTCAGGCAAAATTGAGATTAATTCGAGTAAACCTTTAACTACAAAAAGAGATCTTTCCTTAGCGTATTCACCAGGAGTTGCTGCTCCAGTTAAAGAAATCGCTAAAAATCCAGATTTAGCTTATGACTACACTAGTAAAGGAAATTTAGTAGCTGTAATAAGTAATGGATCAGCAATTTTAGGGTTGGGGAATTTAGGATCACTAGCTTCAAAACCAGTAATGGAGGGTAAGTCTGTATTATTTAAAAGATTTGCTGATATTGACTCGATTGATATTGAAATAAATAACAACAACCCTGACTCAATTATCGAAACAATAAAAAATATTGGTGGAACATTTGGGGGAATAAACTTAGAAGATATAGCCGCGCCTGATTGTTTTATAATAGAACAAAAGTTAAAAGAACTTTTAGATATTCCAATATTTCACGATGATCAACACGGTACTGCTATTATTACAACAGCTGCACTAATTAATGCCCTAGATATTTCAAAAAAAAAAATTGATAAAGTAAAAGTTGTAATAAATGGAGCTGGTGCCTCCGCTCAAGCTTGTTCAAATTTATTCAAAAGCTCAGGGGTAAAAAATGAAAATATTATTATGTGCGATAGCAAGGGAGTTATTTATAAAGGGAGAAAAAATATTGATCAATTTAAATCAACTCATGCAATTGAAACCAGACATAGAACACTAGATCAGGCAATGAAAAATGCAGATGTTTTTTTAGGTTTATCTGCAAAAGATGTCGTTTCTAAAGAAATGGTTAAGTCAATGGCTAAAAATCCAATTATATTTGCCTGCGCAAATCCTGACCCCGAAATTAAACCCGAATTAATTCAAGAGGTAAGGTCAGATGCAATAATTGCTACAGGAAGATCTGACTATCCAAATCAAGTAAATAATTTAATTGGGTTTCCATATATTTTTAGAGGCGCACTCGATGTTAGAGCCAAAGAAATAAACGAAGATATGAAGGTTGCCGCTGCTAAAGCAATTGCACTTTTAGCACGTGAGAGTGTCCCCGATGAAGTAGTTTCAGCTTATGGAGGTGATAGACCGAGGTATGGAAAAGATTACATTATTCCATCTACTTTTGATCCAAGATTAATTAGTGTTATTCCCTCAGCTGTGGCCCAAGCAGCAATGAAGAGTGGAGTTGCTCGAAAGAATATAGTTGATTTAGAAGTTTATAAAGATCAACTTACTAATAGACTTGACCCTACTATGTCATTGATGCAAGGGATTAATGCAAAGGTAAGAAAAAATCCTAAGCGGGTTATTTTTGCTGAGGGTGAAGATGAAAATATGCTTAAAGCAGCAATAGAATTTGGAAAAAATAAATTAGGTACACCAATTTTGATAGGAACTGAAAAAAGAATTAAAGAGCAGCTAAAAAATATAGGTTTAGATGAAAATTATAAAATTAAGATTGTTAATTCAACAGATAAAGAAAAAAGAGAAAAATATGTCAAACATTTATATAAAAGACTTCAAAGGGAAGGGCAGCTTGAAAGAGATGTTGATAGATTAGTTCGTAATGACAGAATAGCTTGGGGAGCATCTATGATTGCATGTAATGATGCGGATGCCATGGTTACTGGTAATATTCGACATTATGCAGCATCTATAGAAAAGCTAAAAAGAGTAACAGATCCAAGACCAGGTGAAGAAATTTTTGGAATGACTATGATTACTCTAAAAGGAAAAACTATTCTAGTTGCTGACACAAACGTACAAGATTTTCCTTCTCCTACTAGATTAGTAAAAGTTTCAAAATCATGTGTCCGAGTTGCAAGATTGTTTGGTTTCGACCCAAAGGTTGCTTTTCTATCTCACTCAACTTTTGGAAAACCAATTTCTAAAAATACTAAGCATGTCAGAGATGCTATAGAACTTTTAAAGAGTGAAAAAGTAGACTTTGACTTTGATGGTGAAATGCAGCCAGATGTTGCATTGAACCCAATTTATAGAGAAATTTATCCTTTTTCAAAAATAGTTGGTAACGCTAATATTTTAATTATGCCGGCACTTCATAGTGCTGCAATCTCAACAAAACTAATGAAAGTATTCGGTGGTGGAAAATTAATCGGCCCACTTTTAATAGGTTTGGGTTCTCCTATTGAAGTCGCCCCTCTGAGAGCTAGTACTTCAGAGATTCTAAACTTGGCTTCCATAGCTGCTTATTCATCTGATGTTATTGATTATTCTAATTAAATTTTATTTCTACTCAGTTCGGTAACTAAATAGATAGATGGAAAAATATTATTTACATCGTAAATTTTGTTAGCTTCATTTAATACTTCCTTTTTTTCCTCTTTATCCATTGCAATACCAAATATATAGATATTTCTATTGATGGTCTCTAATGTATAATTTCGAGATTTAGTTTTTTTGTTAAAAATTAATGCAGATCTAAGCTGACTTGTGATCATTATATCTTTTGCGGTGCTTTTAAAATTAGTTTGACCTTTAATTGTTATCGCATTTTTAACAGAGCGGACGCCTTTGGTTTCCCATGCCATCTTTGTTATTTTAATTTTTTCCTCTGGCTGATCGACTTTACCTGAGAGAAAAATCCTTCCATCTAATACCTCTGATTGAATTGACAAAAAATATTTTTTATCTGCTAAAATAAGCCTAGCTGAAAGATTTTTTTCCATAATTTTATCATCGATGTACATTCCAATTGTTCTTGGATCAAAAGTGACATCTACTCCTGTTCCAAATCTTCCCACTTTGCTGCATGAAACTAAAATTAAAATTAAAAAAATACTAATTACTTTTTTCATTCTTCAAATTTAAACATAATTGATAAACTTCTTTTTTATTAATATTTTCTGTCTCTAAAATCAATTCTACAGTATCTCTTAAACTATATTTTTTTAGAAATTTTTTTGCTTTGTTAATAATTTTTTTTTTATCAATGGAAATAGCCTTTTTTTTATCTATCTCAGAAACTACTAATGTTAGTTCTCCTTTAATAGGGGACTTAAATAAAGAGAACTTATCAACATCATCCCTATAAAAAGTTTCATACATTTTAGTTAATTCTCTACAGACAATTAATCTTCTTCCGCTAAAAAAAGTTTTAATTTTTTTAAGATAAAAATTTATTTTAACTGCTGGTACAAAAAATATTTGTGCAAAATTATAATGTGACAGTTCTGATAGAACTTTATCAGTTTCTTTCTCAGTTTTAGGTAAAAATCCATAAAATAAAAACTGATCTTTAAAACCAGATATGCTCATAGCTGTAGTTACTGAAGAAACACCCGGAACAGGGATAATGTTAATTTTTTTATCAATGCACTTTTTTAAAAGTAAAAGGCCAGGATCAGAGAGCAAAGGTGTGCCTGCGTCTGAGATTAAAGACAAAATTTTGCCCTGATTGATGTATTCAATAATGTATGAAATTTGTTTTTGCTCATTAAATTTGTGATAAGAAACCAACTTTTTTTTAATATTAAAATAATTTAACAATTTTAATGATCTACGGGTATCTTCACAAATAATTATGTCTGAATTTTTAAGTACTGATAATGCTCTAAGAGTTATATCATCAAGGTTTCCAATGGGTGTTGAAACAATATATAAACTATTAGTTGATAAATTCATTATATGAAAAAAAAAATTACAATACTTTTATCTTACATAATATTTTTTTTTAATACTAATCTTTTTGCTAACGAGCATAATCAAATTTTGAAAATCGGGCTACTAGCACCATTATCTGGAGAATATAAAGAATTAGGTAATTCAATTTTGTATTCTCTTCAGTTAGCACTTGATGAAATAAATGACGAGAAAGTTTTTATTGTTCCTAAAGATTCTGGTTTTAACGATGATAAGAAATTAATTGAGTCAATAGAAGATTTAAAATCTCAAGATATAAAAATTATTATTGGACCAATAAGCAAAAATAATTTTAGAGAGTTAAAAAAATATAATGAAATGGTTTTTATCTCACCATCAAACATTGACCCTAAATTTACAAACAACATTATAAGCATCGGTATAAGTTTAGAATCCCAATTAATTGCTTTAAAAAAATTTATAAAAAAACAAAAAAAACGTAAAACTGTAATAATGTTTCCTAATAATGACTACGCTCCACTAATTGAAGAAAATTTAAAAAAAATGGATTTTCAAAATGCAAAAATATTTAAGTATAGTTCCAATCCTGAAGTGCTCACGGGAGAAATTGAAATTTTAACCAATTACTCTCAAAGAAAGAAAAATTTAGAGTTAAGGAAAAAAATGTTCGAAGATAAAGAGGATGCACAATCAATCAAACAGCTTGAAAAGTTAGAGCAACTTTATACGTTAGGTGGAGTAAATTTTGATTCTTTAATTATAATAGACTTTGGAAATAATTTAAAAAGCGTTTTAACATCTCTTGTTTACACAGATGTAAATCAAAACGAAATTTTATTTACTACTATAAATCAGTGGTTTGATGAAAGTATTTTTTATGAAAATACAATTAAAAACCTTTACTATCCATCCATTGATTATAAAGAGTTTAAAAAATATAATGAAAACTATTTTAAAAAATTTGGCACATATCCAAATGAAATAACAATTCTTACTTACGATGCCTTAGGCCTTATTTATTACGCTTGGAAAACAAATGATAAAATTAATTCTATAAATGACTTTATGTTTAAAAACAAAATAAAAGGTAAAATAGGAACTTTTAGTTTTAAAGATCGGAAAGTTATTCAAGAATTAGATATTTATAAAACAGATAAAAACAAATTTATAAAGTTTTAACTATTTTTTTTAATTTTTTAAAAGCTAAGTATCTATGATCTATTTTAATTTTTTTTTTTTTTAACATTTCACCAAAAGTTTGCTGATAGTTTTTTGGAATGAAAATTGGATCGTAACCAAACCCTTTTTTTCCAAGTATTTTATTTGATATATTTCCATGTAATTTGCCAACCGCTGAAATAATTTTTCCTGAAGGATCTTTAAAAGTAAGAGAACAAACGAAGGTGGCTCCTCTATTTTTTTTATTTTTTAATTTTTTTAAGATAAATCTCATAGCTTTTAAAAAGCTTCCATGTTTTTTTGCCCATCTTGCAGAGTAAATACCAGGTTTGTTATTAAGTGCTTTTATACAAATTCCAGAGTCATCAGATAAAACTGAATAAGTGACAAATTTAGAGAAGAATTTAGCCTTTAATTTAGAGTTTGATAAAAAAGTTTTTCCGGTTTCTTTAGGACTTGGTAAATTAAGTTTTTTTGGTGAGATCTTTCTGTATTTCTTTGAAATCAAGTAAGCTATTTCCTTGAATTTTCCTTTATTATGCGTGCCAATTAATATTTTTCTCATTCCTACCTAGTAATTTTGTAAATATTTACTATATAGCAATAAGATGTCAGAAGATAAAAAAAAAAGTATTGAGGAAGTTAAAAAGAAGGATCAAGACACTTCAACTGAAAAAGTAGAAGAATTAACAATAGACCAAAAGTTGAAGGATACTGAGGATAAACTCCTTAGATCACTTGCAGAAATTGAGAATCAAAGGAGAAGATTTGAAAAGGAAATAAAAGATGCATTTGAATTTGGTTCATTTAACTTTGCAAGAGAAAGTCTGGCAATTCTTGACAATTTGCAAAGAGCTAAAAGTGCGATTAAAAATGACGAAATTTTAAAATCTAACAAAGATTTGGATAAATTTCTTGAAAATATATCAGTAATTGAAAAAGACTTAATTTCGATATTTGAAAAAAATAAAATTACAAAAATTGAAGCTAAAGGTAAAAAATTCGATCCTAATATTCACCAGGCGATGGCTGAAATAGAGGATGATATGTCAGAAGTTGGTTCTATTGTTCAAGAAATTCAGCCTGGCTATATGTTGGGTGAAAGATTGTTGAGACCAGCATTAGTTGGGGTTGCTAAGAAAAAAAGTACTAAAAATGAGGAAAAAAAAGCGGAAAAAAGGGGAAAATAAGCTTGTAGATGAAAAAAAAATCCCCATATAAAAATTACAAAAGGAAAAACGATGAGTAAAGTAATTGGAATTGATTTAGGAACAACAAACTCTTGTGTAGCCATAATGGATGGGACACAGGCCAAAGTTTTAGAAAATGTTGAAGGTGCAAGAACAACACCTTCTGTTGTCGCTTTTTTAGATAATGAAGAAAAATTAGTTGGCCAACCAGCAAAAAGACAAGCTGTAACTAATGCAGGAGATACAATCTTCGCAGTAAAAAGACTAATAGGAAGAAAATTTGATGGCCCTTCTGTTCAAAAAGATATTTCGAAAGTTCCATACAAAATAGTTAAATCAGATAATGGTGATGCTTGGGTTGAAGGAAAAGGCAAAAAATATTCACCAGCTCAGATCTCAGCTTTTGTTTTACAAAAAATGAAAGAAACAGCTGAAAAATATTTAGGTCAAGCTGTAACAAAAGCTGTGATCACTGTACCGGCTTACTTCAATGACTCCCAAAGACAAGCAACCAAAGATGCAGGAAAAATTGCTGGTTTAGAAGTCTTAAGAATTATTAATGAACCTACTGCAGCATCACTTGCTTACGGTCTAGATAAAAAAGGGGGCAAGAAAATCGCAGTTTATGATTTAGGTGGTGGTACATTTGATATTTCTATTTTGGAGATAGGCGATGGAGTATTTGAAGTTAAATCAACAAATGGAGATACCTTTTTAGGTGGTGAAGATTTTGACGACTCTATTGTAGAGTATCTTGCAACTGAATTTAAAAAAGATAATGGTATTGACTTAAAAACTGACAAATTAGCTCTTCAAAGATTAAAAGAGGCTGCAGAAAAAGCTAAAATTGAACTTTCATCTGCAGCTCAAACAGAGATTAATCTACCATTTATTACTGCGGATAAATCTGGACCTAAACATTTAAATCTAAAATTTACAAGGGCTAAACTTGAGGCTCTAGTACAAAACTTAGTTGACAGAACTTTAGAGCCTTGCAAAACAGCCTTAAAAGACTCTGGTTTCTCGGCCGCAGAGATTAATGAAGTAGTGCTTGTTGGTGGAATGACAAGAATGCCTAAAATAATCGAAACAGTTAAGAATTTCTTTGGAAAAGAACCAAATAAAAGCGTTAACCCCGATGAAGTCGTTGCGATGGGTGCAGCTATTCAAGGTGGTGTACTTCAAGGAGATGTTAAAGACGTATTGCTTTTAGATGTTACTCCTTTATCACTGGGTATTGAAACTCTTGGGGGAGTATCAACTAAATTAATTGAAAAAAATACTACTATTCCAACAAAAAAAAGTCAGGTTTTTTCAACAGCAGAAGATAATCAACCTGCAGTTTCTATAAGAGTCTTACAAGGTGAGAGAGAGATGGCTGCAGATAACAAAATTTTAGGTAATTTTGAACTGGTTGGTATTCCTCCAGCGCCAAGAGGTACGCCACAAATTGAAGTGACATTTGATATTGATGCTAATGGAATAGTTAGCGTTTCAGCGAAAGATAAAGGGACAGGAAAAGAGCAAAAAATACAAATCCAAGCGTCAGGGGGTTTATCGGAAGATGAAATTCAGAAGATGGTAAAAGATGCTGAAGCTAATAAAGAAGCAGATAAAAAGAAGAGAGAAACTGTAGATGCAAGGAACCAAGCAGATAGTTTAGTTTTTTCTACAGAAAAGAGTTTAAAAGATCATGGAGATAAAGTTTCAGCTGAAGAGAAGAAAGCTATTGAAATAGGCATAGCTGATCTTAAAAAATCTTTAGAAGGAACGGATATTGAGGATATAAAGAAAAAGACTCAGAGTTTAATTCAAGCTTCTATGAAACTAGGAGAAGCTGTATACAAAAGCCAACAGAAACCTGATGATAAAGACAAAGGTGCTGGAGGGCCAAAAGATACAAAGCCTGGTGAAAAAGATAATGTAGTTGACGCAGATTTTGAAGACGTAAAAGAAGATAAAGAAAAAAGCGCCTAAGATAGAAAATAAGGAGACGTCCTGTGGCTAAAAGAGATTGTTATGATGTCTTAGGTATTCCGAGAGGAGCTTCGAAAGACGATATCAAAAAAGCTTACAGAAAATTAGCACTAAAATACCATCCAGACAAAAATAAAGGAGATAAAGCTTCTGAAGAGAAATTTAAGGAGGCGAGTGAAGCGTATCACATTCTTTCAGACGATAAAAGAAAAGCAAACTATGATCAATTTGGTCATGCAGCATTTGAAGGAGGTGGTGGAGGTGGTGGCTTTCAAGGTTTTGGAGGTTTTGATAATTCATCATTCTCAGATATCTTCGAAGATTTCTTTAGCGACTTTGGTGGAGGTACTTCAAGGAGAACAAGCAACAGAGGTAATGATTTAAGGTATGATGTAAGCATAAGTTTGGAGGATGCTTATAAAGGAACTGAAAAAAACGTACGATATACTACCTACAAAACTTGTAAGTCTTGCTCAGGAAGTGGAGCGGCAAAAGGCTCTAAACCAATAAGATGTGATTACTGCTCTGGAAGAGGAAAGGTAAGAACAAATCAAGGTTTTTTTACTGTTCAACAAACTTGTCCTCAATGTAGCGGTTACGGTGAGATGATTAGTACACCTTGTAACAGTTGTAGTGGTAATGGAAAAATGCAAGCCAACGAAAATGTAACAGTTAAAATTCCAAAAGGAGTTGATGACGGCACTAGAATAAGGCTTTCCGGAAAGGGTGAAGCAGGATCAAAAGGTGGTTCAAACGGAGATTTATATTTATTTATATCTATAGATAATCATAATATTTTTAAAAGGTCTGAGGAAAATTTATATTATGAATTACCTATAAGCTTCTCAGACGCAACATTAGGAACTTCGGTAGAAGTGCCTTCAATTGACGGAGGTAAATCTAAAATTAAAATTCCTTCAGGAACTCAACATGGAAAACAGTTTAGATTAAAAGGAAAAGGTATGCCCATCCTTAGAAGAAATCTGTTTGGTGATCTTTACATAAGAATAGTTACCCAAATACCTACTTCACTTTCCAAAAGACAAAAAGAAATTTTAGAGGAATTTAATGAAATTGAAGCTAATAAACCCGACCCAATAATTAAAAACTTTTTTGAGAAAGCTAGGAAATTCTGGAAAAAAACTTAAACTAAATGGAAACTGATCAAATAATGTCCGCAATATTTCTAATTGCGGTTCTTGCTTTAATCTTACCTGGTTTTTTATCCACCAATAACAAGCTAAAGCAATTTTTAAACAATTTATCTATCTGGACTATAATTGTACTAATAATTATTGTAGTTATTTATTTGATTAGATAATGAAAAAAATCAATTTAACTATAACAGGTTGTATGGGTAGAATGGGTAAGCAACTCATTAAATCTACAAATAAAAATAAAATTTTTAAACTCGTATCTCTAACTGAAAATAGAAAGATAAATAAAAAAATTTCTGGAATTAGACCTGAAATAAACTCACATGCAGCTTTTAAAAAAACAAATGTAATTATAGATTTTACCGTGCCAAAATGTACGTTAGAAATTCTAAAAATAGCTGCAAAACAGAAGAAAAGAGTAGTCATTGGTACTACAGGTTTTACAAAAAGACAGGAAATGTTAATTAAAGATTTCTCAAGAAAAATTCCAATACTTAAAGCTGGTAATATGAGCCTTGGGGTAAACTTACTTATGTATTTAACAGAGATAGCATCAAAATCTTTAGGTAATAATTTTTTGAGTAAAATATATGAAGTACATCATAAACATAAAATTGATTACCCTTCTGGAACAGCTTTAATGCTGGGAAAAGGAATTGCTAACGGAAAGAATAAAAATTTTTATAATTTAATAGGTAAAAAATATTTAAATAAAAAATCTTTCCCTTATTCAAAAAAAATAAATTTTAATTCAATTCGTAAAGGTGAAGTAATTGGGGAACATGAAGTCAGATTTTTTAGTGGAAAAGAAATTATAAAACTTAATCATAAGTCTTTTGATAGAGCTTTATATTCTGAAGGTGCCTTAACTGCAGCTGCTTGGTTAATGTCTAAAAAAGTAGGTCTTTACTCTATGAGAGACCTTCTTAATTTTAAGTGAATAATAAAAAAAAAGCTAAAATTATTTTAAGGATATTAAATAAAACATAT
Organism: uncultured Pelagibacteraceae bacterium; assembly: GCA_902635795.1. Taxonomy (GTDB): domain Bacteria; phylum Pseudomonadota; class Alphaproteobacteria; order Pelagibacterales; family Pelagibacteraceae; genus Pelagilacustribacter. The sequence continues at coordinate 18,363 of CACPPH010000002.1, forward strand.
CCTAAAGTACCTATACCTTTAAATTATAAAAATACTTTTACACTTCTGCTTTCAGTTCTTCTTTCAGCTCAATGTACTGATGTGAATGTCAATAATGTTACAAAAGATATTTATCCAAAATATAATAAACCAAATCATTTTGTAAAACTTGGCAGAAAGAAAATTGAGAGGTTAATAAAAAAGATTGGAATATTTAGAATTAAAGCTAAAAGTATATTTTACTTATCAAAAACATTAGTTGAAAAATACAAAGGTAAAGTTCCAAAAACTTACGAAGAGTTGGAACAGCTTCCTGGCGTCGGTCACAAAACTGCAAGCGTGGTCATGTCTCAAGGTTTTGGATTTCCTGCTTTTCCAGTCGATACACATATTCATAGATTAGCTCAAAGATGGGGTTTAACAAATGGGAAAAGTGTTATTCAGACAGAAGAAGATTTAAAAAAGATTTTTCCAAAAAAATATTGGAACAAGCTTCATTTACAAATAATTTGGTACGGAAGAGAACATTGCAAGGCCCGAGATTGTTATGGAATAACTTGTAAAATTTGTAAAAGCTGTTATCCCAATAGATCAAAACCTATTAAAACAAAAAAAGCTTAAATGAAAATCCTAGGAATTGGTAATGCAATTGTTGATGTAATTTGTAAAGTTGATGACAAATTTATTTATCAGAATAACTTAACAAAAAGTACAATGAAACTAGTGGATGAGAATGAATTTAAAAAACTATTATCTACTCTTAAAATAGAGGAAACCATCTCGGGTGGATCGGTTGCAAACTCAATGGTATGTCTCTCACAACTTGGTAGTAAAGTTGGCTTTATTGGTAAAGTAAATGACGATGATTTAGGTATCAAATATGAAGAAGGCTTAAAAAAAGAAAATGTGCAATACCTTTATACAAAGAAAAAAGAAGCAATTCCAACTGGAACTTGTTTGATATTAATTACACCTGACTCTGAAAGAACCATGGTAACTTTTCTTGGCACCGCAGGTAGAATTAACGAGAACGATATTAATAAAAATGCAGTAAAGAATAGTGAAATTTTATTTTTAGAGGGATATCTTTGGGACGAAGGCGAGCCTAAGAAAGCATTTGAAAAAGCAATTAATAATTCGAATAAAGTTGCGATGTCATTATCTGATCTATTTTGTGTAGAAAGACACAAGTCACATTTTCTAGAATTGGTAAAAAATAAATTAGATATTACTTTTGCAAATGAGCAAGAAATTATGTCACTTATTAATGGAAAAAGATTTGATGATGTAATCAATTTTGCCAAAAAAGTAAATAAATTAATTGTTATTACTCGTGGTGAGAAGGGTGCAATTGCGATAAATAAAAATGAAGTTGTAGAGTGCTCAGCCAAAAAAAATCTTCAAATAAAAGATTTAACAGGTGCAGGAGATTTATTCGCGGGTGGTTTTTTACACGGTCTAATAAACAATAGATCTACAAGAGAAAGTTTAGAAAAAGGAACAGAAATGTCATCGAAAGTAATTCAAATAATAGGTGCCAGGCTGAATTGATCAAGTACTTAACATTATTTTTTAAAAAGAACCTAGATTAGTTTTTTTTCTTTTGTAGCTTCCTTTTCCTTTTTTAGGTTTAACAACCCTTTTTCGATACTTTTTAGTAAATAATTCTAATGCAAATTTATTTCTTTTTTTCATAGATGATAACCGTCTTTACTATTTAAAATAAATTCTTCATCCATAAATATATTATTTATCTTTTTTCTTAATCTATAAATATGAGTTTCGACAGTATGAGTATCAGCGTCAGAGGAATATTTCCAAACTAAAGAAAGGATTTCACTCTTAGAAATAGGTTTTGAATTTTTTAAAAATAGTTCAAGCAATTGAATTTCTTTTTCTGTTAAAATAACAAATTTATTTTTATGGGATAACTTTTTTTCATTTTTATCTAACAAATACGATTTAATTTTGATGGAAGAATTTTTATTGAATTTTTCTTTTGCAACAATATTCTCAATCAGATCGTTGAACTCTTTTACAGAGGTTGGGAGTTTTAAAATATAATCAAAAAATTTATAATTATTAATAGGCTCTAAGGTTGCTAAAACCTTAAAACAATTTTTTGCTCTAATTTCATCTATTTCATTTTTACTTAAATTTTCGTCAAAACAGATTATTCCGTCGTGGTCGCTAGGGGTATTTGATAATTTTTTTTTGTTTGAGGTTAGGTTAAACTTTAAGTAAGGTTTAAGTTCATTAAATGTTGTTTTAAAACTTTCAGGGCCGTAAATTAAAATATTAAGTTTATGCATGTATTAATCAAAAAAAATCATCTAGTTTTAAAAGATTATAAGATAAAATGTGCCGTTGGTAAAAGAGGAATTGGTAAAAAAAAAAGAGAAGGAGACTTAATAACACCAAAAGGTACATTTAAAATAAAGAAAGTGTACTATCGGAAAGATAGAATTAAAAATTTAATTACAAAAATTAAAAAAATAGCTATCAAAAAAGATATGGGTTGGTGCGATGACCCCAAATCAAACAAATATAATAAGTCTGTAAAGTTTCCTTTTAAATATAAATCAGAAAAACTTTTTAGAACCGACAATATTTATGACATAATTCTAGTTTTAAACTTTAACATGAATCCGACAATCAAAAATAAAGGAAGTGCTATTTTTATCCATGTTGCGAAAAACGACTTAAGGCCTACTAAAGGATGTATTGCAGTAAAAAAAATAGAATTACAAAAAATTCTAAAATTTTTTACAACTCGCACAAAAATTAAAATCAGTTAGTTTCTATTTCCAAATATCGAACTTCCAATTCTTACAAATGTTGAATTAAACTCTATTGCGTCTAAGTAGTCTGATGACATGCCCATACTTAAATCTTTAAGTCCAAGAGACAAATTTAAATCTCTTGAAATCTCGAAATACTTTCTAGTTTTTTCATCATTGGGAGGTATTACCATTAATCCCAATATATTTAGGTGTCTTTCTTTAGAACAGTAATTAAAAAAGGCATCGAGTTCATTAATTGGAATTCCAGATTTCTGAATTTCATTGCCTATATTTACTTGAATAAAATATTTCAGTTTTTTGCTATTATTTTTTTCATACTTAGAAAAGATATCAGCTAATTTTTGATTATCTAAAGAATGAATATAATCAAAAAGATCAGCTGCATTTTTTGCCTTATTGCTTTGTAGTTTACCAACCATATGTAATTTAATGCCTGGATTTAATCTCTTTACAGAAGTCCACTTTCCAGCTGCTTCTTGGACTTTATTTTCACCAAAATGATTGTGTCCATAATCAATTAAAGGTTTAATCTTATCTATAGAAAATGTTTTGCTTACAGCAATTATATTCACTTTCTTTTCTGAATTAAGTTTTTGAATATTCGAATTTATTTTTTCAAATCTTTCAATTATGTTATTCATATGTTTATTTTTAAAAGAAAATACTTTCTTTATATTGAAAATACCAAAGATATCGAATTAGAAAACATTAAAAATCGTAATAAATTTATAATAATTTACCGAAATCAAAGAAATATTGAAAAAATAGATGAATTGAAATATTTTCGAAAAAAATGCAAGTGTAAAAATATAGCATTTTTGGTAGCAAATAATTTAATTTTAGCAACTCTTCTCAAAGCAGACGGCTTTTATTTGTCAGCTTATAATAAAAGCTTTAATGCAGCTTACAGAAAGAAAAATTGCCTTTTAGTTGGATCAGCTCATAACATAAAAGATATAAACTTAAAAAAAAAACAGGGCTGTGAATACATCTTGTTTTCAAAATTATTTAAAGTTTCGTATAAACCAAAAATGAACTATTTGGGTATTAATAGATATAATAGTTATGTAATTAATTTAAAGATAGCCAATGAAATTGTTCCTTTAGGTGGAATAAATATTAATAATTTGAATAAACTTAAAATTGTTAGATCTAATGGTATTGCGCTTTTGTCGGAAATAAAAAAAAAGCCGGCTAAAATTATTAGCCGGCTTTTTTAAAAATAACTTAAACGTTAATTAAAACGCCATAGCTACTGAAAATACAGTGTCTTTTATGTCAACTGCATTTTGGTATTTAGCATTTGAATGATCGTTCATAGCAATAGCTAATGTCATTCCACCCATAGTGTATGCAGCTTGTATACCTGTAGACTCTAGAGTGTAGTTTGCTGTTCCAGCAGTTGTAAAGTCAGGATTTGACTCTTCGTGCTCGTAAGAAATTGATAAATCATCACTTACGTTTGCTGAGATTGAGTATTTAGTAGACTCAATTGACTCAAGCACGTCTGCTGAAGCACCGATAGCTGTAGCTAAGTAACCTTTTGCGTAACCAATTGTTGCTGGACCAAAAGCATATGTTAAGTAGTATGCTCCTGACTCAGGAGATTGGAAAGTAGCACCAACAACATTAGAATAATCTAAGTAGTCAGCACCAACTGTTAAACCATCAATTGGAGAAGCAGTTACTTGGTAGTGTGTAGCAGATCTACCCATTTGAGCTGTTTGGCTAAATGGAGATGCTGTCGTACCCACTTTTGTCGCTGTTGTGAAACCTTCTGATACAGCAGCACCACCAGCTTTGTAGCTGTTGATTGATGCAGCAGAACCTGAAGCAGGTGCGTAAGCAACTTTAGCTGAAATTCCAAACGGTAATAAGTCCGCTGGAGTGTGGTATTGAAGTGTATTCATTCCACTAATGTTAAAGTTGTCTAACATGTTTTCACCATACGATGTATCAGATGGTCTTGAAATAACTGATTGAGAAGATTTGTTTATTGTTTCTAATCCACCCTCAGATATAAAGATACCAAATGTACCAATGTCTGTTGTTAATGTTAATTTACCATCGTCTTGCACTGTAGCACCATCTATATCTGTAGCATAGCTCCATGACATACCGTTATCTAACTCGCCTGACGCTGATAATGTAAATTCGTTAGCAACACCAAGACCTTTTCCTTGTTGTAAAGCAGCTGAACCCGAGTCACTTGAAGTGATCGCGTAAGAAGCTTTTGCTGAACCAGTTACTGATAATTCACCAGCTTGCGCAACAGAGAAAGATAAAGTTGTTAATGCAACTAACATATATTTCATTATGTTTTTCATTATTTATCCTTTGTTTTATTTAAATTAATTTAAATTAAATTAACTCCAGCAATTTAATAAATTTGCCCATTTTTGCTTTAAAATTTACTTATTTTGAGGTTTTTTCTTGTTATTGTGATATTTTTACAACACTTAGAAAAGCCTTAATTTATTGAAAAATTTATTTTATTTGTGTTTTTATACGATTATTGATTGCATAGCATTATTATTATGAAAATTTTCTTATTTTTAGCCATGTCCGCAATGTTTATATTAAACTCTTGCGGTGGAGTTAAATACAGTCCTGCTAGAGATAATCCTACAAAGGCATCAGAGCGAGCTAGAAAAAATATCGAAGAGGGTAGAGGCATTAACATCGGAGGAGGATTAAAAAGAGGGACTAATTACGAATTTAGTACTGCCAATCCAATGTGGAGAGCTTCTCTTGAAACTTTAGATTTTTTACCTTTAACGACTGTAGATTATTCTGGTGGAATGATAATCACTGATTGGTACTCTGAAAATAATTTTAATGAGTCTATAAAAATTACTGTAAGATTTTTATCTAACGAAATAGCTGCAGAAAATCTTAAAATTATAATTCATAAAAAAACTTGTAACAAAGACGATAACTGTAAAACTAAATTGCTTGAGAATAGTAAAATAAGAGATGAACTTATATCGACCATTGTTAAAAAAGCTGCTAAACTTGAATTAGACTCTAAGAAGAAAAAATAAATTTTTATGGAGAGATTGAATTTTCAAGTTATTGAAAAGAAATGGCAGGAAAAATTTAAATCTTTAAAGCTTTACAACAATAGTCCTGATAGCAAAAAATTTTATTGTTTGGAAATGTTCCCGTATCCTTCAGGGAAAATTCATATGGGCCATGTAAGGAACTACACAATCGGAGACGTCATTGCACGTTATAAGTTTTTGAATAATTATAACGTTTTACATCCGATGGGCTGGGATGCTTTTGGTCTTCCAGCAGAAAATGCTGCAAAATCAAATAAAGAAAATCCAAAAGATTGGACAAAGAAAAATATAGAGGTAATGAAAAAACAATTACAGCAACTTGGTCTTTCAATAGACTGGGATCTGGAAATAGCTACATGTGATAAAAATTATTACAAACATCAGCAAGAGCTATTTATAGATTTTTATAATAACGGTTTAGTCTCAAGGAAGGAAACTTATGTGAATTGGGATCCTGTTGAAAAAACTGTACTTGCGAATGAGCAAGTTATCGACGGTAGAGGATGGAGGTCTAACGCAGTCGTAGAGAGAAAGAAATTATCTCAATGGTTTTTTAATATTACAAAATTTTCAAATAATTTATTAAGTGATTTGGAAAAGTTGGGTGGATGGCCTGAAAAAGTAAAACTAATGCAAAAAAACTGGATAGGTAAATCTTTCGGATGTGAAATAAAATTTGAATTAAGCAGTGAGACAAGCAAAATAAATATTTTTACAACTAGACCAGACACAATTTTTGGGGCAACATTTATTGCTTTATCTGTTGACCATCCCCTGAGTAAGAAATTTATAAATAGTAATGAATTTCAAGAATTTAAGAATGAATGCAACAAAACAGGTACCACTGAAGAGTCTTTAGCTAACGCAGAAAAAATTGGATTTGACACTAAATTATTTGCAAAACATCCTTTTATAAAAGAGAAAAAAATACCAATATTTTTTGCAAATTTTGTTTTGATGGATTACGGCAATGGGGCAATCTTTGGGTGTCCTGCGCATGATCAAAGGGATTTTGATTTTGCAAAAAAATATAATCTTGAAGTTATTAAAGTTGTATCTGATAAACAAGAAGAAGAATTAAAAGAAGCTTACACTGGAGATGGTGTTATTATAAACTCAGAATTTTTAAATAATTTAAATGTAGAAAATGCTAAAGAAAAGATTATCGAAGAAATTGAGAAAAGGGGAATAGGTAAAAGAAAAACTTTATTTAGATTAAAAGACTGGGGAATATCTAGACAAAGATATTGGGGATGTCCTATTCCAATAATCTATTTAGAAGATGGTAGCATAGTTCCAGTTGATAAAAGTGAACTGCCAATAGAACTTCCAGAGGATATAAACCTTAATTCTCCCGGTAACCCCTTGGAATACCACCCTACTTGGAAAAATACAATCCAAAGATCTACAGGGAAAAAAGCAACGAGAGAAACAGACACATTGGACACTTTTGTGGACTCGTCGTGGTATTTTTTAAGATTTTGTTCGCCAAATTTTAAACAAAAACCTTTTGATGAAAAAAAAATCAATTATTGGATGCCAGTCGATCAATATATTGGCGGAATTGAACACGCAATTCTTCATCTTCTATATTCTCGTTTTTTTACTAAAGCTCTAAAAGATTGTAATAAAGAGTTTAAAATTTCTGAACCTTTTCAAAATCTTTTTACTCAAGGGATGGTTTGTCATGAAACCTACAAAGATCAAAATGGTAATTGGCTTTATCCTGAGGAAATTGAGAAAGAAGGATTAAATAAAGCTAAAAAAAAATCTGACAAAAGTAGTGTCGTTGTGGGACCCCCCGAATCCATGTCGAAATCAAAAAAAAATACAATCGATCCAGAGATTATGGTTAAACAGTACGGAGCTGATGCTGTGAGATGGTTTATGCTTTCGGACAGCCCTCCCGAAAAAGATGTACAGTGGTCAGATATTGGTGTTTCGTCTGCTAACAAATTTTTGCAGAAAATTTGGAATTTAAATTATTTAGTTGCTAATAGGAAAGTGAAAAAACCTAATAATCAGGATGAAAAAGACATTATTCAGGGAGTTAATAGCTTCCTTAATAAAATTGATCTTTCTATCAATAATTTTAGGTTTAATGTTTGTATTGCTAATTTTTACGAAATGTACAATTTTTTTAGAAAATATTTAGATACTAATGTGAGTGAAAAGATTTTGAAAGATAATTTGACAAAAATTATGAAATTAATGATACCATTTACACCTCACTTAGCTTACGAATGTTTAGAATTATTAGATTGCAAATCAATTAATAAATGGCCTGAAATAGATAAAAAAAATTTAAAGGAAGAAATTAAAATGGCAGTTCAAATTAATGGTAAAACAAGAGACATACTAACAATTAAAAAAGATTTAGTAGAGAATGAAATAAACTCTATAATTCAAAATTCTTCTAAAGCAAAGAAATTTTTAGAAAATAAAAAAGTGGTTAAAACTATCTTTGTAAAAAATAAGATTATTAATTATATAATATAAAATGATAAAAAGTTTAAAATTTAGTATTTTTTTACTATTATTCTTTACAGGTTGCGGGTTTGAAATAGTGAACAGGTCCTCTGTAAATTTCGACATTATAGACATAAAAACCGAAGGCGACAAAAGAATAAATTACAAGATTAAAAACAATCTTTTAGCAAATGCTGACCAAAATAATTTAGAAAAAATAGTGCTTGAGCTTAAGACTAATAAAACTAAAATTGTAAAAGAAAGAAACATTAAAAACGAAATCACAAAATATCAAGTCAAAATAACAACAGAAGTAAAATATAATAAAATTAGCAACAATAAATTCATAAATTTCAGTCTTAGCAAAAGTGGTGACTTTGATGTAGCTTCTCAATATTCTCAGACATTAACTAACGAGAAAAAATTAGTTAGTTCATTGGTAGGCGAATTAATAGATGAAATTTTAGATAAATTAGTCTTTTCATTAAATGATTTATAAAAGCTACATTTTAGAGCAAAATTTTAATATAGATCAAAACTTTTTTTTATTTTTTGGAGAGAATTTAGGATTAAAAAATGATTTTAAGGCTAAAATTAAAAGAAACAATACAGAGTTCGATATAATAAAATTATCCGAAGATGATATTCTGCAAAACAAAGACCTTCTATATAATGAAATAAGTAACATTTCCCTATTTGATAAAGGGAAAATTATAATAATTGATCAAGCTAGCGATAAGTCTTTGCACCTTTTGCAAGAAATTATTCCTCTTATAGAAAACCACAGAATTTTTGTTTTTGCTGAAATGTTGGATAAAAAATCTAAACTTAGAAATTTTTTTGAAAAATCAGATAAATGTGTAGCAGTAGCGTGTTATCAAGATAATGAAATAAGCATCAAAAAGATTATAACCAGCGAACTAAAAGGATACCAAGGATTGACCTCACACAATATCAATTTAATTGCTGAGAATGTTTTAATGGATAGAGCAAAATTAAAAAATGAATTAGATAAAATTAAAATATTTTTTGAGAGAAAAACAATTGAAACTGAAAAATTAGAAATTCTTTTAAATTTAAAGGTAAACGATGATTTTAATATTTTGAAAGATGAAGCTTTGTTGGGAAACAAAAATAATACAAATAAACTACTTAGTGAAACTTACTTGGAAAGTGAGAAGAATATTTTATATTTGAACATTATAAATCAAAGATTTTCTAAGTTGTACGAAATAAGAAGTAAAACAGACGTAAACATCGAAAATTTTGTGAATAGCTTAAAACCACCTATATTCTGGAAAGATAAACCTAACTTTATAAAGCAGGCCTTGAAATGGAACCCTGACAAAATAAGACAAGTACAGAAGAACACTTATCAATTAGAAATGAACTTCAAAACTAATTCTTTAATAAACAAAAATTTACTCTTAAAAAAATTAATAGTTGATATTTGCCATTTAGCTAATGCTTAGTGAGAAGATCTGAAACTAGTTGAAACTGGTCTAAATCCTTGTATTCAATTGTAATCTTACCTGAGTTATTTTTCTTGTTAGTGATGTTAACCTTAAGCCCAAGAACTTTTTCCAGTCTTTCTTGAGTTTTTAAAATATTAGCATCAATGGTCTTTTCTATTTTTCCACCCTTTTTATTTCGTACAATGTATTCTACTTTTCTAGCACTATAATTTTTTGAAACAATCTCCTCTGCAATTGAAGAGGCATTAGATATTCCGATTAAAGGTCTAGCTTGGCCTGAGGTTAAAGTCCCCTCCTCTAACATAGCCACTACATCAGTAGGAAGAGTTAAAAGTCTTAAAGTGTTACTTATGTGACTTCTGCTTTTTGACATTAATTTTGAGATACTTTCATGATCATATTTAAATTCCTCATTCAATCTTTTGTATCCTTTAGCTTCCTCAATCGGGTTAAGATCATCTCTCTGGATATTCTCAACTATTGCCACTTCTAGAGACTCAACATCAGATAAATCCAGTATTCTAATTGGAATTTCATGTAAGCCTGCCCTTTGAGCTGCTAACCATCTTCTCTCACCTGCTACTATTTCATATTTTCCAGAATCAGATTTGCTAGGTCTTACAGCTATTGGCTGAATAATCCCGTTTTTCTTTATAGAACTGGCTAATTCATTAAGTTTTTCCTCTTTAAAATTTTGTCTAGGTTGATAAGGGTTTCGAGTTAAATCTGCGACAGCTGCCATAGTATTTTGATTAATAAAAGATGATTTTTCTTTAGGAGGCGTATCACCAAATAATGCAGATAATCCTCTACCTAAACCTTTCTTTTTTCCAGAATTCATGCAGCACTTTCAATTTGATTTTTTTTTAAAAATTCTTCAGCAAGTTTAAAATAAGATTTGCTTCCAACACAGTTTTTATCATATATTACGCAAGGTAATCCATGAGAGGGCGCTTCTGATAAACGTACATTTCTTTGGATTACAGTCTGATATACCTTATCCTTAAAATAATTTCTTGCCTCTCTGTCAACCTCAGAAGAAAGTTTATTTCTTTTATCAAACATTGTCAGTAATATACCTCTGATCTTAAGACTAGGATTTAGATTTTCTTTTATGCGATCTATTGTTTTTACAAGTTGAGTAATTCCCTCTAATGCAAAGAATTCTGTTTGAAGTGGCACCAACAATTCATCTGAGGCAACTAATGCCATTATAGTAAGTAAGCTTAGAGACGGTGGACAGTCAATAAAAATATTATCGTATTTTTTTAATAAACCTTCTTTTTTTGAATTCAAAATTTCTTTCAGTACAAATGCTCTGTTAGAGTCATTAGCAGTTTCTACTTCAAGACCGGAAAGATTTACATGAGAACCTATTAAATCTAGATTTTTAATATCAGTTTTCTGAATTATATTTTCAATATTATTTTTTTTAATTAAAAGATTGTAAACATTTTTTTCTTCATCATTATTGTTTTTACCTAGCCCAGTTGTTGCATTGCCTTGTGGATCCAAATCAATAACTAAATTATTTTGACCCATAATGGACAGTGAAGCAGCTAAATTTATTACGGTAGTGGTTTTTCCCACGCCACCTTTCTGATTTATGATTGCTAGTGTTGTAGGTGATGACATTTACTTGTTAATCTCCATCAAAATTATTTTTGAATCTTTATTTGTCATGCTGCTTTCTAATTTATAAGGGTATTTTTTTGTTTTAAAAGAATTTTTTATTTCTTCCTGTGCATTTTGACCCTTTAGAATCATTAATTTATGCGGTTTTTGGGCGATTTCACGTGAAACTTGTATTATTTGATCTAATTTTTTAAAAGCCCTGCAGATTATAATCTCAGAATCTATAACTTCATCTCTTACATCTCCTAAAACTTCTGCATTTAAACTTAGTTCCTTAATTACACTCGTTAGGAACCTTCTTTTTACTGGTGATTTTTCGTATAATTTCACGTGAAAAGCCTTATTTTTATTGAATATTTCTACTACTAGACCCGGAAATCCTGCGCCAGTGCCAAGATCAGCCATGGAATTGAGGTTAAAATCAATAAACTTAACCAATTGAGCAGAGTCGAGTATATGTCTATGCCAAATTTGATTTTCTGTGCTTTTAGAAATTAAGTTATAATTTTGATTTTCCTTTAAAACTAGATTTGTGAACTTTTTAAGTTTTTCAATTGAATGATCACTAAAATTAAGACTCTTTTTAAGAATATTTATGACTTCAAGCTGCTGCATCAAGCAGTGGCTTTATATCTAAGTTTTTTAATGTGTGAAAGAAGAATAATTATAGCTGCTGGCGTAACGCCATCAATACGAATAGCTTGACCAAGTGTTTTAGGCTTCACTTGAAGCAGCTTACTCTTAATCTCATTAGATAGACCGCTGAGTTTTTCATAATCTATACCCTCAGGTATGATAACGGACTCGTCTTTCTTAAAAGACTCTATATCTTTATCTTGTCTTTCCAGGTAACCCATGTAATGGGCGTCTGTTACAACTTGATTTTCAATAGACCTTGGAAAACTAGGAATATCAGGAAACACTTGCCTTATTTTTGCCATATTTACTTTTCGCTGACCCATAATCTCTAAACAAGATCTTTTTACTCCATCCATAGCAATTTTAATATCATATTTCTTAGCTTGATTAGGTGATAGATAATTATTTTTTAGAATTGAATTAAGAGCCAAGATATTTTTTTTCTTTTCATCAAATATTTTTTTTCTTTCAGACTTCACTAAATTTAAATTGATCCCAAAATCAGTTAGTCTTTGATCCGCATTATCAGCTCTTAAAGTTAATCTATACTCGGCTCTAGATGTAAACATTCTATAAGGTTCTGTAACTCCTTTAGTAATGAGGTCATCAATCATAACACCAATATAAGAAGTTGATCGATCTAAAATAAACTCCTGTTGATTTTGAATTTTTAAAGCCGCATTAATTCCTGCTATCAGACCTTGTGATGCAGCTTCTTCATAACCTGTAGTTCCATTAATTTGTCCAGCGAGAAATAAAGAATTAATTTTTTTGGTTTCTAATGTTGCTTTTAACTCCCTTGGATCCACATAATCGTACTCAATTGCGTATCCAGCTCTCTTCATCACAACATGCTCTAAACCCTTGATTTTACTCAATATTTTAAGCTGAATCTCCTCCGGAAGTGAGGTTGATATACCATTTGGGTAAATAGTATTGTCCTTTAATCCTTCTGGTTCTAGGAATATTTGGTGTTTTTCTTTTTCTTTAAACTTAACAATTTTATCCTCTATAGATGGACAATACCTAGGCCCTACTCCTTTTATGTTTCCTGAATACATAGCGCTTCGTGAAATGTTATCGCTAATAATTTTATGAACATCATTATTAGTATAAGTCATCCCACATTTGATCTGCTTATTGTCGATCTTATTAGTCAAGAAAGAAAAATAGTAATGATCATCATCAGCAGGCTGCATTTCTAGGTCATCATAGTCAATTGTATCGCCGTCAAGTCTAGGTGGCGTTCCGGTTTTTAATCTTCCAATTTGCATATTGAATTTTGCTAGTTGTTCACTTAAACCGGTAGATGGTTTTTCATCAAACCGACCAGCTGGTATCTGTGTTTCACCTATATGTATTAAACCATTCAAAAAAGTTCCCGTAGTAAGTATCAGTTCTTTAGTTCTTATTTCTTTACCGCTCTGACAAACGAACCCTATTACTTTGTTGTTATCAAATAAGAATTTTACTACTGGATCAGCTACGACTTCTAAATTTTCATAATTTAATAAAATCTTTTGCATGTGCTCTTTGTAAAGAGCTCTATCTGATTGGGTTCTTGGTCCTTGCACTGCTGGACCACGACTTCTATTTAATAATCTAAATTGAATACCTGATTTATCAGCTACGACACCCATCACACCATCTAAAGCATCGATTTCTCTTACAAGATGTCCTTTTCCAAGTCCTCCTATAGCTGGATTGCACGACATTTCCCCTATAGTCTCGATTTTATGTGTAAAAAGAGCAGTATTTACGCCCATTCTAGCAGAAGCTGCTGCTGCCTCACATCCAGCGTGTCCTCCACCTATAACTACTACATCATAGCTTTGTTTTGTCATTCTGTGAATGTAAACCTCTAGATTAAGAATACAAGAAGTATTTTATTTACCGATACAGAAGTCTTTGAATATAGATCCAAGTATTTCTTCCACATCTACCTTACCGACGATGCTACCAAGATGTCGTGTGGCCATTCTTAGGTCTTCTGCTGCTAATTCGAGGTCTTTGTTTTGATCCTTTTTAAGAAACTTATCAATTTCTTTTAAACAATCATTGAGCTTAACTCTGTGCCTTTCTCTAGTAATTAAAGCGCTATTACTGGATGTAAATTTTTTGCTTAACTTAGCTTTAATCAAATCTATTAATTTGTCGATATTTTTATTATTTTTTACTGAAGCTAAAACTGTATCAAAATTAAATTTATGATTTTGTTTATCTGAAACATCTGATTTATTTAAAAAAATTATAGTATCTTTATTGATCATATTCTGTATTTCTTTGTTAATTTTTTTTGACGAATTATCAATGACTATTATATTTAAATCTGCATCTTTTGATTTTCCTAAAGCTAAAGAAATACCTTTTTTTTCAACTTCATTTTTAGCTTCTCTTATACCAGCAGTATCAGCCAGAATTACAGGGTATCCATCCAAATTTAAATAGGTCTCTATAACATCTCTAGTCGTACCAGCCTCATCTGATACAATTGCTACTTCTCTTTTTGAAAGTAAATTTAATAATGATGATTTTCCTGCATTAACTTCTCCTGTAATTGAAACCCTAAAACCATCTCTAATTTTTTCTCCAACTTTATTATCTTCAATTATTTTTGTAATTTCTGAATGAATTTCTTTAATTGATTTGTGTGCATCTTTTAATACTTTTTCTGGAAGATCTTCCTCTCCAAAATCAATTTTTGCTTCTATAAAAGCAAGGGATTTTATTATTTTTTCCCTCAAATCATTATAATAATTTGATACATTGCCCTGAACTAATTTAACTGCTTGTTGTCTTTGTAGTTCCGTCTCGGAATGGATTAGATCTCCTATACTTTCTGCTTTTAACAAATCGATTTTATCATTTTGAAATGCAATTTTAGTGAACTCACCTGGTTCAGCTAATCTGCAGTTTTTTTGCTCGGAAAGTACTCTTAATAAAGCGTTTATTACTGCGTTACTTCCATGGATTTGTAACTCTGCTAGATCTTCTCCGGTATAGCTATTTGGCCCGGGAAACCACAATAATAGAGCCTCCGGATCTATTACATCACCATTGTTAGGGTTATAGAACTTACAAAAATTAACTTCGTTCGGCTTTATATCTTTAGACTTAATCAAATTTTGACAAATCTTGAGTGTTTCACTGCCTGATATTCTAACGATAGCTATTCCAGAGGGACCTCTACCCGAAGATAACGCGTAAATGTTCATTGAATTATAATGATAAACCTCGATTAGAGATTATTTTACTGAATTTTTTTAATGTCTCGTTGTTCTTAATATTTTTTACAATAATTTCTTTGAAGGGATCTAAATATTTATTTTGTTTAAAGAAGCTATGAGTAACATCGACACCTAAACTCATAATAGTATTTTCAGGTTTTCTACTATTATAAAAATCATTTAGAGCATAGCTATTTTTAATAGAAATACCTAATCCCACGTAATATTTTATAATCTCTTTTAATTTTTTTATATCCCTTAGAACTAGATTAAAACCCTGACCGGCCACTGGATGTATAGTATGCAGACCTTCACCAAGAATTAATATATTTTTTTGATGATACTGTCGTCTTAAACTAAGAGAAATAGGATACGACTGAATATTACTAATAGTAATATCTTGTTTGTTCTTCAACAATTCAACTATTTTGTTTTTTACTAAAGTTGAAATTTTTTTTAGATTATTTTTGAAAAAATGTTTTTTTACACTCCAAACAAAAGACAAATAATTTTTTGAAAAAGGTAGTATAGCTAACGGGCCTTCTTTTAAAAAGAATTGGCTTGTGTTAATTTTCTTAAAATTATGTTTTACATATCCTGTAATAGCTATTTCTTTATAATCTTTCTTGATAGATCTAATTTTTGTTATGTTATCATAAATATTAGATTGTCCTCCTATACAGAGGATAATCAAATCATAATTTTTTAATTCATCTAAGTTTTTTAAATCTTTTCTGATTAATTTAATTCTATTTTTTAAAATTTCTTTCAATAATACACTTTTAATTTTATCATTTTCAAAAACATACATTAGATTGGAGTTTGCTTCGTTTAGATTTAAAAAATTTATATTTTCTTTAGAGGTTTCGTAAAAAAGGTCAATTTTTTGTGAAGGCCAGAACAATTTTTGTTCCAAACTTTTAATATTTTGATTAATGAACTTGTAATTTGTATCTGATATGGCAGTGGTCCTTTTATCAGTGTTTTTTATGCCTTTTTTAGCTATTAAATTTACCTCTACACCTGATACTTTAGATAAAATTACAGCTGTCATTAAGCCTGAAAGACCGTCTCCAACAATGCATATTCTCTGTTTTATCATATTAAAATTTTTAACACTTTCATAAAAATGGTAAAAAGTACGTAATCGATTCGTAATGAATACAAACTTTTTGGATAGTGTAACAAATTTTTTGAAAAAGCGAACCTTTGAATTGCTAGGTTTAATCCTAGTTTTATCAAGTGTCGCACTCGCAATAGCTTTTACAACATATTCTCCTGAAGATCCTTCATTCATTTATGGGGATACAAGTTTTGAGATCCAAAATTTTTTTGGGATTTATGGAAGTAGCATTGCAGATTTTTTATTACAAAGTTTCGGTTTAGCCTCCTTTTTATTATCACTTAATTTTTTATTTTGGGGATTAGATTTAATAATAAAGAAAGAATTAAGAAGAATAATTTTAAAACTATTTTTAGTTGTAGCATATTTAACTGTTGGAACAGTTTTTATCTATTTAACATTCGATAATTCTTTTTGGTTAATTGATAATGGCAATTCAGGTTTCGTTGGAAAAATAACATATAACTTTATTAATACTTGGGCTCCGTGGATTGATAATACATATTCAATTTATGGACTGCTTTTATTAACTATTATTTTTTTTTCATTTTCAGCAGATATAAATTATAAAA
Source organism: uncultured Pelagibacteraceae bacterium (assembly GCA_902635795.1). Taxonomy (GTDB): domain Bacteria; phylum Pseudomonadota; class Alphaproteobacteria; order Pelagibacterales; family Pelagibacteraceae; genus Pelagilacustribacter. The sequence goes on from CACPPH010000002.1 coordinate 35,351, forward strand.
AAGTATTCTCAGTAATTATTTCACTTTTTAGAAGAAAGCCTGTGGAAAATATTGAGCCAGATTTTAGTAAAATTAATATTGAAGACCGGCCACAGACATTAGAAAAGCCCCAGCAATCATTTTCATTTGATACTGACACAAGTTCTCAAACAGAACAAGTCACTACAAAAAATAAATATAAATTACCAGATATAAATTATTTAGAAAAAAATTTATCTAAACTTAGTTCTGACGGAAATAAAAATCGTCCTGGCGCTGAGTTTATGGAAAAAATATTATTAGACTTTGGTATAGACGGAAAAATTAAAACAATAAATAATGGTCCTGTAGTAAGCCTTTATGAATTTGAACCAGCGCCTGGTGTAAAAGTATCAAAAATAATTAATTTATCTGAGGATTTAGCAAGAAATACTAGTTCAACTTCTACAAGAGTTTCCGTCATTCCTGGAAAAAATACTGTTGGAATTGAAATTCCTAACGAAGAAAGGGAGGGCGTATCACTACGAGAAATAATTTCTTATGATAAATTTCAAAAGAAAGATGTGAGACTTCCAATAGCACTAGGTAAAAGTATTTCGGGAATGCCAATTGTTGGTGATTTAACATCAATGCCTCATCTTTTAATTGCAGGTACCACTGGTTCAGGAAAGTCTGTTTGCATTAATACAATAATTGTTTCTCTACTTTACAAACTAAGTCCAGACCTTTGTAAATTTATTTTAATTGATCCAAAAATGTTAGAGCTATCTACTTATGAAGGAATACCTCATTTATTAACTCCAGTTATTACTGATGCTAAAAAAGCTACATCAGCTTTATCTTGGACAGTAAAAGAAATGAACAGCAGATATAAATTAATGAGCAAGGTAGGAGTAAGAAACATTGATGGCTATAACTCTAAGCACAAACTTAAAATGCCTTACATCGTTGTAGTAGTTGACGAGATGTCAGATTTAATGCTTGTAGCTGGAAAAGAAATCGAAAACTATATTCAAAAATTATCACAAATGGCAAGAGCTGCGGGCATTCATATCATCATGGCTACGCAAAGACCAAGTGTTGATGTAATAACAGGTACAATAAAAGCAAATTTCCCTACAAGAATATCTTTCCAAGTAAGTTCCAAAATTGATAGTAGAACCATTTTAGGGGAGCAGGGTGCCGAACAATTACTTGGTAAAGGAGACATGTTATTCATGTCATCAGCAAACAGAATAATTAGAATTCACGGTCCATATGTTTCTGAACAAGAAATTGAGAAAATTACAAACTCATTAAGAGCACAGGGAGAACCAGATTATATGGAGGAAATTACTTCACAAGAAACAACGGAAAGCTCATTAACCCCTGGAAATGAAGGTGATGAGGATGAATTATTTAATCAAGCCGTAGAAATTATACAAGTAGAAGGAAAAGCTTCTACAAGTTTTTTACAGAGAAAATTACAAATCGGATATAATAGAGCTGCTAGAATTATTGATATGATGGAAGAAAAAGGTATTGTTAGTAAAGCAAATCATGTTGGTAAACGTGAAGTTCTTTAAAAAAACATTTTTAATCTCATTTTTTCTATTTATAACAACGAATTTGTTAGCTAATGAAAAAGATCAAATAGTTGCTCAATTAAATACCTTAAACTCTTTAGAATTTACATTTGATCAATTAATTAATGAAAAAAGAGAAAAAGGTAGTTGTCTTTTAGAGTTTCCGGGGAAATTAAAATGCAATTACTTTGATGACAAGAAAAAGGAACTAGTTATTAATAATAAGAGGTTAGCAATAACGCAGAAAAGGTATAATAAAACTTACCATTATCCTATTTCAAAATCTCCATTCCTAAATATTTTGTATAAGGATAAACTTTTAGAAATAGTACAATCAGGGAAATTAGAGTTAACTGATCAAATAATTAAGCTTGTTTATTTTGGTGATAACGAAATTACAATTTTTTTTGACAAAAAAAATCTAGATTTGAAAGGGTGGGAGATTAAAGATCAATACAACAATAATATAAATTTCTCCCTAAGGATTGTTGCTAAAAATGACGTCTTTAAAAAAGGAACCTTTAAAGTACCTGAAATAAACTAAGCTACAAAATCAATTTCTTCTTCTTTGAAAATTTCAAAGCCTTTGGATTTATAATTTTTTAATGCGTGTTTGTGGTCTAAACTACAAGTATGAACCCACATCCTTTCAGGATTTTTTCTTGATGCACTTGCGATAGCATGATTCACAAGTGTCGAACCAAGTTTCAGACCTCTAAATTCTTTTAGTACTCCAAGATTGATAAGCTCTACTTCATTAGATCCGGGGTGATATTCTTGCTCATAATACCCAACTAGATCTTCACCTTTTTTAAGAACATGAGTCTCCAGATTTATATTTGTGACATATTTTACCCACTCACTATCAGACCAAAGTAATCTGTCTCTCCAATAGTGATCTACGCCTATTTGTTTATAGAAAAATCTATTTAAGTGGAAATTATCTTTATCATCCAAAATAATTTGAAAGTTTTCTGGTAGATTCAAATCAACAGTCTTTGAAAAATCTTTTATTTCTAAAAAATATCTTTTTACTCTTGATACCATTAGCTGACCATCTTCCCGATTTTTTCGCCTGCGAATATATGAAAATGTAAGTGAGGAACTTCCTGCCCCCCATCGCTGCCGATATTAGTTAAAGCTCGGTAACCTTTGTCTTTTGCACCCACTAAATTTGCAACATGTGTCACGGCTTTATTTAACTCTACAATCTCTTTATCTGAAGCTTTACTGTTGAAATCATTAAGATCTACATATTCACCTTTAGGAATAACTAAAACATGAACTTTCTTTTGAGGATTAATATCATGAAAAGCTAAAACATGATCATTTTCATAAACTTTTTTACATGGAATCTCTCCTCTTAAAATTCTAGCAAATATGTTATTTTTGTCATAACTCATTTCTGTCTTTTCTTAAGTTCGCTCATCACATCTTCAATTTTTATGTTGTTAGCCTCTAAGTAAACCATCAAATGATAAACCACATCAGCAGCTTCGTGTACCTTATTTGAATTTTTTTCCACAGATTCTATTAATTCGCCTATTTCCTCTTTTACTTTTGAAACACTTAGATTTTTATCGTTCAAAAGTTTATTAGTATAAGATTTATCTGGAGAAGAATTTTTTCTCTCCCTGATTGTTTTAATTAATTGTTCTAAGTTTTCAAACATTTTATAACCTTACTGATACATTTTTAGAATTCAAATATTCTTTAACATCTTTGATTTTATACTCGCCATAATGAAAAATAGAAGCCGCTAAAACTGCACTTGCTCCACCTTTAACTATGCCATCATATAAGTGATCTAGACTTCCAACTCCTCCGGAAGCTATCACCGGAATATTAGTACTATTTGTGATTGCTTTTAATAAATCAACATCGTAACCAGATTTAGTTCCATCTTTATCCATCGAAGTTAATAAAATTTCTCCAGCTCCATTTTCTTCAACTTTTTGAGCAAAATCCACTGCATCGATACCAGTTTTATTCCTTCCACCGTGTGTAAACACTTCCCATTTATTTTCAGAAATTTTTTTTGCATCGATTGCAACGACAATACATTGAGATCCAAATTTTTTTGAAGCTTCCTTAACAAAGTCGACTTTCTTTACAGCGGCAGTGTTAATGGAGACTTTATCTGCACCAGCTAACAATAAATCGGTAATATTTTGAATAGTTCTAACTCCACCTCCAACAGTTAAAGGAACGAAACATTCTTTAGCAGTTTTTCTAACAATTTCAATAATCGTTTCTCTATTTTCATTTGAAGCGGTAATATCAAGAAAACAAATCTCATCAGCGCCACCGTCACTATAAATCTTAGCTTGTTCTACTGGATCTCCAGCATCTTTTAATTCAACAAAGTTAATACCTTTAACAACTCTTCCATCTTTAACATCAAGACAAGGTATAATTCTATTTTTAAGCATTAATTTCCTTTGCTAACTCATCAAGTTTAATATCACCATCGTAAATAGCTTTACCAACAATAATACCTTCAATTTTTTTATTATTTAATTTTTTAGCCTTCTTAATATCATTTATTGAGGAAACACCTCCTGAAATAACAACAGGACAATTAGAAAGCCCCGCAATTTTAACACTCTCATCTAAATTGGGGCTAGTTTTCATTCCATCTCTATTTATATCTGTAAAAATAATTCTGCTTACGCCAAAATCATTTACATCTTTTAAAAAATCTATGGTTTTAATTTCTAGATTTTCTTTCCAGCCTGATACTGAGAGATTTCCATCTTTTGCATCTAATCCCAAGGCAATTTGACCTTTAAATTTTACGCAAGACTCTTTTAAAAATTCTTTATTTTTAATAGCACCACTTCCTAAAATTACTTTCTCGACCCCAGTATCGACATATTGTTTAATGCTTTCGAGAGATCTAACACCACCACCTATTTCAATCTTTAAATCGTATTTAATTACTATTTCTTTTATAATATTTAAATTGACTGTTTTACCCGTTAAAGCTCCATCTAGATCAACAATGTGTAAGTTTTTAAAGCCATGATCTTTAAATTTTGCTGCTTGCTCAATCGGTGAAGTTTCATATTCAGTTTTATTTTTGAAGTCACCTTTAATTAATCTTACGCATTTCTTATCTTTTATATCTATTGCAGGAAATATTTTCATTATAATGTTAAAAAGTTATCAATCATCTTTAATCCTATTTTATCACTCTTTTCAGGGTGAAACTGTGTTCCAAATAAATTATCTTTCTCGATAGAACAGACAATTTTAGATGAATAATCAGTTGTTGCTGAAATGACTGACTTATCTTCAGGGATAAACTCATAGCTGTGAACGAAATACATATGAGATTTGTTTTTTATATCTTTAAATATTTTGCTATTTTTATGAATTTCAATTTCATTCCAACCAATGTGCGGGAGCTTAAATTTTCCTTTTTGATTATCAATTCTAGAAACTTTTCCAGGTATCCAACCTAGTCCTTTAGTTTCCGCTTCTTCATAACCCACATCAGCGAACATTTGTAAGCCTACACAAATTCCTAATAGAGGTTTCTTATTTGTAATTGCAAATTCTTTGAGTGTGTCAACTAATCCAAAAACTTTATTTAAAGAGTCTACGCAGCTTTTAAAAGAACCTTGACCAGGTAAAACAATCTTGTCGCTAGACTTAATCTTTTGAATATCTGAAGTTACCTTTAGATTAACTTTACCTTTAGCTACCTCTGTGAAAGAATTTATGACAGAGCTTATATTGCCCGATTGGTAGTCAACAATTGTGACGTTCATCAATTTTAAATAGAGCCTTTTGTCGAAGGTATAGAGTTTTTAATCCTCTTATCAATCGCTAAAGCATCTTTTAATGATCTAGCTAAACCTTTGTAACATGACTCAATTTTGTGGTGACTATTTTCACCGTAAATATTTTCTATGTGTAAAGTAACTCCAGCTGATTGCGAAAAAGCTTGAAACCACTCTTTAAATAATTCTGTATCCATCTCACCTAATTTTTCCACAGGTAAATTAACTTTCCAGATTAAATAAGGTCTATTTGATATATCTATAGAAACTCTGCTTAAAGTTTCATCCATAGGAATCATTGTTGAGGCGTATCTTGTAATTCCTTTTCTATTACCTGCTGCTTTTTTAATAGCCTCACCAATTGCTATACCTGTATCCTCAGTAGTGTGGTGTAGATCTATATGTGTGTCACCTTTTGCTTTCACCTCTAAGTCTATAAGAGAGTGTTTTGATAATTGCTCCAACATATGATCTAAAAAACCTATTCCAGTTTTAATTTTATACTTTCCTTTGCCGTCTAGATTTACTGCGACAGAAATATTGGTCTCTTTTGTTTTCCTGGTTATTTTTGCTTTTCTACTCATAAACTATGCCTGATTAACCATTGATATATATTTAATTGGTCATTTTATCAATAAATCACTATTGAAGATTACAAATTAATCTCCACATATAACTTCATGAATACAGCTGAAAAATGGCATGGTACTACAATTGTCCTTCTTAGAAAAGGTGGGGAAACCATTGTAGCAGGTGACGGCCAAGTCAGTCTTGGTAATACAGTTTTAAAAAGCAAGGCCAAGAAAGTTAGAAAAATTGAGAGCAGAGGTGTAATTGCAGGCTTTGCTGGCTCAACTGCAGACGCATTAACTTTATTTGAGAGGCTTGAGGCAAAATTAGAAAAACATGCCGGCAACTTACAAAGAGCAGCTGTTGAATTAGCTAAAGATTGGAGAAGTGATAAATTTTTAAGAAGATTAGAAGCATTAATGGCGGTAGCAGATAAAAATCATAGCTTTATAATTTCTGGAACTGGTGATGTTTTAGAACCAGAAGATGGGATTATTGGAATAGGATCTGGAGGAAACTATGCTCTTGCAGCTGCTAAAGTTTTAATCGAAACTGACATGAAAGCTGAAGAGATAGCAAAAAAGGCCTTGAAGGTTGCATCAGATATTTGTGTATTCACGAACAATAACGTGACAATGGAAAAAATTTAAATGTCAAAATCAAAAAAAGAAACAAATTTAAAACTTGTTAAAGGATCTAAAACTGACAGCTCAAAGGTCAGCGCTCTGTCTCCAAGAGAAATAGTTTCAGAGCTAGATAGATATGTAATCGGTCAAAAAGAGGCAAAAAAAGCTGTCGCTGTTGCATTAAGAAATAGGTGGAGAAGACAGGCCCTTACTGATGAAATGAGGGACGAAGTGTTACCAAAAAATATACTTATGATTGGTCCAACGGGAGTAGGCAAAACTGAGATATCAAGAAGACTTTCGAGATTAGCTGAAGCACCTTTCATAAAAGTTGAAGCGACAAGATTCACTGAAGTAGGATACGTAGGTAGAGATGTTGAACAAATCGTTAGAGATTTGATTGAGATTGCTATAGCGATGGAAAGAGAAAGAAAAAGAAAAGAAGTTAAAGCTAAAGCCGAGTTAAAGGCAGAAGAAAAGGTTTTAGATGCCTTAGTCGGTAATAAAGCAAGTGTCGCTACAAGAGAAAGTTTTAGAAAAAGATTAAGAAACGGCGACTTAGATAACAATGAAATAGAGATTGAAGTTCGAGATAACTCTTCTGGGTTGCAAAGCTTTGAAATACCTGGGATGCCTGGAGGAAATGTCGGTATGGTAAATTTAGGAGATATCTTAGGTAAGTCAATGGGTGGGAAAAAAGGTAAGAAAAAAAAGATGTCTGTTAAAGAGTCTCACGGAATTTTGGTAGCCCAAGAATCAGATAAAATGATCGAAGAAGATAAAATTATTAAAGAAGCAAAGAAAGCTACAGAAGAAAATGGAATTGTGTTTTTAGACGAAATAGATAAAGTCTCTGCAAGAAGCGATAGAGTCGGTGGAGACGTTTCAAGAGAAGGAGTTCAAAGAGATTTGTTACCTCTGATTGAAGGTACAACTGTGAGTACTAAACACGGTCCGATTAAAACTGATCATATTCTTTTTATCGCTTCAGGAGCCTTTCAATTAGCGAAACCGTCTGATCTCTTACCAGAGCTACAAGGAAGACTTCCTATAAGAGTAGAGCTAAATGCTCTTAATGAAGATGATTTCAAAAGAATCTTAAAAGAGCCAGATAACAGTTTAATCAAGCAATACAAAGCTTTATTAAAGACTGAAGATGTTAATCTTGAATTTTCTGAAGACGGAATTGATATGCTTGCAAAAATTTCTGCAGAAGTAAATTCTTCAGTTGAAAATATTGGTGCTAGAAGACTTCATACTATAATTGAGAAAGTTTTAGATGATATAAGTTTTAATGCTACTGATAAGGCTGGAGAAACTATTACTGTAGATAAAAAGTTCGTACAAGATAACTTGGGTAACTTAGTGAAAGACACAGACCTTTCAAAATTTATACTATAAACTTTTTAACTTAATTATTATTGCTCCCTCACCGCCATCCTTAATTTTCGCATCTTTAATTGAAACAATCAGTGAGTTTAATTCTTGATCAGAATTGATAAATTCAGGAACTGAATATTTTAACCTTCCAAAATCCTTGGAAGTATAAATATCTTTGTCATTTGTGGAATGTTTTCCTTTTCCAGTTATAAGTAATACTTCTTTATATTTTTTTTCAACACATGAGAGAATAATTTCTTTCACTTTTTTGTTAGCTTGATCAAGTGTTAAACCATGTAAGTCAAATCTAAATCGACTATTTTTCTCAGTATTTACAGAATTTGTTTTATCTTTATCAAATACATCCGAGGGATTTTTTATATAATCTTCCCAATTTTTTTTATCCTCTGGAGAAAGATCTTTGTGTTTGTTCACTGACTAATGATTTCGGACAAATACCAGTTCGGGCTTTTATTATTAATATTTTTAGTAAACTTCCAACTATCGGTTACAAACTTTATTTTGTCGGGATTTCCCTCGATAATCTTATTGTCCTTGTCTCTTTTAACAGAAATTACCTCTGCAACAAATTTTACTGTAGCGAATAAATTATCTTTAATTTTTTCATATTTTTCGACTGAAGATTCTTTAACTCCTATAAATGTGAACTCTGATTTTATATTTTGTTTGTTTCTTTGTTTGATCGCATCTGAGAAATTTGAAAACATTTTTGAGGATAATAAAGCTTTTAGTTTTATCAAATCTCCAGCAGAAAACGATGTAAGAATACTCTCGTACGCTATTTCGGCACCTCTCAAAAATTCTTTTTTGTCTTTTCCCTCTAAAATTTCCAAATTCTTTTCCAGTGGCTTATTCTCTTTTTGTGGTATATTAAATTTTTTTTCAGCGAAATTTGGGTAAACTTTGGACTCGTGACCAGTTTTTCTACCTAATATACTTCTTAACCTCAAGATTATAAATCCTGCGATCATTCCAAGCAAAATAATATCTAAATATCCAAAACTATTACTCATAATTTGATAAATATACATGAATAATATAATTTTGTATCAGACAAATGAACACATTTTTTCTTATTTTTATAGTCTTGCCTGTATTTGAGGTATTTCTTTTAATTAAAATTGGGGGTGAAATTGGAGCTTTAAATACCGTTGCGCTTATATTGTTAACTGCAATAGTAGGTATTTATTATGCGCGAATACAAGGTATTCAAACTTTAAGATCTGGAATAATAAACATATATCAAAATAAGACTCCAATTTATGAGTTGATCTCAGGAGCCTCTATTGCATTTGCCGCCGTACTATTAATAATACCTGGTTTTTTTACAGATTTAATTGGATTTTTGTTATTAATTCCTTTCTCGAGAAAGATAATATTTAAAATAATTCTTAAAAAAGGAAAAAAAACTAATTTGAAGGAGAAGAATAAGACAATTGATGGTGAAATAATTAATAGAGGCGAAAAGGATGACCTATAAAATCATTGGAAAATATATAAAGAATTTAAGCTTTAATATTCCTAATGCTAAAACTTTTTTTTTACTTACTAAAGATATCGCAAATTATAAAATTAATATTGATATTAAAAGCAATCAAATTAAAGAGAGCATCATAGAAGTTTTAACTTCGATCAATTTAGTTCCCACCAGAGATGATTTTGAAATGATAAACACCAAAATTGTTTTTGCCACCATTGTAGAATTACCAAACAATAAATTGGAAAAAAATGAAATAGAAAAAATTGTCTTAGTAAAAGTGCCATCTGAAATTTATGCAGAACTGAGAAAAATATTTGTAAATTTATTTGAAAATTCAGGATTTAGAGACATAAAAATAAGTGAAAAAGTTGATTTTCAAAAACTATACGATATGAAAAAATTTCAAAAATAGTTTTTTTTCAATTCCTTTTTAATAAATTCTTTGTGTGAATTAAGTTCATTTTCAGAAATTTGCAAAATTTTTTTATTATAAACATTATTTTTTACAATCTTGGTTTCTAAACTATTAGATGATAAATTAAATTTTGGTTCTTTTGCGTCTAGAAGATTAATATAAACCTCTCTTAATAATTCACAATCTAACAGTGCATTATGTTTGGTTCTTCTAGAAAGATCCACATTGAATCTTTTACATAACGCGTCCAGTGAGTTTGATGCACCTGGAAACTTATTTCTGGCTACTGCTAAAGAATCAATTATCAGTTTATTATCTATTAACTCTTTTTTTAATAGACCTAACTCACCATTTAAAAAACTTAAATCAAAAGGCGCATTATGTATTATAATTTTTTTTCCATTTATAAAATCAAGAAAATCATCAGCTACTTCTTCAAAAGTGCCTTTGTCACTTAAGAATTCTTTTGAAAAACCATGTACTTTAAAAGCATCAAGAGGAATATCTCTTTTTGGATTTATTAACCTATGAAACACTTTTCCTGTAGCAACAAGATCTTTGGTTTCGATACAAGCAATTTCAACAATTTTGTGTCCTTCCTTAAATGATAATCCTGTTGTTTCTGTGTCTAAGAATATCTCATTCATATTTTGCTAATATATCCATTAAATTTTTTTTTAAAATCTTTTTATTTTTATCGTTAACAATTACGTGATCACTATAAGTTTCTTTTTTTCTATCGCTAAGTTGTTTTTTATCTAATATTTCAAATATTTTCCTGCTTCCTCCTTTTGATAAAAATCTTTTTAATCTTAAATTTTTTTTAGCTTTTATAAAAATTATTATATTAAATTTATTCATCAATTTGCTTTCAATTAAAAGGGGAATTTCGTAAAAAGCAAATTTTTTCCTGATATTCTTTTTTGAAAAATTTGCCATCTCTTTTCTCACTAGCGGGTGAAGTATTTTTTCAAGCTTCTGAATGTTGCTTTTCTTTTGTGTAATTTTTTTTCTTAATACTATTTTTAGGTTTAATTTACTTTTAATTTTAAATCTTTTTCTTATTTTATTTTGGATATGTTTATTCTTGTAAAAACTCTTTACAATTTTGTCAGCACTAAATAATGGACCTTTGTTAAAGGACAAAATTTTACTAGCAGTTGTTTTGCCCGAAGCCAATGAACCTGTTATACCAATTTTTTTCATTTAAGTTTTGAATGTAACAACTCTATTAATTTTTGATCAATTTCTGGGTTGATTTTATTCCACAGGTAAAAGGATTTTTGTCCTTGGTATATAAACATATCAAGCCCATTGAAAACTTTTACATTTTTTCCTTTTAGATACTTTAAGCTTTTTGTTTCCAGAGGGTTATAAATTGTATCGATATAGATGAGATTTTCATTTTTTGTTTCAAAATTGAAGTTAAAATCTTGACCATTTTTTAACCCTAAACTTGTAGCGTTAATTATAATATCAAAATTCTTTAATTCATGATGAAAATTATTCCACTCAATGATGTTTAAACTTTTAAATTTTTTTTTTAAAAAAAAACATTTTTCTATAGTTCTATTTACTATTGAAATATTGCCGATCCCAGATTTTTGGAGTGCAAGAATTATAGATGGGGATACGCCCCCAGCCCCTATAACTAATGTTTTTTTTTTGGAAATATTATCAACCTCTTTTAAATAGGCTGCCTGTAAACCAAATACATCTGTATTTTCTCCGATAATATTATTATGTTCATCTAGGTAAATTGTGTTTACTGAACCAGTGGTTTCTGCTTCATTGATTAAAATATCTAGGTAGGGAATAATTTTTTGCTTGTATGGCAAAGTAACATTTATGCCGTTAAGATCTTTGTTTTTGATCTTTTGAACAATATTTCCTATTTCTTTATCACTTGTTTCTAATATAGAATAATCAGCATTTAAGCCATATTTTTTGAACCAATAATTATGGAGAACAGGCGACAGCGAATGTCTTATAGGGTTCCCAATTATTCCAAACTTTTTTTTCATTTTTTATACAAATTAATATAATTTAAAATCTCTTTTATTGGCAGACCCATTATGGAATAACGATCACCTTTTACATACTCAAAAAGCTTAAAACCTTCAGCTTCAATTTGATAAACACCATAAGCTAACAATGTTTCAGTTTTTATTTTATGTAAATAATTTAAAATTTGTTTTTCAGAAAGATTCTTCATTTTTAACTCAGATGCTTCAGTGTAATTCCAGATCATAGCACCATTTTTTGAAATACACACAGAGCTTATGAGGTGGTGTTTAGAATTGTTGAGTTTTTTTAGGATTTCAAAGGCTTCCTCTCTTGATTTTGGTTTATTTATCACTTTGTTATTGAATGCAACCACACTATCGGCACCAAGAACTAACTGATCTGGGTTTTTGCTACTTACCTTGATTGACTTAATCTCTGCTAGATTCTTAGATATAACAGTTGGATCTGCGCCTTCAGCCTCAAGGGAAATTTTGATTTCATCCTCATCTACATTTGAAGATATCACCTTACTAGCAACTTTATGCTCATCAAGGATTTTTTTTCTTACACCGCTCTTGGAAGCTAAAATAATTTTCATTTATTTTTTTTTATCTCTATAATTTTCAAAATAGATGCAGCTGTTTCCTCTACAGATCTTCTTGTAACATCAATTATAGGCCAATTATTCTTTTTAAAAAGATTTTTTGAATCAATGATTTCTTTCTTAATAAACTCCAAATTTGTATATTCTCTAAGTTTATTATCTTTCATAATTGCAACCCTGTTTCTCCTAATATCTGCTAATCGTTCGGGATCAGCAACAAGGCCTACAATACATGCTTTTGTGTTTGAAATTAAATCCTTTGGTATTTTCTGTTCCAAGACTAATGGAATGTTGATTGTTTTATAACCTCTGTTAGCTAGATAAATTGAAGTAGGTGTTTTACTGGTTCGACTAACTCCTAATAGTATTACGTCAGCGTTTTCTATATCATCTACTTTTTTGCCGTCATCATGGGACATAGTAAATTGTATAGCTTCGATTCTTTTATAATAATCATCATCTAAAACATGTTGTGCACTTGGTTTATGAATAGCCTTTTGATTTAATAGTTTTGAAAAACTTAAAATTAAATTTCCTAAAATTCCAAAACAGGGAACATTGTTTTTTTCGCTTTGATTTGATATGTATTTGGCTAGTCTGGTTTCAACAATAGTATAAAGAATAAGCGAATTTTTAGAATCGTTACAGCTCTTGATGATTTTGTCAATTTGTTGTTCTGTTCTAATAAATGCAAATTCTTTTTTTTCATAGGTAAAATTTGCAAACTGAGATTTTAAAGATAAAAAAATTCTATCTAAGGTTTCACCAGTAGAGTCAGACACAAGATATACATTGTATTTTTCGTTCATATATTTGTTAATAAATTTATAATAAATTATGTTTTTTCACTTTTTTTTGTAAAAGTTAAAAATAATTAACATTAATTAACACTATTTCTACATTTTATTCGATGTTGATAATCATGTTTTACTAATGTTTATAAGATTAATAAAGTCTACAAATTATGAATTTTTTAAAAAAATTATTAAGCTAAAGATGTATAAAATATGTATAAAAAGTTATAGCCTTTTTAAACAGGAACTAACATCAAAAACAACGTTTTAAAAAAACTTAATTTAATATGAGCAATCTTAAAGAAATTTTATTAGACAGAAATTCTTGCAAATCAATTTGGTTTATGAGACAAGCTGGAAGATATTTACCTGAATTTAGAAAGATTAGATCTGAAAATAAGGATTTCATAAAACTTTGTTTAAACAGTGACCTTAGTTCAGAGATAACACTTCAACCAATCAAAAGATTCGATCTTGATTCGGCAATAATTTTTTCTGATATTTTAATGATACCGTATGCTCTCGGTCAAAATGTAACTTTTACCAGCGGAAGGGGACCAAAACTTAGTAAGTTCGACATAAAAACTTTTCTAAAAAAGAGTGGAAAAGATATCTCTCAAAATTTAAGTCCTATTTATAAAGCGATTGAAATAACAAGAAGAAAATTAAATAAAAAAAAATCATTAATATCTTTTGTAGGTGCTCCGTGGACTCTAATGATCTATATGCTCGAATTAAAGAATTCACATAGCAGCAAAGCGCAAGTAAAAATAAATTTTAAAGAAGAAGAAATCCAAATAATTATAAAAAAATTGATTGAATTTTGCTGCATTCATATAAAAAAACAGGCAGAATCAGGCTGTGATGTTGTTCAAATATTTGACTCGTGGGCAAGTAAAATTCCAGAAGATAAATTTGACAAATATTGTTATGCACCTAATCGAGAAATAGTAGAATTTTGTCAAAAAGAAAAAATACCTAGTATTTGTTTTCCTAAAGGAATAGGAAATAGATACAAAACCTTTAATGAAGTTGTAAAACCGAATGGAATTAATTTAGATTATGACATAGATCCTTTGTGGGCAAAAAACAACCTTAAGGATGTCGTGTTGCAAGGAGGTATGAGTCCTAAATTGCTTTTGGATGCAGATGAGGAGATGTTTGCAGGAGCGACGAAATACATTCAAATATTTAAAGATATTCCTTATGTTTTCAACCTAGGGCACGGTTTACTTCCCGAAACAGATCCTGATAAAGTAAAAAAATTAATTGAATTTTATAGGAAATTTAAATGAACAACGAGCACCCAGAGGTAAAATTTGGTAAGACAGGCGTTTTAATAATTAATTTAGGAACTCCAGATTCCACAAATTGGTGGGATATAAGAAAATACCTAAAAGAATTCCTTTCAGATAGGAGAGTTATAGAAGTAAATCCATTTATTTGGAAGATTATCCTTCACCTTTTCATTTTAACATTCAGACCATCAAAAACTGCACATGCTTATAAGAAAATATGGAGGGAGGAGACAAACGAGTCACCATTACTTTACTTCACCAAGAGCCAAGCAAAAAAATTAAATGAAAAAATTGGAAATGATAATTTAATTGTGGATTTTGCAATGAGATATGGAAACCCCAGCATAAAATCGAGATTAAATGCGCTTAAAATGAATGGCTGTGAAAACATAATCATACTACCTTTATATCCACAGTATGCCGCTGCTACTACTGCCACAGTTTGTGATGAAGTTTACAGATCTTTGATGCAAATGAGGTGGCAACCGAGCCTACAAATCGTTCCACATTATGAAAGTGAACCTCTTTATATAGAAGCACTTGTAAACAGTATCGAAAATAAATTAAAAGTTATTGATTGGAAGCCTGATTTGATAATTTCCTCCTATCACGGAATTCCTAAATCTTATTTTGACAAGGGAGATCCTTACCACTGCTACTGCCACAAAACTACGAGATTAATAAAAGAAAAATTTAATAAAATAGATATTCAGACTACTTTCCAATCAAGGTTTGGCCCTCAAGAGTGGTTAACACCATATACAGACAAAACCATAGAAAGTTTGCCCGAGAAAGGAGTTAAGAATTTATTAGTTATTTGTCCAGGGTTCGCATCTGATTGCGTTGAAACTCTAGAAGAAATTAATATTCAAGGTAAAGAAAGTTTTTTAGAAAAAGGAGGTATTAATTTTGAACTGATATCTTGCTTAAATGATAATTTGGAACATATAAAACTTTTTGAAAAGCTCGTGAAAAAATATATATAAATGAATTTATATTTATTATTTAAATCATTACATTTAATAGCGGTTATATCCTGGATGGCTGGTTTACTCTATTTACCAAGAATATTTGTTTACCACTCAGAAGCAGATCATGACTCTCAAAAGAAAGTTTTCAAGACCATGGAAAGAAAACTTTATAATTACATAATGATGCCAGCTATGTTGTTATCCTGGCTATTTGGCTTCTTGTTAATTCATAATATTGGATTTGATATATTTAAAGAGCTGTGGATGCAAATAAAGACACTGGCAGTTGTTATATTAACTTTTTATCATTTTACACTTGGAAAATATTTGAGCGATTTTGCCATAGACAATAATGAAAAATCATCAAAATTTTTTAGATTTTACAATGAAATACCCACAATAATACTAGTCGTAGTTATATTTTTGGTTATTTTTAAGCCTTTGTAATTAGGGCTTGAAATTTTTTTAAAAAGTCATATATTTTTATAACATTCCTTTAAACAATAACAATCTCATGAACTTACAACAACTTAAGCAAAAAAATCCTGCAGAGCTAATCAATGAGGCCGAAAAATTAGGCATAGAAAATCCAAGCACTTTAAGAAAACAAGAAATTCTTTTTGCTATTTTAAAAAAACTTGCTGAAAAAAATGAACAAATAACTGCAACAGGAGTCTTGGAGGTGCTACAAGATGGCTTTGGTTTTCTTAGAGCTATAGAGTCAAATTACCTTCCAGGCCCGGACGATATTTATGTAAGCCCGAGTCAAATACGAAAGTTTGGTCTAAGAACAGGAGACTCGGTCGAAGGAGAGATTAGAGGACCTAAAGATGCCGAAAGATATTTTGCTCTCTTGAAGGTAAACAAAATAAATTTTGATGATGCAGATAAAGGCAAGAACAAAATTGCCTTTGATAATTTAACCCCATTATATCCAAATGAGAGGATAAAGCTGGAGGTGGAGATTAATAAGGTTGAAAAGAAACCCGATAACACAGCAAGGTTAATTGATTTAGTAAGCCCGATTGGAAAAGGACAAAGATCACTTATCGTATCACCACCAAGGGCAGGAAAAACAATTATCCTTCAAAATATAGCGCAGTCAATTACCGCTAACCATCCAGAATGCTACTTAATGGTTTTATTAATTGACGAGAGACCCGAAGAGGTTACAGACATGCAAAGATCAGTAAAAGGTGAAGTTGTGGCTTCTACATTTGACGAGCCTGCCTCAAGGCACGTTGCAGTAGCTGAAATGGTAATTGAAAAAGCAAAAAGATTAGTTGAACACAAAAAAGATGTTGTAATATTGTTGGACTCTATTACAAGATTAGGAAGAGCTTATAATGCTGTAATTCCAAGTTCTGGTAAAGTTTTAACAGGGGGTGTAGATGCGAACGCTCTTCAAAGACCAAAGAGATTTTTTGGTGCAGCAAGAAACGTTGAGGAAGGAGGTTCTTTAACAATTATTTCAACTGCATTAATAGACACCGGAAGCAGAATGGATGAAGTTATATTTGAAGAATTTAAAGGAACAGGTAATTCCGAACTGATTCTTGATAGAAAAGTTGCTGATAAGAGAATTTACCCAGCATTAGATATAACTAGATCTGGGACAAGGAGAGAGGAGCTTTTATTTGCGAAAGATGAACTTTCAAAAATGAATGTTTTACGAAGAATTATAAGCCCGATGGGAACTATGGATGGAATCGAATTTTTAATTTCTAAGTTGAAGAATACAAAAAATAACTCTGATTTCTTCGACTCTATGAATAAATCCGCTAACTAAATTTTATTGAATCGTTTGATTAGTAAAATTTGTATCATGTAAATAAAAACTAATAATATTTTCTAAGGTTTCAATCTTATCTTGTACTGTAAGAGCTTCTAAAAGTTTTTGTTTTTCTTCATTAGTAACAGGCGCGATCATTGATAAGGTGTTAACTCTTTGTATTTTATCTAGCTTTTCGAACTCTCTCCAATTTAATAATAAACCATTTCTTTTAAAAAAGGTTTTTGCTTTGCTCATTAACTTTTCTGTATTTTGATCATCAGATGAAATTTCTAAGTCTTGCTCAAAGTTTTTGTAATCAACTTTAAATTCTCTGTATAGTTTCTTATTTTCAATTTCTTGTAAAATTTGAAATCTTGAAATGCCTGTGAGATTAATTAAAATTCTTCCATCTTTACTTTTTTGCAGATCACTAATTTTACCAAGGCAACCAACTTTATAAACTTCATTTCCACTTTTTTGTGATTGCACCATCCCCATTAACTTATCTTTGTTGTATGTATCATTAACAAGATCTAGATATCTTTTTTCAAAAATATTTAATGGAAGATTTGTTTTAGGAAAATAAATTACCCCATTTAATGGAAAGATAGGAATAACATTAGGAAGTTCTTTCATGTGATAACTATATTAAAAATTTCCTAGTAACGATAGTGACATTTTATAATGGTTGACCCTTTAGGATGCATTGTATTATAATTCTACCAGAAATGCGGGCATAGCTCAGTGGTAGAGCGTCTCGTTGCCAACGAGAAGGTCGAGGGTTCAAGTCCCTTTGCCCGCTCCAAAATTTATTAATATTTTATAAAAAAATTGATTTAAAAATGGACGATCTGGCAAAAAAAAAATGTGTTCCTTGTGAAGGGGGCATTCCTCCGTTTGATAAAAGTGAAATACATAAATATCTAAAAAAAGTAGATGGTTGGGATGTTAAAAGTAATGATGATAGCAGCTATTATTTAACAAAGGATTTTAAATTTAAAAATTTTATTGAGAGTCAAAATTTTATTAATAAAGTGGGTGAAATAGCCGAGAGAGAGAACCATCATCCTGATATCATGTTTGGCTGGGGTTATTGCAATATAAAAATTTTTACACACGCAATAAAAGGTTTAGCAGAAAGTGATTTTATTTTAGCAGCAAAAATAGATCAAATTTGATTAATGATTGAAATGCCTAATTCCGGTGAACAACATCTTAACTTTTGATTTATTAGCTTCCCTTATAACTTCTTCATCTTTTATAGAACCACCTGGTTGAATAATTGTTTTTACACCAGCTTTTACCAAGGTTTTAATACCGTCAGCAAAAGGAAAAAAAGCATCAGATGCTGCAATAGAATTTTTTATTTTTTTTGGCTGAAATTGTTTTGCTTTTTGAATCGCAATTTTACAGCTGTCTAATCTGCTAGGTTGTCCCGCCCCTATTCCGATAGTTGAAAAATTATTACAAAGTACAATTGCATTCGATTTAACATATTTTCCGACATTAAATGCAAATTCTATTTCAGCCATTTCTTTTTTACTAGGTTTTACTTTAGTAACGCATTTAAGTTTTTTTTGATCTATAACTATTTTATTTTTATTTTGTATTAAGAAAGAACCATCAAAATTTTTAATTGACGTAATATTTTTAGGTTTATATTTTGAAATATCAATTATTCTCAAATTTTTTCTTTGTTTTAAAATCTTGAGAGCCCCCGGATCAAATCCTTTAGCCAATATTACCTCTAGAAAATTTTTTTTAATCATTAAGGCTAATTTTTTGTTGATCTTAAAATTACATGCTATCACTCCTCCAAAGGCACTAATTGGATCACAAGAGTATGCATTATTAAATGATTTATAGGGATCTTTATTCTCAGATACTCCACAAGGATTTGCGTGTTTTATAATCACCGTTCCTGATTTTTTTTTAATTGAAATTAAAATCTCTAAAGCGGCGTAAATATCGTTATAATTATTATAGCTTAGCTCTTTTCCATGTAATTGTTTCAATCCAAGTTGTTGATCATTATAATCGTTTATATATAAGGAACTTTCTTGATGAGGATTTTCACCATATCTAAGTTGTTTGAACTTTCTTCCAAATATGGTTTTTCTTTCAGGAAATAATATTTTGAGCCTTTCATTGAACCAGTTTGCTATCATAGCATCATAGTAAGCGGTTAAACCAAATGCCTTCGAAGACATCATTTCTCTGAATTTGATAGATGTTTTACCTTTATATCTATTTAATTCCTTTATTAGACTTGAGTAATCATTCTTATTTGTAATTATCGCGACATTTTTAAAATTTTTGGCTGCAGCTCGGACCATTGTAGGGCCGCCTATATCAATATTTTCAATTATATTTTTTGAATTCTTCGACTCTCTCACTACTTTTTGAAAAGGGTAGAAATTTACTACTATCAAATCTAAAGAGGGAAATTTTTTCTTTGTCATTTCGTTCTTATGATTTTTGTTGAGTCTATCGTGTAATATCCCTGCATGAATTTTTGGGTGTAATGTTTTCACTCTTCCGTCAAGCATTTCTTCAAATCCAGTGTATTGAGACAATTCAGTGCATTTATATCCAAGTTTTCTTATAGACTTAAAAGTTCCTCCAGAACTAATAATTCTAATATTAAATTTTTTAAGAGTTTTTAATAAAGGTACGATTTTTTCTTTGTCGGAAACGGAAATTAATGCATTTTTAATTTTTAAATTCATCACTAAATTTTCTTTTTAATTTCCCAGTTAAAAGATTTATCTTTGTTAACTAGATTACCAGAAATACTTATACATGTGCTATCTAAAATTTTTTTTCCTCCCAAAAAAATACTTTTTTCTACTTCTAAATTCTCTTCTTTAACACTAAATAACACCGATTTATTTCTAGAAATTTGTATTAAAGCACTATTTCCACTCATAGTTTTTACAGCGGTTAAGGAAGGATTTAAATGGAATCTAAATACATATCTTATAGGTATCCCGTCATTTCTTTTGAAAATATGATCTGTACCGGATAATTTATTATTTATTTTATCGATATAAATTTCTCTCTTATGTATACATTTAAAATTTTTTTCATAACCGTCATGTTTTATTGAACAGCCTATATAACTATTATTGTCTTTAAAATCTAAATCAATAGTCTTAAAAGTATTTTTTATTGAATTTCCAAAAACTCTATTAATAAGCTTATTTCTCTCAAACTTTGTAATAGCAGTATCGTTAATAGTTAAAGTCGATTGACTAGCAGTAAACCTGCTTATCAGTTCCGCTTTTGAAGAGATATTACTACCAAATCCGCAGTTTGTTATAATTTTCATTCCATCTAAGTAATATTCAAAAGAAAGTGGCCCAGATTGATAATTATTTGAAAAACTTTTTTCTGGAGGACCCTCAACATCCATATAAAAGATCTGATTTTTTGTCCTCGCACATAAAATTCCACCTACGATATTTTTTTTATTTTTTTTATTAATTTTGAAATTTTCTATATATTTATCAAAATAATTTAGGTTTGTTTCCAAACCACCATTAAACAATGGAATACTATCATTTGGGGTTTTCATTAAATTTATACATGCAAAACCTTTTTTTATTATATCTCTTAAATATTCAGGTACATACTGTTCAGCGTCCTTTATGCTTTCACTACACAATAACAAATATTTCATTAAAAATATTAAATCATTAGGATTTCTAGAAAACGGGAAACCATCTTTATCAAAATTTGATTTAATAAATTTTTCAAGGTCTTTCAAACCCGTTTTGAAATTTTCTTCGTAATCTTTGAAAGTTAAACCAGATAGTATTAATGCAGTTAAAATTTCTATCTTTTTTTGGTTATTTTTCTCAAATTTGAGATTATTTTTTAAATGATTACATTGAATAACAATACTTTGAAAAAAACTTTTTTTAAATTCGAATGTTCCATTTTTAATTATTATATCTATGTTTAATATCCAGCTTATGACTCTAGAACTTAATGTTGAACTTTCCCAAATTCTTTTTTTAAATTTTGAAAACTTAAGCATCCATAAATAAATTATTTTTTGAATATTCTTACCATCAGTTTTTCTATCAATAAGGTTTAACCATAAAAAGTTGTGGTACTCTTTAAATTTTTTATTTTTATTTTCAATCCAAAAATCATTAGAATTAATTTCATTTATTTTAAAAGATTTTTTTTCGTAAGGTGAAATTATTGATAAAAGAAATGAGTTTGGACTAAATATAGCCTGGCTTGGAGCTTTCGATATCAATGTTTTATTATAATGACCAGTTGAAAAATAAACTTTTTTTAAAAATTTTATTAAATTAATTTGAATAGCAACAAAATAATAATAGGCATCTTTTAAGCCAAACATTAATCAATTTTTTCTAAGTATCTCTATGTTTTTTTTTAGATTTCCTTTATTTTCTTTAAATATTGTAGACCCAGACACTAAAATATTCGCACCTGCTTTTTTTGCCATGCTACAATTTTCAAAATTTATTCCACCATCGATTTCTATGTCTACTTTTAAATTTTTACTTTTGATTATTTCTTTAATAGATTTGGTTTTTTCTAGAACTTCAGGCATAAATTTTTGCCCTCCAAAGCCAGGTTCCACACTCATGATTAAAACTAGATCAATTTCAGATAAATAATCTTTTATTAAATCAATTTTTGATTTAGGTTTAAGAGAAATTCCAACTTTCTTATTTTCCTTCTTAATAAGTTTTATTGTATTTGAAATGTTATCAGTAGCTTCAGGATGGAAAGTGATTATATCGGCGCCTGCTTTTGCAAAATCTTTTATAAAATTATTTACTGGAGATATCATCAGATGAACATCAAATATCTTTTTAGTTAGTGGCCGAAGATTTTTTATGACTTCTGGACCAATTGTTAAATTTGGTACAAAATGACCGTCCATCACATCAATATGAATATAATCAGCACCAGCTTTTTCCAACGAAATTACCTCACTGCCAAGCTTACTAAAATCAGCAGATAAAATTGAAGGTGAAATTTTGACTAAATTACTCATAACTATATTTATATTTTAAACAAAAACTTTGTCAAAAAATAAGCTTAATTAAACAGTTGATATAATTGTCTTGAAAAATCGCTTTCTAATGGAAAAGCTAGCATTCCCCAGACATCATAGCCAAGTATGTATGGCATTGCATAAAACCTGAAAAGGTAGAAAAACCAAGCTACATATAAAGCAATAAAAGGTCCAAAAAGAAAACTTGGAGTTATAAATTTAAATAAATTAATTATGGGATTTGTAGTTTTTACGAATATACGCATGAAGAAAAAGGTTGAGTCTTCCCTTTGAAAAATATTCATAAATGCGCGACCTATTAAAGTCCACATTATAGTTCCTAATGCATAATCTAAAACTATTGCCCAAGTTGGTATCATATTTTTAAAATATCACGATTTAGGTAAAAAAAAAGGGGCGAATAAATCGCCCCTTTTAATTTTAAATAATTGTTAATTAGTGTTGCTTACCAAGAATAGCCTTACCTGTCGGTATTCTTGTATCGTCTACTAATTTTTGTGTAGCTGGACTTGGTTCTTTAGTCATTAAACTGACTACTACCATTACAACTAAACAAATTGGTGCTCCAATTAAACCAAATCTTAAGTGGTCAATACCTAAGAAAGGAGTATTTACACCGCCCCATATTGGAACTGAGAATTTAGGGAACACCCACGTTAAGTAAACTGTTCCTGAAATAATTCCCGCCAATATACCAGCGATTGCACCTTCTCTAGTAGCTCTCTTCCACCATACACCAAGTACAAGTGGGAAGAATAAGCCTGACATTGCAAAGTCGAATGCCCAAGCAACCGAACCTAAGATACTTGTTAGCCTGAAAGAGGCTATGTAAGCACCAGCAGCTCCGATTATTACTAGAAGTGTACGAGCAACTAATAGTCTTTTAGCAGTTTCCGCTTTTGGATTTATGATCTTGTAGTAAATGTCGTGTGATAACGCATTTGAAATCGCAAGAACTAATCCATCAGCAGTTGACATAGCAGCAGCCATACCACCAGCAAACACTAGACCTGAGATTACGAACGGTAGACCCGCTACTTCTGGAGTAGCTAATACTACAACGTCACCTCTCATGAACCATTCGTTTAACTGAAGTATTCCGTCACCATTAAAGTCTGCGATAAATACTTGTTTAACTTCAGACCATCTTTGTACCCACTCTATCGACTGAACTTCAGAAATAGATTTTCCGATAATTCCAGTTGGTAGATTTGGATCCATCAATGCTAATTTAGACAATGTCGCTAACATAGGCGCTGAAGAGTAAAGTAAGAAAATAAAGAATAGCGACCAAGCTACTGATTTTCTTGCTGCTCTTACTGTAGGAGTTGTAAAGTATCTCATTAAGATATGAGGTAACGATGCAGTTCCTACCATCATACAAATCGCTAACGATAAGTATTTCCAGACAGCCATTCCACCTTCAGGTACTCCAGAGTGAGATCCAGAGATATATTTCAATCCTCCTGGTACCCCAGCTGCTTTCATATCTGCGGCGCTGTTTTTAACTAGTCCAAATTGTTGTTCAAGTTCGCCAAGTCTTGCAACTTCATCACCTAACATTAAGTGAGGGAAAATTCCTCCACCTACGTTAGAACTAATCCAGAATACTGGTATTAAGTATGCGATGATTAATACAATGTACTGAGCAACCTGTGTCCAAGTTACGGCTCTCATTCCACCAAGCATTGAACAGATAAGGATACTTATTAATCCTACCCATACGCCTGCTTCGAACGGAATTCCAAGAGCTCTAGAAGCAATTGTTCCCGTAGCATTAATTTGTGCTGTTACGTAAGTAAATGATGCTATGAAAAGCACGAATACTGATGCAGCTCTCACCGCATTACCACCGTATCGTGTTCCGATAAAATCAGGAACTGTGTAACATCCAAACTTTCTTAGGTACGGAGCCATTAGAGTTGCAACAAGTACGTATCCACCTGTCCAACCTACTAAGAAGGCCATATAAGTATAGCCACCAAAGTAAACTCCACCCGCTAAAGCTACGAATGATGCACCTGACATCCAGTCAGCTGCTGTTGCCATCCCGTTAAACACGGTTGGCACTTGTCTTCCTGCAACATAGTAGGCATCTACTTGAATGGTTCTTGATAAATAACCGATTAAGGCATAAATCAATACCGTGAAAGCCACGAACATCACTCCGATGTTTTTAGCTGACACACCTGCTTGCTCTGCTAATGCCATCAAAATGATGAACACTATAAAGCCACCAGTGTAGGTACCATATATTTTAGGAAGGTTTTGTATAAAATCTCCTTTAAACATTAGTCATCCTCTCTTTCTGAGAAACCATGTTCTTCGTCGATTTTTTCTTGTTTATTTGCAGTCCAAAACAAAATTATCACAAAGGCAAGAAGTGATCCTTGCGCAGTCATGTAATATGCTAGTGGATAGCCAAGAAAAGACATCGTGTTCAGTTCTGAACCAAACATGAAGATCACTAATGAGAAGAAAGCCCAAAGAACCAATGTTACTATCATATGGTTTTTGGTCTTATTCCAATATGCGTCTTTATTTGACATATTTCCCCCTATTTATTTTTTAACTTTTTACGTAAAAAGTACTCTTATTGCTGGGGAGCATACTGATTATGAGTTGAATTAAAAGAGAAAAAAGGACCCCAAAACCAATTTGAAATGCTATAAGACAAGTAAATTAAAGGGTTTTTAAATACAACGTGAAATTGAATCTAGATAAATTGCGAAACACTCTTAGAACCACTCTAATTGACATTTGGGAGTATGTAATTCCAATTTGGAAAATATCTGGCCTTTTTAAAAGAATAAAGTCCAAAAAAGATTTGGAAAACTTCATTCAAGAAAGATCAGCACATGTTGCGCAAACGACTTTATATGGCTACCTAAAAACAAGAATAGGAGTCAAGTACATCGCAATGATGGAGGATGAAGTTTTTCTAAAATCTATCAATATTGCAAAATGGAATATTTACGTGGTCGCATTAGCTGATTGTGCTTTCTATGTTTTTTCTTATCTTATTTCAGAAAAAAACTTGAAAGAGAATGATTGTAAAGAAATCTTTTTAAATATCTTAGAAAACGAAAAAGAAAATGGTTTAAGTGATGAAATTTTTGACAGAGGTAAAAAAAATTTTTTAGAGAGAATAAATAAAGTAAATTTTTCAAACTATTATTTAAATGATCCATTTAAGGAGAGTGGTCAAGCATTATACTATTGGTCACCAATTGCAGATGAATTAAAATCACTAGACAAAAAAATAGTCTTAAACTCTATTCATTTAAAATGGGCATTGATGAAGGATGAATTTACAAAATTAACAAAAGATTTAAAATTTAGTTAACCTTTATTTTGTCTATTTTCGACAAGAGATGTTACTACACTAGGATCCGCCAACGTTGTTGTGTCTCCTAAATTATCAGGTTCATTGGCAGCAATTTTTCTTAAAATTCTTCTCATAATTTTTCCAGATCTTGTTTTTGGTAATCCAGGTGCAAATTGAATTACATCCGGTGTAGCTATTGGACCGATTTGTTTTCTAACCCAAAGTTTAAGATCTCTTTCTAAATCTCCAGTAGGGTTTTCACCAGCGTTTAAAGTAACATAACAATATAACCCGTTGCCTTTTATGCTATGCGGAAATCCGACCACAGCAGCCTCAGCTACTTTAGGATGAGCTACGAATGCACTTTCAATCTCAGCTGTTCCAAGATTATGGCCCGATACAATAATAACATCATCCACTCTTCCTGTAATCCAATAATAACCGTCTTTGTCTCTTCTGCATCCGTCCCCAGTAAAATATTTTCCATCAAATTGAGAAAAGTAGGTATCTATAAATCTTTGATGATCTCCATAAACTGTTCGCATTTGACCCGGCCAAGAAGAAGCCATACAAAGTCTTCCCTTGCCTTCCCCTTTTACAGTTTTACCATCTTTATCAACTAAAACTGGTTTGATGCCGTAAAAAGGTTTAGTTGCTGAGCCAGGCTTTAAATCTATTGCTCCAGGTTGAGGCGCAATTAAAATTCCTCCAGTTTCTGTTTGCCACCAAGTATCAACAATTGGACATCTAGAGTCCCCAACTATCTTATAATACCACATCCAAGCCTCTGGATTTATGGGCTCTCCAACAGTTCCTAATAATTTTAGCGTTTTTCTACTTGTTTTTTTTACAGGCTTATCTCCCTCTCGCATCAAAGCTCTTATTGCTGTTGGAGCAGTATAAAAAATATTTACTTTATATTTATCAACTATTTGCCACCATCTTGAGCTATCTGGATAATTTGGAACTCCTTCAAACATAATAGTTGTAGCTCCATTAGATAGAGGTCCGTAAATAATATAACTATGACCTGTTACCCAACCTATGTCAGCTGTGCACCAATAAATATCATTAGCTTTATAGTCAAAAATATACTGATGGGTCATCGAAGCATAAACCATGTATCCACCTGTAGTATGTAGAACACCTTTAGGTTTTCCAGTAGAACCAGAAGTATATAAAATAAATAGCGGGTCTTCTGCGCCCATTTCCTCCGGATCACATTTTGATGGAACTGATGAAATTAGCTCTTTGTAAGAAACATCTCTTTCATTATTCCAATCAACTTGATTGCCAGTTCTCTCAACAACTACACATTTTTTTACCCCAGGACATTGATCTAAGGCCTCATCAGCAATTTTTTTTAACGGAATTATTTTTCCA
This sequence comes from uncultured Pelagibacteraceae bacterium, assembly GCA_902635795.1. Lineage (GTDB taxonomy): Bacteria > Pseudomonadota > Alphaproteobacteria > Pelagibacterales > Pelagibacteraceae > Pelagilacustribacter. The sequence continues at coordinate 62,396 of CACPPH010000002.1, forward strand.
CCTCTAACTCCTTCGTCCGCAGTTATCAAATATTCAGACTCGCAATCAGTAATTCTCGTAGCTATCGAGTCAGGTGAAAAACCACCAAATATAATTGAGTGAACAGCACCAATTCTTGCACAAGCCAACATAATGTAAGCTAATTCAGGGATCATAGTCAGATAAATTGTAACTCTATCTCCTTTTTGTATACCTAAACTTTTAAGGCCATTTGCAGCTTTACATACGTTTTGGTGCAATTCTTTGTAAGAAATTTTTTTTGTATCAGCGGGATCATCGCCGACCCAAATGATTGCTGTTTTGCTTGGATTTTTCTTTAAATGTCTATCTATACAATTCGCCGAAGCATTTAAAGTTCCATCATAATACCATTTTATTTTTACCTCATCTTTACTGTATTTTACGTCTTTAATTTTTGTATACTTTTTCATCCAAGTAATTCTTTTTCCCTCTTTAGCCCAAAATTTATCGTTTTCTTTAATAGACATCTTATATTTCTTTTTATATTTAGAATCGTTGACGTAAGCATGATTTGCCCAACTATCTGAGACTTTTATAACTGAATTGCCGTCGCTATCTTTTGAGTGTACGGGAGCTTTAAAATTAATTCGTCTTACTCTTCTAGTTTTTTTTCTGGATTTTTTTCTTTTTTTGGATTTTCTAGTTTTTTTTCTAGACCTACTGATTTTTCTAGACTTTTTAACTTTTCTAGATTTCTTCCTATATTTTTTTACTTTTGATTTTTTCTTTTTTTTCTTTTTAGCCACAAATTCCCCTAAATTTTTTATATTTTACCCATGTTACAAATAATTTTCCAGCTTTTATAATCTATTGGCATCACTGACAATCTGCTTTGTTTTATCAACGCTAAATGAGATATTTTCTTGTTTTTTTTAATTTTTTCCAGAGAAATAGCCCTTTTAAATTTACTTACAAACCTAACTTGAACGGCCACAAATCTTTTTTTCTTATCAGTTCTATCGATAAAAGCTGATTTAATTACTTTTACTATGCCAACAATTTCTTTTCCGATATTTGAATGATAGAAAAAACATAAATCACCATTTTTCATTTTTCTCAAATTATTTGAGGCTTGATAATTTCTAACTCCATCCCAGGCAGCACCTTTCATGCCAGCTTTTATTTGCTGATCAATCGACCAAACATCAGGCTCAGACTTAAGTAACCAATATTTCATTATAACTTTAAACCTGGCCCTTTCATGTACGGGGCATTTTCATCCAAAGGCCATCTAGATCTAGCATTAACATCTATTTCATTTAATAATTTTTTTTTAAATCTTTTAATACCTGCCCAAGCAATCATAGCAGCGTTATCACCACAAAATTTTAAATTAGGATAAATAACTTTAAATCCTATTTCTTTTGAAAGTTTTTTTAAATTTTCTCTTATTGAAATATTAGCAGCCACACCTCCGGCTACAACTAGATTAACATTTGATGAATTAATATTTTTTTTAAACATTTCAATTGCAATTTTTGTTTTTTTAAAAAGAATTTTGTTTATGGTATTTTGGAAAGAAGCTGCAAGATCAAATTTTAATTTTTTGTTTCCATTTATTTTTTTTGACTCTCTTAAAACTGCAGTTTTAAGTCCAGCAAATGATAAATTACATCCTGCTTTATTTATAATTGGCTCAGGAAGTTTAAAAAAATTTTTATCTCCCAATTCAGAAGCTTTTTCAACGCTTGGTCCACCGGGATAACCTAGGTCAAGCATTTTTGCAGTTTTATCAAAAGCTTCACCCAAAGCATCATCGATTGTTGTACCTAATTGTTCGTATTCATTTACATCTTTCACAATTAAAAATTGGGAGTGACCTCCAGAAATTAATAAAAGTAAATAAGGGAATTCAATATTATTTTCTAAACCCGGGCTTAAAGCATGACCTTCTAAATGATTAACCGCAACAAATGGTTTATTAGAAAATGCAGCAATTGATTTAGCTATGTTTAGTCCAACTGTTAAACATACAATTAAACCTGGACCTGCAGTCGCTGCAACACCATCTATTTCATTTAAAGAAACTTTACTTTCCTCTAAAGCGGCTTTGATTATATAATCAATATTTTCTAAATGCGCTCTAGCAGCTAACTCAGGCACTACTCCTCCAAATTTTTTATGCTCTGAAATTTGACTTGAAACAATATTTGATAAAACGTCTGCGGTACCCTTATCATTTTCCCTTATTACAGCTGCTGCTGTTTCATCGCAGCTTGTTTCAATTCCTAAAAATGTATTCTTTTTTGTCATCTCTTTAAAAAATTAAAATAGTATAAAATGATTCTATCAAATATATAATCAATTAATGACAAAAATTACAATTGGAGCACGCGGCAGTAAACTTTCATTAGCCTACGTGGCAAAAGTTAAGGAGTTATTAATAAAGAACAATATAGACCTTAAAGAGGAAAATATTAACTTTAAAGTCATAAAAACATCAGGTGATTTGAATTTAAATAAGAACATCTCAGAAATAGGTGGAAAAAATTTATTTTGTAAAGAAATTGAAGAAAGCTTATCAAAGAAAGAAATAGATATTGCTGTCCATTCTCTAAAAGACATGGAGGCAAATGAAAACGAGGGTCTTTTGATCGGAGCATATTTAAAAAGAAATGATTACCGAGATGTAATAATTAGTGAAAAAATTAAAAGTATTTCTGATTTACGAGATGGTGTTAAAATTGGTTCGAGTTCAAAAAGGAGAGAGCTTCAATTAAAAAAAATTAATAATAAGATTTCTGTAATCAATATTCGGGGAAATATTGATACTAGAATTAATAAAATCAATGAGAACAAATTAGATGGGGTCATTCTTGCAGCTGCTGGAGTTAAATCACTCAAACTCGATAAAAAAATCAGTCTAACTTTTAATTGTGAACAGATTTTACCAGCAGTGGGACAAGGAATAATTGCTGTACAATGTAGAAAGGAAGATAAAATTAAAAATTTAATAAAAAGAATAAATGATAGCGCAACTAGTTTATGCGCAATTGCTGAAAGAAAAATGCTTCAAACTATTGGAGGGGATTGTGATACTGCAATTGGTGGTTTAGCAGAAATTGAAAACCACAATTTAAAACTAAAAGCTCAGCTTTTTTCAGATAGCGGTCAAGAGAGTTTTGAATATGAACTTACAGGAAGAGAGGTTGACGCGTCTTTCATCGGGAAAAGTGTTGGTGAAAAACTACTGGATTTAGCCGGAGAGAAATTTAAAAAAAAATGAATATTATAATAACAAGACCTTTAATTGATTCTGAAGATTTAATGGGTAAATTATTTTCTTTAGGCCATAAAATTATTCATGTGCCTACTTTAAAAATTTCTAAAACAGAACTTGATCCTATAGATCCTGAGAAATACTATGCTTTTATATTTACAAGTGCTAATGCAATTAGGAGTCTAAAACTATTAAAACCAGATAGAAACAAACTTTGTTTCTGTGTAGGAGCAATTACAGAAAAGATTGTAAGACAACAAGGTTATAGCAATACTATTTCAGCCGGTGGGACGATAAATGCTTTAAAAAACATTATTGTAAACTCAGGTGACTTAGATAAAAAAAAAGTCTTAGCGTATATATGTGGAGATAATGTTACCTCAGACTTAGATCTAGAGCTTCAAAAAGAGGGTTTTCAAATAGAAAAAATCATCAATTACACTTCAGAAAAAATTAAAGAATTAAATATAGATACGAATAATTTAATCAACGATCATCCTCCTGACATAATTTTTGTTTATTCAAAAAGGAGTGCAGAAAGCTTTATTGATTTAGCAAAAAAGTACTCACTCAATGGACTGATGACAGGCTCAAGAGTTATGTGTATAAGTGAAAAAGTTATAAATGTTTTCAAAGAGGCTGGATGGAAAAATTTAGAAACTTTCGAAGCTGGAGAAGAACTTATAAAAATTGGTAATTAGATGGAAGTATTGCAAAATTTTAAGATATTATTTTTAGATGTTTGGAATAAAGGTATTTCAGGAGTTAATATTTCCGAAATTATTATTGCTTTAATAATTTTTTTATTTTTTCTTTTTTTAAGAGGAATATTTTCAAAATTCGTAATCAAAAGATTGGAGAATTACGTATCAAAAACCTCAAATAACTTTGATAATACTCTTGTAAAGTCCATGGAAGGGCCAGCTAAGTTTTTTCCGATTGTATTAGGTTTTTTTGTAGCTACTAGTTATCTAACTATTGAAACTCAAGCAGCAGATTTTTTAGAAACTATTAATCGTTCTTTAATTACAATTCTTATATTCTGGACCTTTCACCAAATTATTGGACCCTTTTCAACTGTTGTAAAATCAGTCAGTGATTTACTCTCAAGGGATTTAGTTAATTGGATTATAAAAGCTCTAAAGGTCTTAATAATAATTCTAGGATTAGCAGCTGTTTTAGAACTTTGGGGAATTAAAATTGGACCAATTATAGCCGGTCTAGGACTATTTGGTGTTGCCGTTGCACTCGGAGCGCAGGATTTATTTAAAAATTTAATTTCAGGTATATTAGTTTTAGTCGAAAAAAGATTTAAAGTTGGAGATTGGATATATGTTGAAGATGTTATTGAAGGTACAGTTGAGTCAATAGGGTTTAGATCTACAGTTGTTAGAAGATTTGACAAATCTCTTGCAACAATTCCTAATTTTCAGTTTGCAGAAAAAGCAGTAATAAATAATTCTTTAATTACCAATAGGAGGATCAATTGGATTATAGGCCTAGAGTATAGAACAACAAGCAAACAATTAATTGATATCAAACAACAGATAGAAAATTATATAAAAAATAGTGAATTATTTTCAAAATCAGAAAATACAATGCTTTCAGTGAAAATTGATCAATTTGCTGCAAGTTCAATAGATATTAAACTAATATGTTTTACTAAAACTACAAAATACTTAGAGTGGATGAAGGTAAAAGATCTTTTAGCCCTTGAAATAAAAAATATAGTAGAAAAAAATAATGCTTCTTTTGCTTTTCCAAGTACATCAGTTTATGTGGAGAAAAATTAATGAAGTCGATATTAATTCTATTCGACAATATAGTTAGTCTTTACATTTGGATATTAATTATTCACGTAATATTTAGTTGGCTGGTTGCTTTTAATGTTTTAAATACAAGTAATAGGTTTGTATATTCTGTTTTAGATGTTTCTTACAAACTTACAGCTCCACCTTTAAATTTTATCAGAAGATTTTTGCCTAACTTAGGGTCTATAGATATCTCTCCAGTGATACTGATCTTAGGATTGATGTTCTTTAGGAATTTGGTTTTTGAAATGTTTGCACCAGGATTATTTTTAAGATGATTATTGATGGAAAAAAACAAGCAGAGATTATTAGAAATGAAATTAAAAAAGAAATTTCAGATTTAAAGAAAAAGAGCGGTAAAGCACCCAGTCTCACAGTTATCTTGATCGGAGATTTTGTGCCCAGTTTAATATACGTAAAGAATAAAGAAAAAAGCGCTAGAGAAGTTGGCATTAACTCTGAAATAATTAGATATCCAAAAAATGTCCGTGAAAAAGATATTTTAGAAAAAATTGAAGAATTGAATAAAAAAGATGAAATTTCTGGTATCTTAGTTCAGCTCCCTTTGCCCAGCCATATAAGTAAAGAGAAAATTATTAATGCAATTAATCCATCCAAAGACGTAGACGGTTTTAATCCAGTAAATGTTGGTAATCTTTCATCAGGTTATGACTCTATCGTTCCTTGTACACCTTTGGGATGTCTTTTATTGATTAAAAAAATAGAATCAAATTTAGCAGGCAAACATGCTGTTATAATAGGAAGATCTAATTTAAATGGTAAACCAATGGCTCAATTATTATTAAAGGAAAATTGCACAGTAACTATAGTTCACTCAAAAACAAATGATTTACAAAATGAGTGCCTCAAAGCAGATATTTTAGTAGCAGCTGTCGGAGTTCCAAATTTGATCAAAAAAGATTGGGTAAAAGAAAATGCAATTGTTATAGATGTTGGCATTAATAAAGTAGGAGAAAAAATAGTAGGAGATGTTAATTTTGATGAATTAAAAGATAATGTTAAAGCAATAACTCCAGTTCCGGGAGGCGTAGGACCAATGACAATTGCATGTTTATTAAAGAATACTTTAACGTGTTTTAAAGCTCGCTTGACCTAGACTTTTCAATTTTTAAGTACCTACTATTTCTAAATCTTATAATAACTGTAGCAATCGCAACTATTAAAATAGCTAAAGAAATATAAATCAAGTTTGCAGGGTCACTCTCTTTATCTTGTAATATTATAAACCGAGCTAGCGCTGTAATAGCTATGATTAAAGGATATGTTATTCTTACAGATTGAGTTTCCCAATAAGATCTTACTAACCCAATTACTTCGATATAAATGAACATTAAAAGCAAATCAGCTAATGTAATGTCTTTGTTTTCGTACATTTCTTTCATTTCTAAAAAGAAAGCAATAATAGTTGATACAAGAACAACTATAACCGCAACTAACTGAATATTTCGAATCGAACTGTTCATCTGATATTAATCTATCAAAAATTTAGGCTTTATTTAACTGTTTAGAGTGAAATTTTATAAAATTTTCAACTTTTTTTTTATTAAAGGTTTTATTCTCCTCAAAAGAAACTTTTTTCATTGAATAAGCTTTATTTTTCGTTCTTCTCGACAGAACAGTTATGTTCCCCTTGCACAAACTTAAAACAATATCACCAGATACTTTGCTTCTTTTTTTATCAATTAATTTCTGTAATTTAAGTCTTTTTTTTGAAAACCAATAGCCGTTATATACCAGCTCAGCATATTCTGGCATTATTCTTTCTTTTTTATGAACGGTTTCTTTATCAAGAGTTACAGATTCTATAGCTCTATGTGCAGTATACAACACAGTACCACCTGGAGTTTCGTAAACACCTCTGGATTTAATCCCAATAAATCTATTTTCAACTAGATCAACTCTCCCTATTCCATTTTTTCCAGCCAAAATATTTAATTTACTTAAAAGCTTTTCAGGACTTAATTTTTTTCCATTTACAGCAACCGGGTCACTGTTTCTAAAAGTAATTTTTACTTTTGTAGGTTTGTTAGGAGCTTTTTGTGGTGAAACTGTTCTCTGATAAATAAATTCAGGAGCAGAATTCTTTGGGTCCTCTAGAACCTTGCCCTCTGTTGAAGTATGAAAAATATTGTCATCAACGGAAAATGGTGGAGCGCCTTTTTTATCTTTAGGAATTGGTATATTATTTTTTTTAGCATATTTAATTAAATCTGCTCTTGATTGTAATTTCCATTCTCTCCACGGTGCTATAGTTTTAATTTTATTTTTACCAAAATATGCGTAACCAAGCTCAAATCTTACTTGATCGTTGCCTTTTCCTGTAGCGCCATGAGAAACTGCAAAAGCCTTAAATTTTTTTGCAATCTCAACCTGTCTTTTTGCAATTAATGGCCTGGCAATAGATGTACCTAATAAATATACTCCCTCATAAACTGCATGAGCTCTTAACATGGGAAAAACATAATCTTTTACAAAGATATTTTTTAGATTTTCAATGATTATTTTTTTAACACCCAATCTTTTAGCGTTTTTAATAATTTTTTTTTTATCTAAAACTTGTCCAATGTCAGAGGTGTAAGCTATTACTTCAGCTTTATAATTTTCTTGCAGCCACCTTAAAATTATAGATGTATCCAAACCGCCTGAGTAGGCTAAAACAATTTTTTTCATTTAGCTGCAAGTTTTTTTTGCCGTGTTATATGCTTTAGTAAATCCCATCATAGAATAGTGATCAGTTGTCTCTGCTCCTTTTGTGGTTCTTGCCTTTACAATTATGTCAGTTGCTTTTTTCATCAATTGAATAAACTTTTTCTCCTCTTGATCGTCTAACAACCATGCAAAGTCTTTTTGAGAAAAGAAAGAGTACCTTCTTTTACCAGAGCTAGCAGTTACACTAGATGTTTTATAATCGTGACCACTAGTCAAACTTACCTCATCTTTAATTTCTTCTGAAGGTCTGAAGGTAACAAATAGCTTAGATTTATCTCTTTTAACAGCTGCTGGGGCTCTTTTGGTTGGTATAGTTTGGGCAAAGCAAATTTTTCCTTTATCAGTTTCTACTACAAAGCTCTCCCAGTTTTTGTATTTTCCAGTAGATCTTGGTGTAACGGCAAATGCATCTATAGAAAATATAAAGAAGACTAGAAATATAAAAAGTTTTTTAACTTTCATATTTTATTTTTATACTAAAAATTATCTATTTCAATGCTTTGAATTAAGGAGATGGATTTGGATTATTATTATGGATAATATTAATCTTATTCATTATTTCATCAGACAATTCAATATTAACGCTATCTATATTTTCCTTTAATTGTTCCATTGTTGTTGCGCCTATTATATTACTCGTTACAAAAGGTCTAGTATTTACAAAAGCCTGGGCTAACTGAGCCATCGTCATATTATTTTCTTTAGCTAGTTTAAAATATTCTTCATACGCTTTTAAAGCTAAAGGATTAAGATGTCTTTCCCAACCTTTGAACAGAGCTTGTCTAGAATTTTTTGGCATTTTCCCGTTTCTATATTTTCCTGAGAGAGCACCTGTTGCAAGAGGATAATAAACTAAAAGACCACACTTTTCCCTAATTGAAATTTCAGACATACCAATTTCATAAGTCCTATTTACCAAATTGTAAGGGTTTTGAACTGACATCATCCTAGGTAATTTTTTATATTTAGATAATTCAATGTATCTTGAAAGACCATAAGGTGTTTCATTAGACATACCAATGTATCTAATTTTACCGCTTTTTATAAATTTACCTAACGCTTCAAGAACACTTTCAAAGCTATTCCATCTACCCTCATCATTATCTACCATATATTCTCTTAACCCAAAATAATTGGTTGATCTTTCGGGCCAATGCAATTGGTATAAATCTATGTAATCTGTTTTGAGTCTCTTTAAACTACCATCAATCGCTTCGCCAATTGTCTTTTCATCAAAATTATTTTTTCCACCTCTTATCCAGTTACATCCAGGACCTGCAACTTTTGAAGCTAAAATTATTTTTTTTCTATTCTTCCTTTTTTCAAACCAATTTCCAATCATAACCTCGGTCTTACCGAAGGAGTCTGAGTTTGGAGGCACTGAATAAAGCTCAGCTGTATCAAAAAAATTTACACCTTCTCCTAAAGAATAATCCATTTGTTCAAAGGCATCTTTTTCATTATTTTGAGTGCCCCATGTCATAGTTCCTAGACATATTAAACTGACGTCCAAGTCAGTGGTGCCTAATTTTCTAAATTTCATAAATTGTAATAATTATAATAGTTTTTTAGGTCAATTTTTACCTATTGAAAAGTATTTAAAAAAACATATATAATTAAGTATGGAAATCAATAAACAAAGATCAACCGTCCGTTCGTCAGCATCCGAAGCAATAATAGATCAAGGCCTAAGATCTTACATGTTAAAAGTCTACAACTACATGGCTTCAGGTGTTTTATTGACTGGATTAGTTGCATTACTGTTTTTTAAAATGGCTGTTGTTACTTCAGCAGAAGGCCAGATAATTGGATTAACTAATTTTGGTAACACAATTTATGCCTCAGGTTTAAAATGGGTTATAATGTTGGCTCCACTGGCAATTGTTTTTTACATGAGTTTTGGTATAGCAAAAATGTCAGCAGCAAAAGCACAAACAACTTTTTGGGTCTTTGCAGCTTTGATGGGAGCTTCACTTTCGTCAATATTTTTGATTTACACTGGCGCAAGCATCACAAGAGTTTTCTTTATTACAGCTGGTACTTTTGGAGCAATGAGTATTTACGGTTATACAACTAAAAGAGATCTTACTAAACTTGGCTCTTTTTTAATGATGGGTCTTTTTGGAATTATTATTGCGTCTTTAGTAAATATTTTTATGAAATCTTCTATGATGTACTTTGTAATTTCAATTATAGGTGTCTTAGTATTTGTAGGCTTAACAGCTTATGACACTCAAAAAATTAAAAATATGTACTTAGTAAGTGATAGCGGTGAGTTAATGGGCAAGAAAGCCGTAATGGGCGCTTTAACACTTTACCTAGACTTTATTAACCTTTTCATAATGCTTTTAAGGCTTTTCGGTCAAAGAAGATAATTATTTAATCAATTTTAACTTATTCCAACTAGTTTTTGTTATCAGGTGATTAAGATTTTCTGATTTTTTAATAACTTTGCCATCTTTATCTTTGATAAAATATCTTTCATTAAAATATCCAGGCTTTAAGTTTTTTGTAATTCTAAGAACAGGTTTTTCAGATGCTCTTTGATAAACATCAAATGAAACTTCTTTCGCGCCAGTTGAAAAAGAATAATCTTTCCAAGACCCGTTAGATACCATTTTTGCATAAAGATTTAAAATACATTGAAGTTCTTTCTTAATAAAAAATTTCTGCTTTTCACTTTTCTTAGCATCGTTATTTATAATTAATCTAATGTTATTCATATTTTATACTTGTTGATTAATGGTAACTGAAAAGCCGTAAATATAAAAGTTATTGGCAGAATTCCCCACACCTTAAAGTTTACCCAAGTGGTTTCAGGTTGAGTTCTCCAAACAATTTCATTTAATATTGCTAAAAATATAAAAAAATATGCCCATCTAAAATTTAATTTATCCCAACCAACGTCATTTAAGTTAAAAGCAGTCTGTAAAAAAAATTTTAGGAAGTTTCTTTGAAAAAAGACCTTGCTTATAATTAATATTCCAGCAAAAATTAAATTTACAATGGTTGGTTTCATGTAGATAAAAATTGGGTTATTAAAATAAAGAGTAAGGCCGCCAAATAGAGTAATAACTACACCACCTATTAATGGTACGTATGGTATTTTTTTTTCGACAAAATACATAATTCCAACAGCTATAATTGTGGCGATAATTAAAGGAGGGATAGCAACTGTGAGATTGTTTCCGCTTTTGTAATAAATTGTAAAAAAGATTAATAAAGGCCCAAAGTCAGTAATAAATTTTAAAAGTGACTTATTCACAAATAAAAGATTAGCATAAAATCTTACTATAACAAATTAGATATTGATTTTATCAAAAAAATTACTAACTATTAAGTATGGCGATAAGCAATAAAGCTAAATTCTCAATAGGTGAAGTAGTTAAACACCGTCATTTCGATTTTAGAGGAGTGATTTATGACGTTGACTTTGAATTTAATAATTCAGAAGAGTGGTATCAATCAATCCCAAAAGAAGTAAGGCCAAGAAAAGACCAACCTTTCTATCATCTTTTAGCTGAAAGTAACGATGTAACTTACGAGGCTTACGTTTCAGAGCAAAATTTACTTTTGGATAGTTCTAAAGAGCCAGTAAAGCATCCCTTGATCGAAGAAATTTTTTCAGGAAAAAAAGGTTCGAGTTACTTTAAAATTTCTAATTAATACGTAATCGCCTAAAATAAAACATCATTTATACAAATCTGCGACACAGAGGTAAGATAATAATTAACCGTTTCAGTCCAATTGGGAATAAACTTCTTATATTACTCCCTCCAATTCTCAATTGGGCTTATAATAGATCTTCACAAAAAAAAATTATTATAGTAGTTAAGGCAAATGTTTAATTTTTTTTATAATAGCTATATTTTTATTTGGATAGAAAAATTGATAAATTTTATAAATTCTATCTTCTTTGCTTTACTTTTGATTGCTCTTTCGTTTGCATTAATATTTTCTCCTCCAGATTATTTACAAGGTGATAGTGTAAGAATAATGTATGTACATGTGCCTGCGGCCTGGATAAGTCTTGCTTCCTTTAGCTGTATTGCCATTCTATCTATTTTAAATTTTATTTTCAAAATTAAAAATTTGAAATTAATTACAAAGAGCATTGCGCCTATAGGTTTGATGTTTACTTGTATTGCAATTGTAACTGGATCCATTTGGGGTCAGCCTACATGGGGAACTTTTTGGGCCTGGGATGCAAGGATAACTTCTATGTTAATAATGGCAATTTTTTATTTAGTTTTTATTGTTATAAATAAATTTTTTGATGAAGATGATAAAGCAAACAAAATCTCAAGTATCGTTGCAATTATAGGTCTAATAAATATCCCGATTATCAAATACTCTGTAAAATGGTGGAGCACGCTACACCAGCCTGCAAGCATTAAGATTACTGGGACA
>CACPPH010000003.1 GCA_902635795.1 uncultured Pelagibacteraceae bacterium
AAGTTTATCCAAAGGAAATTACACATTAATTAAGCCAAATACCTTTGATAAAAAAGATATACTTTGTGGAGAAAAAGCTCTTAAAAAGTCTGGAGACTTTTCATTTGTTCAAGGTGCGATTTGTAGAAATAATAAAATTCTTGCGATTGAGGGTAGTGGAGGTACTCAAAAAATGATTAAAAAAGTGAAAAAAATTAACAAATCTCTCAGTGGTATACTAATAAAATACCCTAAAAAAAAACAAGATTTGAGAGTTGACCTTCCTACTGTAGGGTTAGAAACTTTAAAACAGTGTAAAACAGCTGGACTTAAAGGAATAGTTCTTAAACATAAATTAAATATTTTTTTAAATAAAAGGCAAAGTGTCAAATACGCAAACAGAAATAAAATGTTTATTCTTATTAAATGAAAAAACTACTTATAATTTTTCTTTTATTTTTCACAAATTTAAGTGCTAATGATTTTAAACTAGAGAAAATGATTAAAGGGTTCGATAGCCCTTGGAGCTTGACATTTATAGACAGTAAATATTTGCTGGTTACAGAAAAGCCTGGAAATATCAAACTTATTAATTTAAATGAAAAAATAATAAAAGATATAAGTCATAATCTTAAAGTCCTAGAAGATGGTCAGGGAGGATTATTAGATATACTTCACAAAGACAGCGTTGTATTTGTGTCATACTCTGAAAATAGATCAAATGGAATGTCCAGCACTTCTGTAGCAAGAGCAAAACTTAATACTGAGAAACTTAGTTTTAAAAACATCTTTCAAGCCCAGCCTCCTATAAATTCTGGATATCATTTTGGATCTAGACTAGTAATAAAAAATAAACATTTGTATGTGACTGCTGGGGAAAGAGGCCAAGGGATGATCGCCCAAGATTTCACTAAACATCCTGGAAGCATTATAAGAGTAAATTTGGATGGATCGATCCCAAAAGATAATCCAAAATTTATTAATAAAAAAGATTGGCTACCTGAAATTTATCAAATTGGAGTTAGAAATCCTCAGGGTATGTCTCTTTCACCATTTGATGACAAAATATATTTAACCAATCATGGTGCAAGGGGAGGCGATTGGTTTGGAACAGCAAATTTTGGAGAAAACTATGGTTGGAAGATTTTAGGTTGGGGAGGAACTAACTACTCTGGAACTAAAATTGGTCCAAAATGGAAACCTGGCTTTACAAAAGCAATTAAGTACTGGGTTCCCTCTATCGCAGTAAGCGCAATGATAATTTATAAAGGTGAAACATTTAAAGAATGGAACGGAGAGGCTTTAATTACATCTCTCAAAGACCAATCTTTAAGGAAAATAAAATTTAATAAATCAAAATTTATAAAAGAGGAAATTATATTCAAAGGTGATATAGGAAGAATAAGAGATATTAAAATACATGAGAGCGGAGATCTTTATTTACTATCTGACAAGGGTGAACTTTGGAGAATGTACAAGTGAAAAAAATATTTATACTTACAGGTGAGCCGTCTGGAGACAAACTGGCATCAAAAGTAATTCAAGAACTAAAAAAAGATAATTCAGGAATTGAATATTTAAGTGTAGGGGGTGAAAATTTAAAAGCTTTAGGTATAAAATCGATTTATGACTTAAAAGAGATTACCTATATAGGTTTTACAAATGTAATAAAAAATATTTTCAAAATTAATAGAAAGATTAATGATACAGTGAAGGCTATCAAAGATTTTAAACCAGATATTCTATTTACAGTTGATAGTCCCGATTTTACTTTGAGAGTTGCTGAGCGTTTAAAAAAACAAGAACCAAGGATAAAAACTATTCATTATGTTGCACCTCAAGTTTGGGTCTGGAGAGAGGGAAGAGTTAAGAAAATTAAAAATTATATTGATCATATTCTTTTATTATTTAATTTTGAAAAACCTTATTTTGATAAAGAGAATGTGAGTAATGAATTTGTGGGCCATCCGTTATTAGACGCATCTTCTGAAAGTAAAATAGATATCAATCAAATATTTGAAAAAAATAAAGCATTAATATCAGTTTTTCCAGGAAGTAGAGACTCTGAAATCAAACTCTTAATGCCTATCCTCTTGGATTTTATAAAATTAATGAATAAAAACTATCAAGATTTTATTTATATATTTCATTCGACAAAACAACATTATGATTTAATTCAATCCTATGTAAAATCTCAAAATATAAGTAATTGTGAAATTATCAGTGATGATAAAATAAAGTCTCACACTCTTAAGAAATCTGTATTTGCAGTTGCTAAATCCGGAACAGTCTCTCTTGAAATTTGCAAATCTAAAGTTCCGTCCATCATTCTCTATAAAATGAATTTTTTAAACTATTTAATTGTTAAATCTTTGGTAAAAGTTAAATTTGCAAATATCATTAATATTGCAGCAGGAAAAGAGGTAATACCTGAACTGCTTCAATCTAAGTGCAATCCAAAAGATTTATTCAAATCTGTAAGTTCTTTTATTGATGACCCAAATAAGATTAAGGAGCAGGTCGAAAAGACTCAATCAATCTTAAATACATTTAAAACTGATATTTCCTCATCAATACTTGCAAGTAGAGCTTTAAGTAAATATTTATAATTACTGGTACCTTGCTTTTTTCAAAGCATCAGCACATATCTTTTGGGTTAATATTGCTTCATTCATTAAGAGATTATTTTTACTTTCAATAAATTTTTTTAAACAATTTAAGTATGACTTTCTGTGTCTTACAGAAAAGTCATTATATAATGTCTTTTTGTCAGAAAAGTCGTCAGAGTCTAATGAAAATTTTTCACCATACAATTTAATTTTTTCAAAATTTCCAAATCTGCACTTTCTACTAAATAATATTTCAACGACTATTCCATTCCTGAGTTTTAAATTAATCATTGCATCTGAGAAATCTCCATTATCTAAGAAATCCTCGGAACTAATTGATTTTGAAATTACAATCATTTTCTCTGGTTTCGAATTACCCAACCAACAAGCTAAATCAAAAAAATGAAATCCTTTATCAAAAAAAAGACCTCCGTTTCTTAATGATAAATCAATATTATGATTGGCCGATCTAGATATTATTTGGATATAATTAACTTTTTTTTTGTTAATTTTCTTTTTTAAAGCAATATATTCCTTTGAAAATCTACGATTTAAACCAGCGCAAAATTTAATTTTATGTTTTTTTATTAAGTATTTGAGTTTATCAAGTTTATTATTATTTGTAATTGGTTTTTCACAATAGATCATTTTCCTAAATTTTATTAATTTTTTTATGTAAAAATCATGCGTAATTGTAGGTGATGCAATTATAAATAGTTCTATATCTTTTTTTTTTAATATACTATCGAAGTTTCTTGAAGTATTACATTTAAATTTTTTAGATAGTCTTTTACTCAGATTATAATTTTTATCAAAAATATAATTTAAGGAAGTGTTTTTTATTTTTATTAAACTTTTACAATGAATTATACCAACTTTTGATAATCCTATCACACAGGATTTAATCATTTAAAAAGCTACCCATTTTTTCTTGGATGATGACTTTACACATCCGTCTATAAATCTTGCTGTAAGTAAACCTTCATACGCTGTTGGAAAATAAAACCTTTTCTTACTATTTTTTGAATTAATTTTTGATGCAATTTCTTTATATAAATTTGAAAAGGCGCTTAAATATCCCTCAGGATGCCCGTACTTAACTCTTGAAAAGTTTTTTGAAAAACCACTTTCATTGAAACCTCTTTCTAAAACTTTTGTTGCACCATTAGCAGCATTATATTTTAGATAGTTGGGGTCATTCTGTACCCATTCCAAACTTCCCATCGAACCAAATATTCTTATTCGTAATCCATAAACACCCCCTTTAGCTGTAGTTGATGCCCAAAATAAACCCTTTGCTCCATTCTCGTAATTTATGAAAACTTGAGCGTTTGTATCAAATTTAATTTTTTTTGAGTATTGCTTGATATCTGCAAATAGGCTTTTTCCTTTAAGACCAGTAATGTAATTACATAAATGATATGCATGAGATCCTATTTCATTAAGCACAGTAGAAACTCCAGCTATTTTTTTATCTAATTTCCATTTAAATATTTTTTTTGCAGAACCCAGGGTAACTTTTTTACCGTTAGACCAATCCTGAACATATTCGACGTTAATATATTCAATATTTCCAAGCTTCTTATCTTCCACTAATTTTTTAGCATGTCTTACCATTGGATAAGCCGAATAATTATGTGTGAGCCCGTAAACAATCTTTTTATTACTTTTAATTGTTTTATAAAGTTTTTTAGCTTGAGGTAGAGAACCTGCAAATGGTTTATCAGATATTACATGAATGTTATTTTTAATGAATAATTCCGCTATTTCTTGATGACTCCCAGGGGGTGTCATAATCGCTACTACATCGATACCATTTTTAATTTTTTTTTCAGAATAGCAAAGATCTTTATAATTTTTGTAACACCTATTTTTTTTTATTCCTATACTTGTGCCAAAAGATTGATTGATTTTATAATTTCTTGAAAAAACGCCAGCTACAATTTCATATTTATCATCGAATCTTGAGGCTATTCTATGTACATGACCAATCCAAGATCCAGGGCCACCACCAATGATACCAAGTTTAAGTTTTTTCATTAGTTTACTCTTATTTTTTTTCCAGTTTTAGTACTTCTTAGTATCGCATCAAATATTTTAAGCGATTGCAAGCCATCATTTCCACTTACTTTTGGTTTAGCTTTTCCAGACACAACATCGCATAAGTGATCAATTTGATTTATTAAAGTAAATCTACTCAAACGAATATTAAAATCCTTATGATAGATTGGTTTCCACCAACTTCTCTCACCTCTATTGTACCAATGTTTTAAATTAGGAAATTGTATCGAGCCTTTTGTCCCTCCAATAAAATATGCTGATTGACTTGTTATAGGGTATGCAGGGTTTTCTCCAGCTGTAAGCTCATAACTGTAAGGAGCTACAATTGTATCAGAAACACTTAATGTACATAAAGTACCTGATTTAAAAGTAAAATTAACAATTGCGGTATCTTCAACTTCATATTTTCTAATTTTATTTGAGGTTGTTGCTTGAACATGTGTTATGGGCCCTAATAAGTAACAAATAAGATCAATATCATGTACTAGATTAATACCTAGAGGACCTCCTCCTTTTTTAATACGCCATTTTTCTTTGTACCAATCTTTATTTTTGTATAACCAGCACATAACATTAGCAGCAACAATTTTTCCAAGATTTCCGCTATCGATTTGTTTCTTTACTTTAGTTACGATACTGTTGTGCCTTCTATGATAGCCAATAAGTAGATGAGTTTTATTTTTTTTTGAGCTTTGAATAATTTTTTTTGCTTTTGAAATATTATCGGAAATTGGTTTTTCTAATAAAACAGGTATTTTTGCATTTAAAAAACTTATCGTATGTTTTTCGTGAAACTGATTAGGTGTAGCAACAATTACGGCATCTGGTTTATTTTTACTAAGTAATTCAGTCGACGATCTATAGAATGGAACTTTAAATTTTTTAGCATGAATAATTGAATTTTTATTTACATCGACAATTGAATGGAGCTTTGCTTTTTTTGAAACACTTAAAGCTTTTAAATGTTGACTACCCATCAAACCAATCCCAACAACCGCAATCTTTATTTTGTTTTTCACTTTAATATTTAAGATTAAATTTATAGTTATTTTGTCGATAACCACTTTTCATGACTTTTAGGTAATATTTTGCAGGCTTCAAAATAGGAGTTTTTCTTTTCATGAAATAATACATTACATTTTTTCTATTTTTATTAAAAAATTTTTTTATATATAACTTAGGATAGTCTTCGTATCTATCTAATTTTTTCTCGGTTGCTTTATCTATTTCATAGATTATGCCTTTTACACTGGAGCCCTTTTTTCTTTGTATATCTGGTACTCTATATTTTGATCTAAAGACTAATTCAAATCCTTTCAAAATATACTTGCTCAGATATTTGGCATTTTTATATTTTTTTAAAAAAATTTTTTTATTTAGATTTGTACCGTAAGCAAAGTACAAAAGTTTCTTAGTATTATTCATTAAAAAATTTTGTTTGAGATTTGAACTTGGTCCGGATGTATACAGGCTTTACCACCAAAACCTAATTTTTTAACCATATTACATGATTTTTCAAATCCATTTAAATCTTTAAAATTTAAATAAGAGGTATCAATTGGGCTCATAATATTTTTAGATTTATTTACTATATTTTTTCTAAATTCTAATATTTCTTTTTCATCTTCTGAAATCTCAAGATTTATAGATTTAGCTAAATCATGAGATCCAAAAGATATAATTTGAATTCTTTCTGAAAAAGAACAAATCTCCTCAAGATTAGCTAGACCGTTTATACTTTCCAAAATTGGGATTATATCAGTTTTCGATTTCTCAGTTTTTTTTAATAATATATCTATCTCAATTAATTGTTTTTTTGTTTCTGTAAACGGAAGAAATATTCCAGGGAATTTTTCTGATGTTACAAATTCTAAATCTGAATTATTATTTATCCTTATATATGTTTGATCTTTATTAACATTGCATTCTTTTATTATCTTTTTTGCCTGTTCTTTCTGATCATCAGGAACAGTTGACTCTAAGTCAAGAACAATTAAATCTGCATTTAATGTATAAGCTTTTTTAATTTTTTTTTCTTCATGTCCTGGAACAAATAAAACAGATCTATATTTCATATTTACTTAATTTATTATAATCTAAGTCAATACCAAGACCTGGTCCTGAAGGTAATTTATATTTCCCATTTAATGCTCTTTTAAAATTTGGGTAGAATTCTTGATCAATATCTAAATAGAATCTCTCAATATATGTATCTTTTTCCATCAACGCAGCTAATTGAAGAGTAGCTAAAAAACCTGGTCCAAAATAAGCAGTGTGAGGCATTACAGAGACATTATTTTTTTCTGCATGCTGAATAATTTTGAACATTTCATAAATACCACCAACTTTAATTACTGATGGTTGAACAAAAGTAACTGCTTTTTGTTTGATCATTGATTTAAACTCAAATTCTGTACACGCATTTTCCCCACAGGCTAAGGGTATTCCAAGCTCTTTATTCAATTTTGCAAGAGTTTCATAATCTTCCGGCGGGTAAATAGGTTCTTCCAACCAAGTTAGTTTCATACTTTTTAAAAAATCTTTTTTGGATAATGTTTCTTCATAAGTCCAAGGACAATTAGTATCTAACATTAAAGGAAGATGACCTATTCCTTTTCTTCCAGCTTCAATGCAATCATTTTCTATTTCATGAAGTTTTATAGCTTGGTAACCATCATCTAATGATTGCTTACATTTTTGCTCTATAATTTTTGGATCTCCATATCTAAAAAGACTTGAATAGGCTTTAAATAGATCTTTATTTTTTTTTCCTAACAATTCATGAATTGGCTTATTTTTTTCTTTGCCTAAAGCATCCCATAATGCAATTTCAACACCAGATATTGCAAACATTGTTATCCCGTATCTACCAAATAAGTGCAAAGATTTTTGAAGAGTTAAAAGAAGTTCCGGTATATTACTCATATCTTTTCCAACGAGCAAAGGAGTCACCATTTCTTCAATTGCTATCTTTACTGCTTTCCAACTTGTATAACCAAAGGCTTCACCCCAACCAGTGATACCTTTATCTGTATCAATTTTTACTAAGTTAAATTCTAAACTTTTCCATTCTTTTCCATGAAAAATTACCTTTTTTCCTCCATGGCTAAACGGCATACTCAAAGTGATTGCTTTGATCGATTTAATTTTCATTATCTAAATTTTTTGAAATTTGGCTTTCTTTTTTCTAGAAAGGCCTTTGCGCCTTCAGCCTGTTCTCCAGTTTTAAAATAATCAGGAGCAACTTCTTCGACCATACCTTTTTGGGTAATTTTTAGAATTTCTTCAAATTGTTTTCTAAAACTGGCCTTTAATATCTTTAAACAAGTTGGTGCAGCTTTTAAAATTTCATCACCATACTTTTTAACTTCTTCATCTAATTTATCTTTCTTCACTACTGAATTTACCAAACCCCAATTCATCATCTCTTTCGCTGAGTATCTTTTGCAAGTCATCCACATTTCTCTTGCACGTTTGTGTCCTAATATATTTGCAGAGTGAGCAACGATAGCACCTCCCGCAGGAGAACCAACTCTGGGACCATTTTGTCCAAATATAGAATTCTCACTTGCAATAGTTAAATCACAGAAGTAAGCCATATGATTTCCACCGCCAATCGCATATCCATCCACTTTAGCAATGATTGGTTTACTACATTTTGTTAAGTGAATGTGAAATTCGTATTCATGATCTTGAAATTCTTTAGAACTTTCCCAATTCATATCTCCACCTGAGCAAAAAGCTCTATCTCCAGCACCTGATAAAACTATTACTCCAACTTCTTTATCTTTTTCTGCAGCATCAAGTGCTGCCTTAAGTTCATGAAGAGTTACTGGTGTAAAAGCATTTAATACCTTAGGTCTATTAATAGTGACATGAGCGTACTCATCTTTAACTTCATATAATATATCTTTAAATTGCATGTGATCTAATCTCCTCTATAGATTCTGGATTTAATAGCGTTGATAAATCACCCGGATCTTGGTTTGATAAACATGATTTTATAACTCTTCTCATAATTTTCATATTTCTTGTTTTAGGTAAATCTTTTACAAAGATTACCTTATCAGGCTTAAATGATTTCCCTAAATCTTTTATAACTAAATCTTCAAAAAAACTTTCTTTTTGATCATTATTTTCTGCAGGAACGATAGATAAAATAATTTTTGACCCTTTATTTGCGTCAGGTATTCCAACAGCAGCGACCTCTTTTGCTTTTCCACTTTTGACTATTACACTCTCGAGCTCTGATGGACCAATTCTTTTGCCTGATACTTTTATGGTATCATCAGATCTTCCATGTAAATACCAATGGCCATCAGTGTCTCTACTTGCAAGATCACCATGTACCCAATAATCTTTAATTACACTCCAATAATTATCGATGTAACGCTTGTCGTCATTCCATAAACTCTTTGTTAATCCGATTGATGATTTTCTCATAACCAATTCACCCATTTCATTTGTAGAAACTTTTTTTCCATCTAAATTTAAAATGTCTGCGCTCATTCCGGGAATAGGAGCATTAAAAGATCCGACCTTAAAAGGACGATGTAAACAACAATGCAAAATAGAACCAGAAACCTCAGTACCCCCAGCTGAATTCATAATAGGAACTTTAGATTTACCTATGACTTGAAATAACCATTTCCAAGGTTTTTCCGTCCAAGGTTCTCCTCCCGTACAAATCATTCTTAATGAGCTTAAATCTAAATCTTTAAAAAGTTTTTCATCTTTAATCATTTGCGTTCTGATGAGAGCGGGGGAAAGCTCTGTCCAGGAGACCTTATATTTTTCTATAAGTTTCCAAAAACGAACTTCATCAGGAAAATCAGGAACTCCCTCAGCGATTACCATTTGCGCTCCGTGTGCAGAAGCTATTGTTGCAGACTTAGAACCTACCATCCATCCCATATCAGCCATACACAAATGAATATCAGTTTGTTTGAAGTCTGCTAAAACTCCTTCATCAAAAGACATTTTAGCAACTAAACCAATATGAGTATAAACACATCCTTTGGGTTTTCCGGTTGTGCCTGATGTAAAGTGGATAATAGCAGGATCTTCAGCATCAGTTTCCTCTGTCTTTAAATTATCAGAAACATTTTGAAAATTTTCCCAATTAAAGATTTTCTTTCCTTTCTCATTTCCCAATAAAAAAATTTTTTCTAAAGAAATGACTTGATCTAATTCACTTTTGATTTGATCAAACATTCTTATTTCTTTTGCTTTTCTAAATGTTTTCTCAACTGTAAATATACCTTTAGCTTTTGCTATCTTGAGTCTTTCAATAACTGCCTTTGATCCATATCCAGAGAATAAAGGTAGCACTACACAACCAATTTTTAAAATAGCAAAGTAAGCAATGTAAGTTTCTATAAATTGAGGCATGTAAAGTGCGATTACATCACCTTTTTTAAAGCCGTTTATTTTTAAAGTATTCCCAACCTTTGAGATTTGCTTATCAAAGTCTTTATAAGTAATTGAGCTTTCTTTCCCGTCTTCTCTTTCAGCAAAAATGAAAGTGTTGTTAAAAAATTTCTTATCTTTATGTCGATCTATACAATTTAAAACTATATTAGTTTTACCTCCGATACACCACCTTGTCCAAGGAGTCCCTTTTGATTCATCTAATATTTTTGAGTAAGGTTTATAAAATTTTAAATCCGAAAATTTGATTACATTGTCCCATAACCATCCAGGATCAGAAAAACTTTTTTTCTCAAGCTCATCATAATTTTTTAATTTACAATGTTGTATGAACTTAGTTAGTTTTGAATTTCTAATCTGCTCTTTTGATGGTTGCCAAATAATTTCTTTAGACACAAGTCTTATACGTACATACCCTCTTTAATCTTAATAATATTATACATGAGGTCATTTAAAGGTGTTTTAATCCCATGTTTTTTTCCAATTTTAGAAACAGCTCCACTTATGAAATCAATTTCTGTTTTTCTATGCTTTACAACATCGAATGCCATTGATGATTTATTAGTTTGTCTTGAGTCTACTATTCTATTGAACATTTCTAAACAATCACTTTCACTTACATCAACTCCATCGGCTTTTGCTACTTCTCTAGTTTCAAGGATTATATCCTTACCTAATTTTCGAGACATGGTCTGATTTTTATTAGAAATGTATAAATCTGTATGATGTAAATCAAATATTGCAGATAACGGACCAATTGCAGTTAAAGCAAATAATTTCATCCATTTTCTTCTTTTGATATTTTCTTCTGCAATTGTTTCTAAGCCATGTGCAGTAAAAGTATCAGCTAAATCTTTTACCCTTTCACTTGATCCACCTTCGTATTCACCAATCCATGATGGCAAACTTGCGTGGTTTTGAATTATTCCAGGACCTTGAATACTAGAAGCTTGTGTTGTGGAACCACCTAAAACTTTTTCTTTACCAGCTATTTTTTGCATGATTTCTTCATGCCCAATACCATTTTGAAAAGACATTAGCACTGTATTATCTCCGATAATATTTTTTGAATTGGATAAAGCTTGCTCTAAAGCTGTAGCTTTACACATAATAATTATTGCATCGACTGGCTTTAAAGTTTTTGGATCAGTCGTAGCATGGATTTTTACTGTTCTATCTCCGCCATGACCCATCATTTTTAAACCTTTACTATTAATTTCGTCTACATGTTCTTTCCAAACATCAATAAGATGAACCTCTAAACCTTTTTCAGCTAACAACCCGCCGAAAAGACAGCCCATAGCACCAGCACCTAATACTGCAACTTTTGTATCTTTCTTTATCATTAAGCTTTCATTTTAACTTGAACACCAAAGAAGCCTGTTGGCTTGATCATTAAAACAACTATCATTAATAAAAAGGCGTATAAATCTTTGTGACTTCCAGAAATATAAAAAGAAGAAGCTGTTTCAAATATTCCAACTGTAAAACCACCAACTATTGCACCAGGCAGATTACCAAAACCACCTACGACCGCAGCAGCAAAAGCTTTCATAAGAATGATATAACCCATGAATACAACAACTTGATAAGTTGGACCTACTAAAGTCCCTCCAATACCTGCTATAGCACAAGCTATACCAAAAATAATTGATATGTATAGTGGTACATTTATTCCAACTAGATTTGAAACATCTTTAGAGTAAGCTACTGCTCTAATACCTAATCCCATTTTTGTTTTATTTAAAAAGAACCAAAGACCTGCAGCCACAGATAAACCAACTACAATCATCCAAATATAAGTAATCGGTAAAAATAGTCCTCCAATTTCCATTGGCAAACCTAATTCAGCAGGGAAAGGTTTTGCTACTGGATTCCAAATTAAATAAGCAACGTTTATTAAAACCACTGAAAGACCAAATCCACATATGATTATTCCCATTCCAGCTACAGTGTAACCACCACCTTTTTTTGTTAGAGGTCTTAAGAAAACTCTTTCAATAAAAACCCCAAATAAACCCATCGAAACAAAGGCTGTAAATAAACAAACTACGTAAATTATCCAACCATAAGCATCAGGAAATATATTAAAAATCCAATCTTGATTACCCAAAAGATTAAACATGGTAAGACCGGCAAAAGCACCTATCATGAAAAATTCGCCGTGAGAAAAATTAACTACATCTAGACCTGTGTAGATCAACGAAATTCCAAGCGCAACTAAGCCATAAATAATACCAACAGAAAGACCAATTGTTAAAACTGATTTGAGTGATTCAATATTCATATCGGGGCTATTCACACACCAACCGATATAAAGAAGTACAAATGTTCCAAATATAATATTTTCACCTTTTTTTCCAATTCTAAGTTTATTAAACATTGGCTTTAGTCCCTCCAAGATATGACTCTTTTACACTTTCGTCGTACATTAATTTCTTACTATCGCCCTCAACATTGATCACACCGTCTTTAATTACATACCCATAATCAGCAAGTAATAATGCCATCCTAACATTTTGTTCAACGACTAGAACTGTTAATCCATCTTGTCTAATTCTATTAATATTTTTAAAAATATCTAAAACAATTTGAGGCGCTAAAGCAGCACTAGGTTCGTCTAGCATTATCATTTTAGGATTAGACATTAACCCTCTTCCAATACATAACATTTGCAACTCTCCACCTGATAAAGTTGCGGCCAATTGATCTTTTCTTTCATTTAATCTTGGAAAATAGTTATAAACCTTTTCTAAATTATCTGACAGTTGTTGTTTACTTTTTAAAATAAATCCACCTAATTTTAAATTTTCAGTGACAGACATTGCAGGGAAAACATCCTTTCCTTGAGTTACTTGCACTAATCCTTTTCCAACTATTTCGTGAGCAGGCAAGTTTTGAATTTGCTCACCATTAAATTCGATCGTACCTTTCCATGATCTAATCAATCCAGATGCAGCTCTAAGAATAGTTGATTTGCCTGTCCCATTACCACCAAGCAATGCAACTATAGATTGTTTTTCAACTTTCATATTAGCTCCATTTAAAATTTGTACAGAGCCATATCCAGAAATAAGTTGATCTATCTTAAGCAATCATCCTCCAATTTTTTTTTCTGATTTACCAAAAATGTAACTATTAGTCATAGACATTATAACTATTATTTTATAGCCTTAGCAACAATTAAATAACAAATGGGGGAAATAATGAATAAACTTAAATTTGTTTTTTCAGTAATTGTCTTTTCCGCAGGTTTAGTAATCACGACTTTAGCTCAAGCAGAAACAATCAAAATTGGTGTTTCTTTTAGAATGCTATCAGATGTTGGTTATAAACACGGAGAGTTAATTACTGATACTGTTGCAAAGTGGAATAAAGAAGGCACTATCAACGGTCAAAAAATCGACTTAACACTTTATAACGATGAGTGTAAATCTGAGAAAGGTGTAGCAAACGCAACAAAACTTGCTTACCAAGATAAAGTTCACGTTATAATTGGATCTAGCTGTAGTTCTGTAACATTACCTATGGTACCTGTTTCAGCTAAAGCTAAAGTTCCACAAATCATACCTCACTCAACAAATGCTGACATTACTAAAAAGGGTAGTGAATACATTTTTAGAGTACCTGTATCATCAAGATTTTACAAAATCGTACAAGGTAAATTTACTGCAGAAAATCAAGGTACTAAGATAGCTTACATCTATGGTCCAGATGCTGCTGGTAAAGATTTTGCATTATCTTTAGCTGATTACATGAGAGAGAACTACAACGTTGAGCCAACTTATATGGTTCAATCTGGAGAAAAAGAAACTGACTTTAGAAGTTACTTAACTAAAGCTAAAGCTACTAATCCAGAAGTTCTTGTAATTTCAGCTTTATTGGATGAAACAGTTAGAGGACTTGTACAATCGTATGAAGTTGGAATACCAAAATCTGTTCACAGAGTAACAGCTTCTATTGGTTCTAAAGTAGAAATACCAATAAATGCTGGTTCTGCTGCAAAAGGTGTAACTTTCTCAGCTGCATTTGCTGCATCTGACACTAGACCTGTAGCTAAGAAATTTGTGAAAATGGTTAAAGACAAATATGGTGTTGTACCTGGTCACGACTTTTCACAAATGATGGACTTACTAGATATTCTAGAGATAGCTCTTAAAAAAGTTAAATTCACTGGAGATCTAGCTGCTGACAGAAATAAAGTTAGAGACGCAATAGCTGCGACAACTGACTTTAGAGGTTTAGCTTCTGGTCCAATCAATTTCTGTAAATCAGGAACACCTGAGTGTAGAGATGGTAACAGAACTCCTGTTATGATTGAGTACACTAAAGGTGGAAAAAACTTTAAAACAAAAGTTGCTGGTACTGTAACATTTAATGCTAGCGCTGGTTTATAATAGTTAAAAAAATTGTGAGCGGTAGATAAAACTACCGCTCATTTTTTCAAGGAAACCACAAAAATGATAAACGTTAATAAATTGAAGAAAGTTAAGAGCAACTTTCCTGTAATGGTTGGCAAAGGTGCTATTTCAAAAAAAGATTGTGAAAAACTTATAGACGAAATTCGAAATGCAAAATCATTCGATGATTTAATACAAGGAGGTAGAAATAGAATTAACAAAGGGTCAAGTAATTTTAAAAATTATTTAAAAAAATCAAAATTATCTAACAAATTATATAAACAATTTAATAGCCAATCTTTTTACAAAAAAGTTGAAAATAGATTTAAAAAAACTTTTAAGGATTATGGTTGGTCAAATGCATACTTGCCTAGCAAATTTTTGCGAGAAAAATTTACAAATAAAAAATTGATGAATTCAAAAGAATTAATGAAAATGTTGGGTAAAACTTATAAAAACCCTAATGTGAATTTAGATATAGATTTCTCTGTTTCTAGAGGCGGTTATAGATTAAGGCCCCACAGAGATGATGTAACAAGACTTTATAATTTTCTTATATATTTAAATGATATACCAAAAAAAAATGGCGGAGCTTTATCAATTTTTAAAAAGAAAACTGATATGAAATATAGAAAAAGTTTTAAAAGATTTCCTGGTATTTCTGAACTAGCAAAAGTTAAAGAATTTACTCCGTCAAAAGGGAGTGTAATTTTTTTCCAATCTACACCTAACTCTTACCATGGTGTATCTTTATTTAGAGAAATCAAAGGCAAGAAAAGATTTTTCATTTATGGAAGTTATGCTTTAAGTAAACCTGTTGTATGGAGATATAAAAACGTTAGCTATTTACCCAAAATTAAGAAAACAAAAAAAAGAATGCTCACATCTTCACATGACTCAGATTATTTAATGAGAGAAGTTGGATAATGGAAAAATTTAAATCGATTATCAGAGATTATCCTTTTATTGCTTTTATTATAGCTTTCGTCATCTTAGCTTTTGTACCGTCAGTAGTTTTCACGGATGTTTATCAATCACATTTAGCTACTTTAATATTTGTGAACATTGTGGTTGCCGCAGGACTAAACATTGTTAAGGGTTATTGCGGTCAAGTTACAGTTGGACATGTTGGCTTATTTGCAGTTGGTTCTTATACTGCTGGAACATTGTTTTTATATTTAGGACTTGGTTTTTGGGCAACTTTACCCATAGCTATAATAGTTACTGCATTTTTTGGAGTAGCAATGGGAATTCCATCTTTTAGATTGGAAGGTCCTTATTTAGCCTTAGCGACATTGGGAGGAGGCGAGGCAATAAGATTGTTTATTGAAAACGGAAACTTTTTTAGATCTACATTTGGTATTTCTGATATTCCAACACCTTCTTTAATGGGCTACAACTTCGACTCTCCAGATAGATATTATTTCATCTCAATGACAATAATGATTATAGCGGTTTACTTTTCATTCAGTATTTTGAGATCTGGAGTTGGAAGAGCGTTTATGTCTATCAGAGAGGATCCAATTTGTGCTGCAGCCGCTGGAATTAATGTAAAAAAATATAAGATCTTAGCTTTTATTCTTAGCGCTATGTTTGCTGGAGCGGCAGGTGCAGTTTATGCTCACATGCCTCCAGGATACATTCATCCTAATAATTACACAGTTATAGAAATGGTAACCTTCTTAGCTATGGTTGTCCTAGGAGGTCTCGGTCATATTTGGGGTGGAATTATTGGCGCTATAGTAATTACAATTGTTTATGACTTAACTAGACCATTATATAAATATCAACTTTTAATATTTGGTTTAACAATTGTATTAACTATTTTATTTATGCCTAAGGGTTTAGGCGGTTTTATTGACAGATATTTCTTAGAAAAGAGATTTAAAAAGAAAACTGGAACAGAAAAAACAACATGATTTTAAAAACTAAACAATTATCTAAATCATTTGGTGGTTTGAAAGCTATTAATAAAGTTGATTTTGAACTTCCAAAAAATGAAATTAGAGGAATAATTGGACCCAATGGCTCAGGTAAAAGTACATTTTTTAATTTAGTTTCAGGAATCTATGATAGCGATCCTGGAAGCTATATCGAGTTTGATGGTCATGATATTACTTTTACACCTCCACATGAGATTGCTAGTTATGGTTTATCAAGAACGTTCCAATTACTAAGACTTTATCAAGATATGACAGTTATAGACAATGTTATGTCGGGATATCATACTAGAGTTCCTTACAAGTTTTTCGATGCAGTTATAGGAAGAAAAAAAATCTGGGATCAAGAAAGAGCTATCAAAGAGGAAATGATGGAACTCCTTTCTTTTGTAGGATTAGCAGACTATGCAGAGCTAAATGCTAGTGAGCTTTCTGGCGGTCAGAGAAGATTATTAGTTTTAGCAAGAGCAATCGCTATGAAACCAAAATTACTAATGTTAGACGAACCAGCTGCGGGTTTATCCCCAGTCAACGTAGATAATTTAATGAAAATTATTATGCAGCTAAAAGAAAAATATGGCCTTACTCTTATTATTATAGAGCATATTTTAAAAGTCGTAATGGATACTTGTAATTCAGTAACTGTTTTTGACCATGGTCAGAAAATTGCAGAGGGTACTCCAGCTCAAGTAAAAGATGACAATGCTGTAATCGAGGCGTATTTGGGTAAAAAAATGGACGATGAAGAGATGAGAAAAGCTCTTGCAGTCTAAAATGAATTTGATAATATTTTTCCATTCATAACGATTCAATGAGCCAAAATATTAAAAAAATTTTTGAGAAACAAGGTTTCATAAGATTAAAGGGTGTTTTAGATTATAAAGAGGATTTAGAACCAATTTTAAATGATATGGCTTTTATCATGGATAGGCTCATTCATAGATTTGTTCCTAAAAGTGACAAAGTAAAAGTACTTAATTATGAGTTTAAGAAAAAATACTCATATTTGGTTTCTTTAGATATTCCTGAACTTGATCAATATTTTAACATAAGACTTCCTGAAAAAAACATAAACGCTAATAGTGATTTCTTTGCAAGTCAATCAATATGGAATTTAATTAAAAATAAAAAGATTTTAGATAAGATTGAAAAAATTCTAGGTCCCGAGATAGCTTCTAATCCTTGTCAAAATTCAAGAATTAAACAACCTGAAAAAGGTGTTGCAAAAAAGAATTTAAATGACGGCCTTGTTGGAAGAACTCCTTGGCATCAAGATGCCGGCGTTATGAATAAAAAAGGACAGAAGGGTACTGAATTAGTAACGTGTTGGATACCTTTTACTAAAACAAGAATAGAAAATGGTTGTATGCTTGCTGTAAAAGAAAGTCATAAATTTGGACTTGTTAACCACGATTTTGGAAGCAAGGGACAAGTAGAAGTTAGAGGCAAAGAAATAATCGATAAATTATCAACTGTGCCTCTTGAAGCTGATGTCGGAGATATAATATTATTAAATAGATATCTACTTCATTGTTCACTACCAAATAAATCAAAAAATTTTAGAATAAGTATGGACTTGAGATATAATAAAGCAGGTCAGCCTTCAGGAAGAGACCCATTGCCTAATTTTATTGTTAAAAGTAAAAACAAAAAAAATATAAAAGTACAAAATTACAAACAATGGATAGCTTTATGGGAAAAAGCTAAAGTAAAATGCATTCCAAGAAAATGGTCTTATAAATATCCTCTTCCTACTTTCAAAGGAACTAAAAGAGATTTAGCAAATATTATTTAATGAATTCAAAATTATCGGAGAAGAATTATCTTCCCGAATTTTTTCTAGCTTGTCTCGGATATTTTTTATTTGTAACTCAAGACGCAATAGTAAAATATATTGCTGAAGATTACGACATAATACAGATAATTTTCGTTAACTCCTTGTTTGCTCTTATACCTATTATTTTGTACACCCAAACCCTCGATGGCTGGAAAGAATTAAAGGGTGCTAATTTAAAAATTCATTTTTTTAGAACTTTAACGATGGTATTAGCTGTTTTTTTTGCCTACACAGGATTCTATTTATTACCAATGGTTACTATGTACAGTATTGTATTTTTAATTCCATTATTAATTACTATTGGATCGGTTTTATTTTTAGGTGAAGTCGTTAGATGGAAAAGATTTACTGCTATAGTAATTGGTTTTATTGGAACACTTATTTCTATTAATCCTTTTGGAGCCGAAATTAATAGTTACGTATTTATAGCTTTGTTGTGCCCAATTTTTGCGTCTGCAAGTTATTTAATAGTAAGAAAATATGGTTATGAGGAGAGCTTGTTCTCATTTTTAATATTTGGAAAAATTTTTATGATATTGTTTTCTGGTATATTTGTATTCTTTGTTTTCAAAGAGATGACATTTAATGATTTAGTTTTGAACGCTATTTCTGGAATTTCTAGAGGAACAGCCATGATATTTGTCATCAATGCCGCTAGACACTTGCCTGGAGCAATTTTTGGATCAATTTTATATACTCAAATTTTTGCAGGTGTATTTTTGGGTTACGTTGTTTTTAATGAGATACCTACAATTAATAATTATATAGGAAACTTAATAATAATTGCAGCAGGTGTATATATTGTTTTAAGAGAAGTAAAATTAAAGAAAAACATTGTTACTTCAACAGCAAGACACCCAACTATTCCTATTAAAAAAGATTAAAATTTCTTTTTAAAATTTTCTAGAATTTCTTCACTAACATTTACTGAATTTTCAGGTCCAGGAAATTTCCCCTCTAAACTATCTTTGATAAATGCTTTTAAGGCTTTAACTCTTTCGATTTCAATTTCATCTTTCATCTTTTTTAAATTTGTATAAGCTTTTGCATGTCTAGGGGACTTTTCTTGCTCTCCACAGATATCATTCATGAATAGATACATAACATCAGCTTTTTTTCCAGATCCTAGAGATACAGTTACAATACTCGTCCTTTTTGATATTTCCCCCATAATATTTTCAGGAATAACTTCACATTCGGCTGAAAAGGCCCCAGCATCCTCTAAACGTTTAAATTTTTTAAATAGTTCGTATGCTTCATCAGCAGTTTTACCTACAGCTCTTAAGCCACCAATCCATGTAGATTTTCTAGGAACCAAACCTAAATGACCCATAACTGGAACATCTTCTTTTGCAAGCATAGAAACAACATCCATACTTCTCGCAGTCATAACCGCATCAGCACCATTCTCTAAAGCTTTAAAGGCTCCACGTAACACATCCTCTGCTGTAGGATAATTATGTAGCTCGAGTGCTGCCGTATAAAAAAGAGACTTGGATCCTTCCCGAACCTTCTTAACATTTGAAGCACTTCCTATTATCATGTCAAAACCTGCTTCTTCAGCTGCTTTTGCCTCTAATGAATTATTGGCAGTTACTTGTGTAAGAATTTTTTTTCCTTTAGCTTCAATAATATCACCTACAGTGACAGTTCTTTTTGCAGGATTAGCCGCCCAAGTATAAATATTTTTCATATTTATATTTAATCAAACTAATTAGTATTTTTCAATTCCTTGTAAATATTATTCACTCTATGAACTTCTTCGGCGGTATTGAAATAGCATTCATATTCAATTTCATTAGGGGTTACATCGAAATGATAGTGGCCGGCATCTTGAGCACCTTTATAAGAATGAAAATGAGTGTGTTCTCCTGACTCTCTTAAATCTAATTTTCCTCCAGAGGGATCATTAGTCCATAAAACTGAATAGCATTGAAAATGTGGCCCTATAGGTTCGTAAAATTGTAAAAAATCCTTAACACATTTCATTTGTTTTGGATCATAATATTCGTGTTTTATATCTGCATAGTCTGGTTGAACATGGGATTTAATCTTACCATTTAAGATCCTAAACACACCACCCAGCGCCACACTTAAGTTTGTTTGTAAATTTTCAATTAATGCAGTTCTCATAGATTGAGGTAAAGAGCCTTGCTCACCTGACCTTCCTTTAATTTTAATTTTTATAACATCTCCTTTTTTCCCCTCAGAGTAATAGATATTTCCTAGTCCGCCATGTTTTCGGTGATTGTAAGGAGTTGATTTACATTTATTATTTTTATCTACTTGAGCAATTATAGATTTTGAATCGTTAGTTATTAAATTTTCATTAATGATAAGTTCTCCACAGTGACCCTCTAAGCACGACATAGCTCCTGATCCTGCACCTAAAGCATAAGATTTCTCTGAGCCTATTCTTTTTGCTATTTCTTCATAATCAAATTCAGTACCTATGAACCTTTTATCGTGCATGTATGGTTCACCTCCAACATCAATAATTCTTTGGTTTCCACTTATACCTTCAGCAGGGCAATCCCATTTTCTTAGATCAGGGCATTCAACAATTGAAATATCAACTTCAATATAGTTTTTTGACAAACCCTTTTTTAGAGCTTCGCTTATTTGTTTTAAAGAAATTTGATGAAACTTAGCTTTTTCGATTGTTAATTCCATAATCTATTAATATCATTTAAAGAAGTTTATCAATTAAATATAATTTTTATTATGAACAAGTTGGGTACAGAACTAGCAACCGCGTGGATGAAGAAAACTTTAGTTGATCTAAATGGGTTCAGTGAAAATGAAATTCCAAAAAATCGAGATGAAGCATACAAAGCTTTAAATTTATTCTATGAAGAATTGGATAAAAAAACAGTTGGTTGGAAAATAGGGGCAGTTGCAAAAGAAGTTCAAAAAGAGGAAGGCTTTGATGGGCCTGTTCCAGGTAAAATTTTTAAAGAAACTATTTTACCTCCTAATTGCTCGATTAAATATTCAGAAATCCCTTACTCCAACTTGGAATGTGAATATGCATTTGAAATTGATCAAGATGTAAAAATTGATAGCGAATTGCTAAATAAAATAAATAATTTTAAATTATATACAGCTATTGATATTACGTCTTCAAGGTATGTACAAAGTTCAAAAAATAAATTTGATAAACTAGTTCAAATGTATCTTGGTATTTCTGACCATGGAAATGGAGGTAAGATTATTATAGGAGAAGAGATAAGGAATTGGCGAACTACAGATATTAATAAAATTAAGATTAGATTAAAAATCAACGACAAAGTTACTCAACCCTATTTCACTGGTACAAAGAGAATAGATCCTAGAGACTCATTAAAGGCTTTTGTTGATGAGTTTAAAGATAAAAATATGAGCTTTAAAAAAGGAGATTATCTACTTTGCGGTTCTTTGACTCAACCATACAAAATTAATATGAAAGATAAAATTATTGTGACTTACGAAAATTTAGGAGATATTAATATTAAGATCTTATGAAAACAGCATTAATCACAGGGGCTAGCCAAGGCATCGGAGCAGCAATAGCTGATAAGCTTAATAATAAAAAAATTAAAGTTATTTTAGTTTCAAGATCAAAAAGTAAATTAAAAACTTTTCAAAAGAATTTAAAATTTCCTAAAAATTCTTTAATCATTTCTAAAGACTTAAGATCATTATCTGCATGCAATTCAGTTGCTAAAAAAATTAAAAAATTGAATTACCTCATAAATGTAGCAGGGGCAACAAAGGGAGGAAAATTTTTAAATCTGAATGATAATATCTGGGAAGATGGATTTAATTTAAAATTTAAAGCTGCAGTAAGATTAAGTAGAGCTTTTTGGCCTTCTCTCAAAAAAAGCAAAGGAAAAGTTATTAATATTGGAGGAGGGGCCGCTAGAAATCCTTCAAATACATTTATGATAGGCGGTGCTGTTAATTCAGCGTTAAATAATTTTTCGAAAGCTTTAGCTATGCAAGGTAAAATTGATAAAGTTTCTGTATCGATTATTCATCCAGGTATGACTTTAACAAGTAGACTAGAAAAACTTCTACAAACAGACGCAAAAATATTTAAAAGAAGTGTTAAACAAATTTTAAAACAAAGGTGTAAAATTGAGAAAATAAAAAGACCTACAAAACCTGAAGAAGTCGCAAATTTAGTTTATAAACTGATTAAAGATAAAAAATCAAATTTTAAAAACTTTTCAATAGACGGCGGAAAAATTAAAAATTTAAGATGATTGTATACAGTCATCCAGATTGTTTACTAAAATTTAATGGACAAGGCCATCCAGAGAGAAAAGAAAGATTAGATAGTATACTAAAATCTATTAAATCATCCGATTTAAAAGTAGAGTTTAAAGAGGCTCCTAAGGTGGATTTAGAGATAGTTTCATTAGTGCATCCCAAGAAACATATTGAACAGATATTTGCTAATATTCCAAAGGAAGGAATTATCGGTGTTGAGAAAGAGCCATACGCAGATACAATGTTATGTCCTAATAGTGAAAATGCAATTTTAAGATCCTGTGGTTCAGGTATTGCTGCTTGTGATGATCTAATTAAAAGTAATGAGCGAGTTTTTTGTGCAATTAGACCTCCTGGACATCATGCAGAAACTGTTCGAGCTAATGGCTTTTGTTTCATTAATAATATTGCAGTTGCAGCAAGATATTTACAAAAAAAATACAATATAGGAAAAGTAGCTATTATTGATTTTGATGTTCATCATGGCAACGGAACCCAAGAAATATTTTATAAAGATAATTCTGTTGCTTATGGATCTTCTCATGAATTTCCATTATTTCCTGGAACTGGAGCTGAAAATGAAACAGGTGTAGGTAATATTTATAACGCTACTTTAAAAGCTGGCATAAAAAGTGAGGAATTTCATGATATTTTTGAAAAAAAAGTTTTAACTCCTGTAGAAAAGTTTAAGCCAGAAGTTATTTTAATTTCTGCTGGTTTTGATGCTCATAAAAGAGACCCTCTAGCAAATATAAACTTAGAATCTGGTGATTTTTTTACGATTACAAAAAAAATAATTGAAATTGCTAATATTCATTCAAAAGGAAGAGTAATTTCTTTTTTGGAAGGCGGTTATGATTTACAAGCTTTATCCGAAAGTATAATTGAGCACCTTAAAGGGTTAAAAAAGGGTTAAAGACCCATATTTGACCAGTTATCAGGATTTTCAAATTTCTCTATTTCTTTTTTTGTTACAGGTCTAAAAAGATAATAAATAATATATGCCGTCAAAAAAAATAGAAAAATTGAATTCATAAAATAAGTGTACCAAATTTTTAGTGGATTTTATCATCAAAAACTCAATATTTTCCTATTTTTTTATTCACACAGCACCCAAATCGTTCACATATAAAGGTGATTTAATAAGACAAAAGTTTAGAATCCGACTCATGGAACCTATAATAGTTATTGCTGCTGGAATAGTTCTTGTAGTAACAGGAGTAGTCAATCCTGATTTCAAAGATAAGGAAACAGTAGCTGAAGCGATTAAAACAGTGATTTCATCGCCAGCTCCTGAGCCGGCTAAAGAAACTGAGCCTAAGCCGGATCCAGAGCCTGAGACAAAACCTGAGCCAGAACCTGAGCCAGAGCCGGAACCAGAACCTGAGCCAGAACCAGCTAAAGAACCGGAGCCAGAACCAGAACCAGAACCAGAACCAACTCCTCAAACTGAAGAGCCAAAAGAACAAGTTAACGCTGAAGCCAACCAAGAACAAGATGCTAAACCTGAGGAAGAGGAAGTGAAACCAGTTACAGAAGAAACACCAATTGAAGAAGAAAAAGAAGGATTAAGTATTGTAAATATAATGTTGTACATTCTAGGTGCTATCGCAGTTATTGCTGCTGGAATATATTTCTTTATGAGAAGAGAGCCATCTCCACAAAGTGCAGCAGATATTGCAAGATCTCAATCACAAGAACCTACTCCTGAACCTCAGCCAGAACCTGAACAACCAGTTCAAGAGGAAACACCAACAGAAACTAATCAAGAGGAAACTCAACCAGAAAATACAGATCAATCATCTAATACAGATCAATCATCTAATACAGATCAATCGTCTAATAATGATGATGAAAACAACAATAAATAAATTAAAATTTTTTTCCACCTTCAAGATAAGCACATTTCTCGCAAGTTTTTTCAATTTTAGGTGGTTCATCTAAGTTTAGAACATCTTTCATTTCAATTAATTTTTCTTCTATCCAATCAGTATTTACTCGGTATGGGATTAGTGTAGTTTTAAAATCTATTTTATTATCAAATTTGCTATTTGTTTTTTCTCCATTGCAAACATAAAAAAAAGTTCGGTCTGAAACTTTAAAATTCATTTTTCTTAAGATATGAACATAAATATCCATCTGTAATTTATAACTAAGATGCCATTCAGCATCGAGATAAGAAGATACTGTTACTGGATAAGTTGACGATTGGGCTTTATAATCTACAACAACTAATTTTTTTTCAGTCACATCAAACCAAATATCATCAATACCTCCATGAATTATAAGGTTTGTATTTTTATCTAGATAAGAAATGCCACCTTTTAAAGAATTTCTCCACATATCTAAATCTTTGTGCTGATAAGGTATAAAATTTAAGTTATGTTTTACCATAATTGGATGGGGTTTTTGTTCTTTTCTATATTTATCAAATTCTTTCTTTAACAACTCATCAACTGTAACGTTTAGAGCCCATCCAGGCATCGAGGGTTCTTTTAGTCCTTTTACACGATCTAAATAAAAGCACCTTTTACAGCTCATAAAGTTGAAAAATTTAGACCTGCTTATTTTAAAAGGAGTATTAGATTTTTTATCGTAGAAAGAGGATTTTCTTGTTCTAAAAGATACAGCGTCTTTCATTTAAATTTGCTTTAGTCTTTTGAGTACTTCAGCTTTATTTAATGAGAGAATAACATCGTAAATACCAGGCCCAAATCTAGAGCCAACTAGCGCTATCCTTAAAGGTTGTCCCACACCTTTAAAATTAGTTTTATGTTTATCAATTAGAGACTTTATTAAAGGTTCTAAAGTTTCTCTAGATAGTGAGGAAAGTTTTTCATACTCATTAATAAATTCAGTTATTATTTTTTTTGATAAATCATCAATTAACTTTTTATCATCTGCGCTAATCTCAATTTTATCTTTGATAATGTATTGAGCATTATTCCAAATATCCTCTAGAGTTTTTGCCTTATTTTTTAAAAAACCCATTGATTTTAAAAGAACACTCTGTTTTGATTGATTTAAAGGTTTTTTGTATTTTGAAACATATTCTTTAAAAAAATTAAAAAGATCTTTCTGATCGATACTTTTTATATATGTCTCATTTATTGAATAAATCCTATTCATATCTAATTTTGAAGGTGATTTTCCAACACCACTTAGATCAAATAAATCTATACTTTCCTGCTTTGTAAAAATTTCTTTATCTTTATAAGACCATCCCAATCTTAATAAATAATTCCTCAAAGCGTCTGATATAACCCCTATTTTAATATAATCCTCGAGAGTGGAAGCATTATCTCTTTTTGATAATTTTTTTCCTTGCTCACTATGAATTAAAGGAATGTGTGCAAAGTTTGGAACCTCCCAACCCATTGCTTCGTAAATTTGTCTTTGTTTAAAAGAGTTAATCATATGATCATCTCCTCTAATAACATGAGTTATTTTCATTTCATGATCATCAACCGTGGCTGATAGCTGGTACGTTGGAGTATTATCTTTTCTTAAAATTACAAAATCCTCAATAGTAGAATTTGAAATATTTCTATCTCCTTGCACTAAATCTTTTATAATCGTATTTCCTGATATTTTACTTTTAAATCTTAATACTGGTTTTACTCCTTCTGGAATTTTTAAATCTTTGGCATCTCTCCATTTTCTATTATAAACATATGGTATTCCTTGTTTTTTACATTTTTCTTTTTGTTCATTAATTTCTTCCTCAGAACAATAACATTTGTAGGCAAAACCTTTTTTTAATAATTCCTCTGCAACTGAAACGTGTTTAGATATATTTTTAGATTGAATATACTCATCTCCATCATGTTCAATACCAAGCCAAGCTAAAGATGTAATAATTTGTTTTTTGAATTCGTCTTTAGACCTTTCTTTATCAGTGTCCTCTATCCTAAGAAAATATTTGCCCTTATTTTTTTTAGCCAAAAGCCAATTGAACAAGGCTGTTCGAACGCCACCAATATGAAGAGGCCCGGTAGGAGAGGGCGCAAACCTACAATTAAAAGACATTAATATTAATTAGACTATTTTAATGAAAGTTTCTATATAAAGAAACAAGTTTACCTTGAATTTTTATTCTATTAGCAGCATAAATTTTAGTTCCGTAGTTTCGATTTGCCGCTTCAAGAGCAATTGTGTTTCCTTTTTTTCTTACTCTTTTTAAAGTAGCTTCCTGGTCGTCTATTAAGACTACTGCAATCTGACCGTTATCTACATTGGAAACTTTTTTTATAATAACTGTATCACCATCAGCAATTCCTGCTTCAATCATTGAGTCACCTTTTACTTTAAGACCGTAGTGCTCACCATTATTTTGAAGATCTTCTGGCAAAGCAACTCTATCAACTTCTTGTTGAATAGCTTCAATTGGTGTACCAGCTGCAATACTTCCTAATACCGAAACATCAGTAGATTTATTATTATTCTTATCTAATCCACCTTTGATAACGCTTGGAGTAAAAGTATTAAATATATCATTAGCGCTTGCGTTCTCTGGTAATTTTACTACCTCTAATGCTCTTGCTTTATGTGCTAATCGCTTCACAAAACCTCTTTCTTCTAATGCAGAGATTAATCTGTGTATTCCTGATTTCGACTTAAGGTTGAGCGAATTTTTCATTTCTTCGTAAGACGGAGAAATACCTGAAGATCTAATCTTCTTATTGATAAATATTAATAAGTTTTTTTGTTTTTTTGTAAGCATAGAACAAACCTTGTACATACATGTTCTATAAAAGTTCTTTTTAAATTACAACTTCAAATAAATGGCTAATTTATTGATTAATTTGAATTAATTTTTTCATCAATTCACTAGGATTGTCAGACTTTAAAAGTGATTCTCCAATAAGAAAATTTTTTATTCCGGTTTTTTCGTAAATATATTTTGCTTCACTTGCAGTTTTAATTCCGCTTTCAGAAATAATAGGGCCTTTGTGTGTTTTAATAACTTCAAAAATTGAAATAGTATTATTTAAAGATACCTCAAGTGTTTTCAAATTTCTGTTATTTATTCCAATTAATGCTTTATCAAATTTTAAGGCCGTTTCAGCTTCTTTTTGATCATGCACTTCTACTATGACTGATAGATTTTGTTTTAATGCCTCAGAATAAATCTCATCTGCTTGGGTTCCATTAAGTGCTGCAATTATTATCAAAATACAATCACAACCATAGCTTTTAGATAAAGCGATTTGATAAGGGTCTATAAAAAAATCTTTAGCTAGAATTGGTATTTTAAATTGTTTTTTTATGTCTTGAATATAATCTAATTTTCCTAAAAAATACTTTTCCTCTGTCAAAACCGAGAGGCAAGTAGCACCATTATTTACATACATTTTTGCAATGTCTAAATGATCAAAATTATTTACAAGAACGCCAGCAGATGGACTAGCTTTTTTTATTTCGGTTATTAAAGAAATACTCTGATTTTTTTGAATTGTTTCTTTAAAATTTAAAAAACTTTGCTCTTTGATATTTTTCTCTAAAATATCTAAAGATTTTTCTTTTTTAATTAGGTCTAAAGAGTATTTTTTTTCCTCGATAATTTTTTCTAAAATGTTTGTCATTAATTTGATTGAATTTTCAATAAGTGGTTAAAAACCTGTCCTGAATTTAAATATTTCGTAGCCTTTTCGTACGAGATCTTAAAATCACTTTCTTTACCAGAAACTATCAAACCTGCCGCTACATTTAGAGCAACAGATTGAGAGAATTCATTATTTTTTCCTTTAAATATTTCAATAATTTTTTTAGAATTATATTCTGCATTTTTTCCTTTTAAATTTTCTTTATTTACAGAGTCAATCCCTAAAGTTTTTGGATCAATTATAAATTCTTTAATCATTGAATCTTTAAGTTCTACTACATTTGTTTTTGCAAATGGAGATATCTCATCCATACCGTCCTCGCTATGAACGATAAATGCATGAACAACTCCGTTATCTTTAAGTGCCTCAGCGAAAGGTTTCATCCATTTTTTGTCAAATACTCCTATTACTTGTCTTTTTACTTGTGCGGGACTACTTAAAGGGCCAATCAAGTTAAAGATAGTTTTCTTTCCCATTTTTTTTCTAGCAGGTCCCACATGTTTCATTGCTGAATGATAATTAGGTGCAAACATAAAAGCGAAATTAAAGTTTTTTATACTTTCTTCTGCTTCATTCGGTTTTAAATTAATATTTATTTTTAAAGCTTCTAATACGTCTGCAGATCCACAGTTTGAAGAAACAGCTTTATTGCCATGTTTGGCAACTTTTACACCCATACTTGCTAAAACTATAGCTGCTGCAGTAGAAATATTTAAAGAGTTTTTCCCGTCTCCTCCTGTTCCGCATGTATCTATAGTATTTTGATCAGCCTTAACTTTAGTAGCTTTTTCTCTTAAAACAAAAATTCCTCCAGCTAGCTCATCTTTAGTTTCACCTTTTTTTAGAAGAGACTCTAAAATTTCAATAATCGAATTTTCATCGTATTTTCCCTCCATGAGTTCGTTAAAAAGGGTTTTGCTTTCTTCAAAAGAAAGATTGTGGCCTTTTTTTAAACTTTCTACAAAATTAGACATTTAATTAGTTATAAAGTTTTTAATTAATTTCATACCCACCTTAGTACTTATACTTTCAGGATGAAATTGAAACCCATGAATATCATATTCTTTATGCATTAATCCCATAATCGTCTTGTTTTTAGTTTCAGCTGTAATTAATAGTTTTTTTGGGAATTTTTTACGATCGACCACTAAACTATGATATCTAGTTGCCTCAAAATTATTTTTAATGTTCTTAAATAAACCCTTTTTATTATGACTGATTTTACTTGTTTTTCCGTGCATTAAATTCTTAGCATTTATAATCTTTCCACCAAACACTTGACCTATAATTTGATGTCCTAAACAAACGCCAAGAATAGGGATCTTTTTATAAACTTCTTTTACAATTTCAATACAATTCCCAGCTTGATTAGGGTTCCCAGGTCCCGGAGAGATTACAATTTTATCGTATTTTTTTTTTAAAATTGTTTTTCCATTAATCTTATCATTTCTTATTACTTCAACATTTTTCTTAATTTTTGAAATATAGTGAAATAAGTTGAAAGTAAAACTATCGTAATTGTCTATTAATAAAATTTTCATTTAATCTACTGCTTTCATTAGAGCTTTGGCTTTATTAACAGTTTCTATGTATTCTTTTTCAGCTTTGCTGTCAGCTACTATTCCTGCTCCAGCTTGAACATAAAACTTATTATTTTTTATAAGAGCAGTTCTTAGGGCAATGCAGGTATCGAATTCATTATTAGGCGTGAAGTAACCGATTCCACCCGCATATAATTTTCTTTTATTTTTTTCAAGCTCATCAATTATTTCCATTGCCCTAATCTTTGGTGCACCGCTTACCGTTCCTGCCGGAAAGCCTGATAACAGTGTTTCAAAAATTGAGGTTTTATTGTTAAATTTTCCTGTTACGTTAGAAACAATATGCATTACATGAGAGTATCTTTCTATTTTAAATCTTTCAGTAACTTTTACAGTATTAATTTTTGCAACTTTACCAACATCATTTCTTCCTAAGTCTAATAGCATAAGATGTTCAGCTAATTCTTTTTCATCTCTTAGCAAATCGTGTGCATATTTTTTATCCTCATTTTTTGTTTTTCCTCTTGGCCTTGTGCCAGCTATGGGTCTTATAGTAATTTTACCTTTTCTAAGTCTTACTAATATTTCTGGACTACTCCCAAGAACTTTAAAATCCTCATAATTAAAATAAAACATAAAAGGTGAAGGATTCGATTTTCTTAAGTAGTTATAGATTTCAATAGGTTTTTTATTTATTTTTCTTTCGAATCTTTGACTTAAAACAACCTGAAAAATATCACCTTTTTTAATGTAAGCTTTTGCCTTTAGAACAAGTGATTTATATTTATTTTTTGTTACGTTTGATTTAATTTTATTTTTATTAATCTTATAAGTAAATTGATCCGGTAGT
Organism: uncultured Pelagibacteraceae bacterium; assembly: GCA_902635795.1. Taxonomy (GTDB): domain Bacteria; phylum Pseudomonadota; class Alphaproteobacteria; order Pelagibacterales; family Pelagibacteraceae; genus Pelagilacustribacter. Next base: position 30,508 of record CACPPH010000003.1, read on the forward strand.
TTTATATTTTCAAAATTTGAATATAATTCAAATTTTTTAAGAATTGAATCGTAAGTGCTCTTATAATCTTTAATTTTTGTATCCGCATAAACATTTTCAATATAATAAATTTTTTTTTTTAAATTGTCATAAATAACTAAATTTTTCGGCCTAGAAAGTCTAACATCAGGAATTTTTAAATTATCTTTACATGTATTAGGAATTTTTTCTATATAACGTATAATATCGTAAGAAAAATATCCAACTAACATCGACGCCATCGAAGGTAATTGTTTTGGCACCTTTATTTTAAAATTTTTTATAAGTTTATTTAAATATTTTAAAGGATTAGTTTTTATCCTAGTTTTTTTTCCATTTGTTTTTAGTGAAATTATGTCATTATTAATATCCCAAACTTTATCAGGGTTCAGCCCGATAATTGTATATCTTCCTCTTGTGATACCTTTCTCAACTGACTCGAAAATGAAGCTATTTTTTTCTGCTAAAAGAAATTTGTATAGATTTTCGACTTTAAAATAATTTTTACAACTCAAAGATTTAAATAGTATCTGATTTTTTTTATTAAGATGGCTTTTTTTGAAATCTTTAAAGCTTATATTTATTTGCATTAAAATGAATTTTTAACTCGTTCTATTGTTCTTTGATTTAATTCAACTTTGTATTTTTCATTAAGATTTGTATCATGAGATTGATATATTTTGTTGATCAAATTTAGTTTAGCTTTTGCCTCATACTGTTCATATTCATTGCTGTCTTTTTTAAGATCTTTAAACTTAGTACTTATTGCAAGCACTAAAAAACTTTTAGTAAGTGTATTATTAGTTATTAAATCTACTTCTCCATCTTTTGTTAAAAAAATTCTTTTAATAATTCCTTCCGAAAAAATTTCATTTTGTTTTAAACTTTTTAATTCATAATTTTGAATTGTTAATTCATTTTCATCTGCAAATTTTTTTAATTTTTCTTTATCAAAACCTCCCATACTAATATCCTTCACTATTGAAGTATTACTTTCAATTTTATTTTTAAAACCTAGTTGTGCATTCAATGCTTCTTGAACCTCAATATCATCAAAAGATTTGTATTTTTTTTCAGTTCTCTCAATTTCTGCAAGATAGTATTTGTTATCCACTATTATAACTTCAGGTGTTTTTGTGGAATTCAAATTATATATTTTTTTGAATAATTTATCTGGTAAATTTTTAATTTGTTTTTTTTCATTATCTTCTTTATTTGCATTAATATTTTTTAAAATTGATACATCTAAATTATTATTTTTTGTTGTCTCATCAAAAGATTGACCATCTAAAACATTATTTTCAATCAAGTCTAATTGTTTAAAAAAATTTTCATCATATTCTTTGCTACCGCTAATTTTTTCTGGATTAATTAATGCATATTTAATAGTTTTAAATTCGGTAAAAAAAATATTTTTATTTCTATCAAATAATTCTTTTTTGCTTTTTTCAGAAGGTTTATTTTTTGAGTGATAGGTTTCTAAATCAATATACTGAATTTTTTTTATTTGATTCTCTTTTCTATATTCTTTTTCAACTAATATTTCAGGTATCACTATTCCACCTGACAAAGAACTTAAAAATTGCCTTTTTTTTTCTTGTGCAACAATATTTTTTTCGAATTGTGGTGCTGTTATTCCACTTTTAATTAAAAATTTTTCATACTCGGTTCTAGAAAATTTTTTATTTTTGTAAAATAATTCATCATTTTTTATAATTTCTCTTAGTGAATTATCGTTCACAGTGATCTCTAATTTCTTAATTTCTAACTCCATTACTTTTTTTCCTATATACTCAGATAAAATTTTTTCAATAAGATCCGTTTTTGGTAAATTTTTTATTTGATCATTATTTAGATTTAATCTTTGTAAGTATTCAACGAATTCTTTCGTACTAATTTTTTCGTTGTCTATCGTTGCTATAACATTTTGATTACCTCCTCTAAAAACATCTCCCATTCCCCAAAAAATAAAAGGAAGAATTATTATCCCTACGAGAAGTTTTAAGAAAAAAGATTTAGAATATTTACCTATTGAAGTTAGCATTATAATACTTTATTAAGTTTTAAAATTATACACCTATAAATTAAAATTAATATTAAGGCAAATAATGAAATATTTTATTGGAAATTGGAAAATGTTTGGTGTCCCAAAATCTATAAATATACTTAAAAAAATAAATGATTTTTACAAAAAAGATGTAAATCGTAATAAATACAAAGTTATAATTACTCCTCCTTACACCCTAATTGAGAACTATTCTAAGTATTTTAAAAATAAAAAGATTTTTGTAGGTTCACAAAATTGTTATCAAAAAGATCAATTTTCTTCTAATACAGCTGCCGTAAGTTCTTATATGTTGAAAAAAGTTGGCGCCAAATTTACTCTCATTGGACATTCTGACAATAGATCTGAAGGAGACACAGACAAGATGTTAAAAGATAAGGTAAAGTTTGCACTAAAAAACAATTTAAAAGTAGTTTTTTGTATAGGCGAAAATCATAAAGAAAAGAAAAACGGAAGCACTTTAAATGTTTTAAAAAAACAACTGATAAATGTTTTAAATAAAAAATTAGATAGTAAAGATATAGTTATAGCCTATGAACCTATTTGGTCTATAGGTACTGGAAAAATTCCAACTTCTCAAGAATTAAAAAAAACAATTGTACATATAAAAAAAGAACTTCATAAAATTTTTAAAAAAAATGTACCAGCTGTTTTATATGGAGGATCAGTAGATGGAAATAGCGTAAAATCTTTTAAAGATTTAAAAGAAATTGACGGATTTCTAATTGGTGGAGCTTCAAAATCCTCAAAAAAATTTATTGATATAATAAAAAATTACTATAGATAGTCATCATGGAAAACCTATTGATTTTAGTTAATATTATTCTTGCAGTAATACTTATAATTGTAATTCTTTTACAAAGGTCTGAGGGTGGAGCTCTAGGCTTAGGTGTTTCACAAGATAATTTCACGTCTGCAAGATCAGTAGGAACTTTTTTGACAAAATTCACCTCAATAGTTGCTGCTTTGTTTATTATTTGCAGTATCGCTATTGTTGCGATCTCAAGAGACGAATATCGTGAAACACAATCCGTTTTAGAAAAAGAAGAAGAAGAAAATTCTAATCTTCCACAAATTCCAAAAACTGAATAATTAAGACTTTATAATTATCTATTTTTAGAATATAACATTCTTCCATGGCGCGATATATTTTTGTCACTGGCGGCGTGGTTTCATCTTTAGGAAAAGGATTATCATCTGCATCATTAGCATATCTCTTACAATCAAGAGGTTATAAAGTAAGAATAAGAAAACTTGATCCTTATTTAAATGTTGACCCTGGAACAATGAGTCCATTTCAACATGGAGAGGTTTTTGTAACTGATGATGGTGCAGAAACTGATCTTGACCTAGGGCATTATGAAAGATTTTCGGGAATTTTAGCAAAAAAATCAGATAATATAACAACAGGAAAAATTTACAACGATGTATTAAAAAGAGAGCGTCAAGGTAAGTATTTAGGCAAAACAGTTCAAGTAATTCCCCATATTACAAATAGGATAAAAGAATTTATTAAAAATGATTTATCAAAAGAAGATTTTGTTATTTGTGAAATAGGAGGAACAGTCGGAGATATTGAAAGCCTTCCATTTTTAGAAGCAATAAGACAATTTTCAAATGAAGTGGGAAAAAAAAATACTTTATTTGTTCACCTTACATTGGTTCCTTACATGAGAGCCTCAGATGAAATAAAAACTAAACCAACACAACACTCTGTAAAAGAGTTGAGAAGCATAGGAATTCAACCTGATATAATAATTTGTAGATCTGAAAGAACAATTCCATTAGATCAAAGAAAAAAAATTTCATTATTTTGTAATGTTTCAATTGAGGATGTCATAGAGACTGTAGACGTAAAAACGATCTACGAGGCACCAATAAGTTTTAATAAAGAGAAATTAGATGAAAGAGTATTAAAGTTTTTTAATATTAAATCTAGAAAAAAGGTAAATCTTTTACCATGGAAAAAAATTACACAATTAGTTTTAAATACAAAAAATAAAGTAAATATCGCAATAATTGGTAAATATGTTGAGCTTAAAGATGCATATAAATCACTAGATGAGGCCTTGACACATGGTGGAATAGCTAACAATTTAAAAGTAAATTTAGTTAGGGTTGAATCTGATTTTTTAAAAGCGAGTGAAATTAAAAATAAACTTAAAAATGTTTCAGGAATTTTGATACCAGGTGGTTTCGGAAAAAGAGGAACTGAGGGAAAAATTGCAGCTGTAAATTATGCAAGAAATAACAAAATTCCTTTTTTAGGTATTTGTTTTGGTATGCAAATGGCAGTGATAGAGTTTGCAAGAAATAAATTAAATATAAAGAATGCAACATCAAGTGAATTTGGAACATCCAAAGCCTCTGTTGTTGGCCTTATGAGTGAATGGACTAAAGATGGTAAAATAATGAAAGGAACCGACAGGGATTTAGGTGGCACAATGCGTTTAGGTAGCTATGAGGCAAGACTTAAAAAAGACACAAAAATAAGCAAAATTTACAATTCGTTGAAAATACATGAAAGACATCGACATAGGTATGAAGTTAATATCAATTACAGAAAGGACTTTGAAAATAAGGGAATGATATTTTCAGGTTTATCTCCAGACAATAAATTACCAGAAATAATAGAGCTAAATGATCATCCTTGGTTTATCGGAGTGCAATTTCATCCTGAATTTAAATCTAGACCTTTAAAGCCACATCCTTTATTCTCATCATTTATAAAGGCCGCAAAAAAAAGTTCGAAAAAATGAATAATCATAAAGTAAAATGCTTCAATTTTGAGATCGCAAATAATAAACCATTTACATTAATCGCTGGACCTTGCCAGCTTGAAAGTGAGGAGCATGCAATAAATATTTCAACTGAATTAAAAAAAATTACAAGTCAGCTAGGAATTAATTTTATTTACAAAACATCTTTTGACAAAGCAAATCGAACAAGTTTGAAGGGTAAAAGAGGCTTGGGCTTAGACAAGTCACTTCCAATATTTGATAAAATCAGAAAAGAAGTTGGAGTGCCAATTTTAACCGATATTCATACAGCCGAACAATGCTCAACCGTTGCTAAACATGTTGATGTTTTACAAATTCCTGCTTTCTTGTGCAGACAAACCGATTTATTAATCGCTGCAGCTAAAACTGGAAAAATAATTAATGTAAAAAAAGGTCAATTTTTAGCTCCTTGGGATATGTCAAACGTTATTAAAAAGATTGAAGAGTCAGGCAACAAAAATATTTTGATAACAGAGAGGGGAGCAAGTTTTGGTTACAATACTCTCGTATCAGATATGAGATCCTTACCTATAATGACAAAATTTGGATTTCCAATTGTTTTTGATGCAACACACTCCGTGCAACAACCAGGCGGTATGGGAGAAAAAAGTGGTGGTCAAAGAGAGTTTGTTCCTCATTTGGCCCGTGCAGCTATAGCAGTTGGTGTAGGGGCAATCTTTATTGAAACACACGAAGATCCTGACAATGCACCTTCAGACGGACCTAATATGGTCCCGTTAAATGAAATTAAACCTTTGTTAAAAAAACTTACAGAGATCGATAAAATAATAAAATAAAAATGGCAAAAATCAAAAGTATAAAAGGCAGACAAGTCTTTGACAGTAGAGGAAATCCAACAGTTGAAGCAGAAGTTTTTTTAGAAAATAATGTATCAGCCACTGCAATTTCTCCATCAGGCGCATCAACTGGTGCATTTGAAGCTCATGAATTAAGAGATAAAGATATAAATAGATTTTTCGGCAAAAGTGTCAATAAAGCTGTTGAAAATATAAATAATCAAATTTCAAGAAAATTGAAAGGTCTAGACTCAGATGATCAAAAAAATATTGATAAAGTTTTGTTAGATTTAGACGGAAGTGAGAATAAAATAAATCTAGGTGCAAATGCAACTCTTGCAGTTTCGCTCGCTAACTCAAAATGTTCAGCTTTATCAAACAATAAATCTTTATTTAAAAATCTAGGAAATAATTTCTCAATTCCAATTCCGTTAATGAATATTATCAATGGAGGAGCACATGCTGATAATGATTTAAATATTCAAGAATTTATGATTAGACCCGATTCAGCAAAAAATTTTATGGATGCTATTGAGAAATGCTATGTAGTAATTCAAAATTTAAAAAAATTATTAAAATCTAACGATATGCTAACTAACGTTGGTGATGAAGGAGGATTTGCCCCATCAATTAAAACTAACGAACAAGCACTAGAATTAATTGTTAATGCTATTGAAAAATCAAAACTAAAGCCAGGAAAAGACTTAGTTATTTGTTTAGATGTTGCCGCTAATGAATTGATAAATGATAAAGGCGAATATTCAATTCAATCCAAAAATTTTACATCTGTGGATGATAACATTATTTATTACAAAAAATTAATCTCTAATTATCCAATTAAATCAATCGAAGATCCTTTTGCAGAAGAAGATTGGAAATCATGGAAAAAAATTACAAGTGAAATAGGCTCTAAAGTTCAAATTGTCGGTGACGATTTATTTGTTACTAACGCAAAGCGACTTAACAAAGGTATAAGAGAAAAGTCAGCAAATTGCATTTTAGTAAAACCAAATCAAATAGGTACTTTAACTGAGACCTTAGAGGTTATCACGATCGCGAAAGCTGCAAATTTTAATACCATTATTTCGCATAGATCAGGAGATACCGAGGATACTTTTATCGCTGATTTGGCCTCGGCGACAATGTCTTCACAAATTAAAACAGGATCTCTAGCTAGATCAGAAAGAGTAGCTAAATATAACAGGTTATTACGCATCGAAGAAGAACTTGGCAATCAGGCTAAAATGGCTAAAATCTCGTAAATGCGACTAATTGAAAGTTTAAAGAGAAAAAAATTTGTATTATTCAACATCTTTTTTACACTCTACATCGGAATTAATTTGATTGGAGGCGAAAGAGGATTAATTTCTTATTTTGACAAAAAAAAGATATATGAAGAGCTATTAAATAAAGAAATAATATTATCAACTCAATTAGAGGAATTAGAACATAAGATATCTTTATTAAAAAATAATGATTTTGACTATTTAGATATGCTTTATAGAGAAAAATTTAGATACGGAACAAAAGACGAGATAATAATAAAATTAAAATGAGCCAGAAACCTAGACATCCAGAAAAAGTTAATAAACCTTTTAACCCAATTAAAAAAAAACCGACATGGATTAGATCAAAAATTGTAGACACACAAATTTTCTTTCAAACAAAACAAGTAGTCAATAAAAATCATTTAGTTACAGTTTGTCAGGAAGCTAATTGTCCAAATATTACTGAGTGTTGGAGTAAAAAACACGCAACATTTATGATCATGGGCGATACATGTACAAGAGCATGTGCATTTTGTGACGTTAAAACTGGAAAACCTTCTCAGTTAGATATTTTCGAACCAGTTAAAATAGCAAAGGCTGTAAAGAGTTTGAATTTAAAACATGTAGTAATTACATCAGTGGATAGAGATGACCTAGAAGATGGTGGATCTGAACATTTTTATAAAGTTGTTAAAGCAACCAGGGACAAAAATCCGAAAACTTCTATTGAAGTTTTAACCCCAGACTTTTTAAGAAAAGGGGAGGCTTACAAAAAAATTTTAAAAGCTGATCTTGACGTATTTAATCACAATATTGAGACAGTGCCGAGACTTTATACTACTGTTAGGCCAGGAGCTCGTTATTTTGCCTCTTTAGAACTTTTAAAAAATGCTAAAAAATCAAATAAAAAAATATTTACTAAATCTGGAATAATGGTTGGATTGGGAGAAAATAAAGAGGAAGTAATTCAAGTAATGGATGATCTTAGATCCGCAGAAGTAGATTTTATTACGATAGGTCAGTACTTACAGCCATCTCCAAAACATCATCCATTAAATCGTTATTATCATCCTGATGAGTTTAAAGAGTTTGAGCAAATTGCAAAGACGAAAGGGTTTTTACTTGTTTCTTCATCACCTTTAACAAGATCTTCTTATCATGCTGACGAAGATTTTAGAAAATTACAGGACGCAAGAAATAAACAGCTTGAATGTCAACTGCCTCAATAAAAAAAATTATTCCTTGTAAAAAAGAACAGTTAGTAGAAATGGTTCTTGATATTGAAAAATATCCAGAGTTTGTACCTTGGTGCATTGAAGGTAAAATCTATGATAAAAATGAAAGTTCAGATTTAATTACTTTTAATGGAGATTTGAAAGTGGGAAAAAGTATTTTAAATGAAACATTTTCAAGCCACGTTTCTTATCATAAAGAAAAAGATAAAATCATTGTAACAAACCTGGATGGGCCATTGAAGCACCTTAAGAATGAGTGGAAATTTCAAGAAGTAAACAATTCGACACAGTTAGAATTTTTTATTGATTTTGAATTGAAAAATCCGATTTTGAATGGAATAATGAAAAAATCTTTTGAACTTGGTTTAAATAAAATCGCCAAAGCATTTGAAGAAAGGGCAATAAAAATTTATAAATAATGTTTATTATATCTTCATTATTAATTTTATTTATTTTAACTTTTAAAATTTTGTCTTCATACATAAAAACAATTAGAACGGGTGATCCAAACGAAACTAATTTAACTTATTGGATGTTTTCGTATGATTTTAAATCTAAGAATAAAGAATGGGTCCCAGAAGATAAAAAATTGTTACAAAGAAAAAGAAATAGAAATTTTTTAGTCTTTGTCCTTTATATTATAGCTTTTAGTATATTCTTGTTATTAAATAGTTTTACAGCTCATCTTTTGGATGTAATTGTTAATCCAGAATTTAGTTATCCCGTTTAATCAATTGCGTTAGTAAATTTAGAGTTTTTTTAACAGTTTGTTTTTGGATAAAAATTCTTCCTTTATTTTTAAAATTACATTTATTAATAACAACCTTTTTTCCAACCCTAATTCCAATATAAACCAAACCAACTGGTTTTTGTTCAGACCCTCCTTTAGGGCCAGCTATTCCAGTTATTGAAACGCAAACTTTTGAATTGCTAATTTTACTTAAATTATTGACCATAGCTAAACAACATTGAACACTTACAGAACCATATTTTTTTATTATTTTTTGAGGTACTTTTAATATACTTTTTTTAGCTTGATTTGAGTAAGTGACTAATCCCATAGTAAATACTTTTGATGATCCACTTATAGAGGTAATAGCGCTAGAAAGCATTCCTCCGGTGCAAGACTCCGCAATCGCAATCTTCATCCCCCTTTTTTTAATTAATGAAATTATTTTTTTATTCAAACTCATCAGAAAAACTTTGATTTAATTACCATAAAGATTATCAATGTAATGACAACATATAGGCCTGCAACTACATCGTCTATTATTACTCCAAAACTATTTTTAAATTTTTTATCAAAAAAACTTACCGGAAATGGTTTTTTGACATCAAAAAATCTGAATAAAATAAAAATATAAAAATAAAATAAAATTGACTCCTGTTGACCTTTCGTAGTTCCATGTGCGATTTCATAAAGACAAATTGGAATAGACTGACCAATAAACTCATCTATAACAATTTCTTTTGGGTCTTTATTTTCATTATATTTTATATATTCAGACACTGCATAAAATGAATATATAAAAACTAATAACAAAATTATTAATATGATATTGCTAGATAAATTAACTACATGAAATAGACTATATAGAAAAATAGTTGTAACTAAAGAAGCAATGGTTCCTGGAGCAAATCTAAAAGATCCTATACCTAAACAAGTAACAAATAAATAATTAATAGTTTTAATCATATTTTATAACCGAACATATAACTTCACATGCTATTGCTTTTTCTTTACCAATAATACCCAATTTCTCAGTTGTTTTTCCTTTTACGTTAATTTGATTTTTAGAAATTTCACAAATCTTTGCAATATTATTAATTATTTTATCTTTAAAATTATTAATTTTTGGTTTTTGAGTAATAATATTTATATCAATATTATTTATAAAGTATCCTTTAAATCTAATCTGATCTAAAACTTTTTTAAGTAAAATAGTAGATCTTATATTTTTAAATTTTTTACTTTTATCAGAAAATATTTGACCAATATCTCCCATCTTGCAAGCACCTAAAATTGCATCTGTAATTGAATGAAGAACTGGATCCCCATCTGAGTGGCCTAATGTTCCTAATTTTGATTTTATTTTTAATCCTGCAAGGTAAAGTTTTCTTTTGGGGACTAGTCTATGTACATCAAATCCTATTCCAACACTTTGTTTAGATTTATAAATATTTTTAAGATTTTCAAAATCTGATAGATCTGTAATTTTAAAGTTATTCTTTTCACCTTCAATAAACCTTACATTATTAAGATCCATATACAAAGAGATGTCATCGTCTTTATATTTACTAAAATTAGTTTTGTGTAAATTGTATACTTCTTTTAAATTGAAAGCTTGAGGAGTTTGAGTCAAAAATAAATTCTTTCTTTCTTTTCCTATAATATATTCCTCTTTACTCGTCTCTATTATTTGTTTTATCGCATCCTGAACTTTAATTTTAGGTATTACTGCTCTTGAATTATTCATCTTTCTCAATATTGAGTCTAAAAGTTTTGTTGAAAAATTAGGTCTTGCAGCATCATGAATTAAAACTTTAGTTGTTCCTTTTTGATTTTTCAAAAATTTTAGGGCGTTAAATGTAGATTGTTGTCTACTATCACCTCCAGCTATCAATTTTACGTTTTCAAGGTTTAGTGATTTGACCTGTTTTAAGTCTTTTTTGTTATACACGAGAATAATCTTTTTAATTTTCCTAAATTTACGTGCTTTAATGACGTTTATTTCAATTAATGATTTACCAGCTATTTTTTGATAAGGTTTACTAATATTAGACTTAAACCGATGGCTATTACCTCCAGCTAGAATTATTAAACAAAAACTCATGGTATAAACTTATATTATATTTATATAGATATTTAATGCTTATTTAAGATGTTTAAGATTATTAAAAACTTTAACTGGATTATTTTATCCTCATTTTTATGTATTTTTATGGGGATAGTAACTTTTTTAACATTCATCAATGAGGGTTTTGTAGCCTTAACTGATGAAAATTTACAAACTTTACTTATAATTGATATTATTTTACTTTTGGTATTTTTTGGTCTTATTTTCAAAAATTTTTATAGATTTTATTATACCGGAAAAAAAAACAAAAAAGGATCTCAAACAAATTTAAAATACATATCTGTTTTTTCTTTATTTACAGTCATTCCATCTCTGGTAGTAGCAATTTTTTCATTATTTATTTTTAATTTTGGTATTCAAAAATACTTCGATAAACAAATTACTAATGCAGTAAATAATTCTTTTGATGTAGCTAAAAATTATTTAGAAGAAAGTAAAGAAAATGTTTTATCTGACGTAATCCTTATGAGTGTAGGCCTCAATAGAGCATCAAATCTATACTACTCTAATTTAAATCGATTTAAAAATGTTGTCAGATCAGAAAAAATCTTAAGAAAAATTGATGATGTATATTTAATTGACAGCTTGGGAAATATTTTACTATCAGATGTAAGAGATATATCAGATGAGTTTGTTATTCCAACAGAAGAAAATTTTGACGAAGTTTTAGAGGGAAAACCAGTTTTTATTACTGAAAGTTTGGAAAATAAAACTACTGTGATGACAAAGCTAAACTCTTTAGTAGATACGTATTTATACATATCAAGAAATATAGACCCAGAAATTATAAGGTATCTTAACGAAACTGAAGAAGCTGTAAGTTTTTATTATTCTGTAGAAAATAGTCAGACTGGAATAAAAGTTACATTTGCGATTATATACATAATTGTTGTTACATTGTTATTATTTTTGTCAACTTCAATAGCTATTACTTTTGCATCCAGACTAACAAAGCCAATTGTAAATCTTATTGGAGCATCGGACTCAATAAGCAAAGGAGCTCTTGACGTAAAAGTTCCTGAGCTAGAAACTGACGAAGAGTTTCAGCAACTTAATAGAAATTTTAATTCAATGATTGAAAGATTAAAGGAACAACAAAATAAACTATTAATTAATGAAAGATATGAGGCTTGGGAGTCTGTAGCAAGAAAATTAGCTCATGAAATTAAAAATCCTCTTACTCCAATTCAATTATCAATAGATAGTTTAAGAGAAAAGTATAAAAATAAACTTAATAATCAAAGCCAGGAGTTTGAGAGATATTTAGAAACTATAAATAGACAAATAAAAGATATCGAAAAATTAGTAAATGAATTTTCTAATTTTGCTAGGATGCCGAGTCCAGTTTTCAAAAAATTAGACATTTCAAAACTCATAAACAGATCTCTTGAATTGATAAGAGTTTCTTCAAATAATGCAATAAATCTAAAAGTTAATACTCAAGAGTTAATAATTTATGGAGACGAAGACCAACTAAATAGAGTTTTTATTAACCTAATCAAGAATTCTGAGGAGGCATTATTTGAAATTTCAACAAAAGACCCTGGTTTCAAGGGAATTATTGACATAGAAATAAATGGTAATAATGACTATATAAAATGTAGGTTGACAGACAATGGTCCAGGTATTACAGACGCTAAAAAAGCAATGACACCTTACTTTACAACTAAAAAAAAGGGTACTGGTTTAGGTCTACCGATAGTTTCAAAAATTATAAATGAGCATTCTGGAACTTTTAGCATCAAAAATAACAAAAAAGATAAAGGAGTAATAATTACAATTTTATTACCTAAAACAAATGAATAAAGAAATTTTAGTAATAGACGATAATCCAGATATACGCTCTTTAGTTAGCAGTATTTTACAGGATCAAAACTTTGAGGTTAGAACGGCAGCTAATTATGATCAGGCAATCTTTGAGATTAATAGAAAGTTACCTGATTTAGCTATTATCGATATTAAATTAGATAAAGCTGATAGAGATGGAATCGATCTCTTAAAGCTTATAACTAAAAAAGATAAATTAACCCCAGTAATTATGATTTCAGGACATGCTACTGTTCAGATTGCAGTTGAAGCAACAAGACTAGGTGCATATGAATTTATCGAAAAGCCTTTTTCAAAGGAAAAAATACTAAATTACGTAAAAAGGGCGTTAGAGTCACTTAACTTAAAAAAAGAGAAAGATATCATTGAGAACAAACTTTTTCATTCATTTGATTTAATTGGTAACAGTCCTTCAATCATAAAAGTTAAAAAAATTATAGACAAATTATCAACTTCAGAGAGTAGAGTCTTAATAAAAGGCCCAACAGGAACAGGTAAAGAATTAGTGGCAAGAAAAATACACAAAACTTCTGGAAGAAACAAAGAACCATTTATAATTATTAATGCAGCTTTATTAAAAGAGAATACTTACGAGAAAGAATTATTTGGAGAAGAATTTGAGGATGGAAAAATTTCATTTGGCGCTCTAGAAAGGGCTAACAAGGGGACTTTATTGATTGATGAAGTTTCTGAAATTCCATTTGAGACACAAGCTAATGTTTTAAGGGTTTTAATAGATCAAAAATTTAAAAGATTAAATGGCTCTAAAGACATAAGTGTAAATATAAGATTAATCTCTTCAACTTCAAAAGATTTAGAAGTTCTTGTACAAAATAATAAATTTAGAGAGGACTTATTTCACAGACTTAATGTGATGCCGATTGAACTCACTCCACTAAATTCTCGCACAGAAGATATTCCTCTTTTAATAGATTATTTTAAAGAAAAACTTTCTGAAATAAATGGCGTACAACAACCAAAAATTGATATAAAAAATGACAATTTATACACTTATGATTGGCCCGGCAATGTTAGAGAGTTGAGAAATTTAGTAGAGAGAATTACAATTCTATCAGCTAATGAGTCTAAAGGTAATATAAACAATATTATTGAAGATATTTTAAATCCTTCGTCATCTTTTATTAATAATAAAGACTTACTAGAAAAAACGTTTTCAGCTCCTTTAAAAGAGGCTAGAAAGCATTTTGAAAAAGAGTACCTTACAAAACAACTCAAAAAAAATCATGGAAATATTTCTAAAACTGCAGATTTTATTGGCATGGAAAGGTCTGCTCTCCATCGAAAATTAAAAGAACTTGGAATAAAAGGCATAAATTAAAATGAATATAATAATATGTGGAGCTGGCAAAGTCGGCTTTTCAATAAGTAAACAATTATCGGCTCAAGGACATTCTGTGACAGTAATTGATCAATCCTCAGAAGATATCAAAAAAATTAATGATACCCAGGATGTAAAAGGCATTGTAGGACGAGCCTCTTTGCCTTCGGTTTTAGAAAATGCCGGAGCCGAAAAGGCTGATATGGTCATTGCTGTAACAAGAAATGATGAAACTAATATGATTGTATGTCAATTAGCTAGTTCATTATTTAATGTGTCTAAAAAAATTGCTAGAATAAGAACTAAGGATTTTCTTGAAGGTAAATGGGGAAAACTTTTTAACAAATCAAATATCCCTATAGATGTAATTATTTCACCTGAGATTGAAGTTGCAAAATCATTATATAGAAGATTAGAGGCTCCAGGCGCATTAGATAATGTTCCTTTTGGAAATAACAAAGTAAAAATGTTGGAAATATCAATTGAAAAAAATTGTCCACTAAAAAATATTCCTCTTAAAAAATTAACAGAAAAGTTTCCTGATTTCAAAGCAAACATCGTGGGAGCTTTAAGAAAAGAAAAATTTATATATTTAAAAAAAAATGATCAAATACTTGAGGATGACAATGTATACGTAGTTGTGAGCAGCGATCAATTAAATCCAATTCTAAAAGCTTTTGGACATGAGGAAAAAGTTGCTAAAAATATATTAATAATCGGAGGAGGGAACATTGGGTTAAATTTAGCTAAAATGATCGAGGAAAATTTTGAAGATCTAAGAGTAAAAATAATTGAAAAAGACAAGAAGAGAGCAGAGGAGATAGCCAATGAATTATCATCATCGATTGTGATTAATGGTGACGCACTAGATGAGGAGATTTTGAAAGAGGCTAATCTTGATGGATCTGAAACAGTATTAGCTTTAACAAATGACGATGAAAATAATATGATGGCATGTGTTCTAGCAGAAAAATCAGGATTTAAGAAAAGAACAATAGCTATAGTTAACAAATCAAATTATAATTTGCTTCAAGACTCACTAAACATTGATGACTTAGTTGATCCAAGAATGACCACAGTATCGCGAATAATGGAACATGTTCATAGAGGTACTATTGGAACTGTTTACTCTTTATTAGATGGAGAATACGAATTTATTGAGGCTAAAATTTTGGAGAAATCTGAATTACTTAACAAACAAATAAGAGACTCTAACTTACCAGAGGATATTAGGATTGGAGCTATAGTCAGAAAAAAACAGGTAATAATTCCTCGTTCAAATTTCATATTTGAAAAAGATGATCTGGTAGTTTTTCTTGCTAAAAGAGAGCAACTAAAAGCAGTAGAAAGTATCTTTAGCGTTGGTTCGATTTAATTTCTAATGAATTTTAAAAGTATAAGCTTTTATCTAAGTTTATTTTGTTTTCCTGTAAGTATTTTAGCTTTTATAAATATTCTATACTCATCGTATTTTGATTATTTTTTAAGTATTGAATCTTACTTTCTTACTTTAATAATTTCATTATTTGTTGGGCTAGGTCTTTATATTTTTGGAAAAGATGCTAATAAAAAGATAAATTTCTTAGAACAGTTAGTTTTAATTATATTAGTTTACATTGTAATAGGATTATTAATTTCAATCCCTTTCTATTTAAGTAACTTTCAGGTTAAATTTTTAAGTGCTTTTTTCGAGTCTGTTTCAGGCTTAACAGGTACGGGTTTTTCAATTTTTAAAAGTATAAAATATTTAGATCCTACACTTATTCTTTGGAGATCGTCTTCTCAATGGTTAGGTGGATTATTTTTCTTAGTATTTTTAATTTTATTATTTTCTAACAAGACATTCAATTACAAAATGACAAATTTGACTTTTTCCGGTGATAGTAATTTTAAATCCGAAGAAAATATTAAAAATAATATTTTAAAAATATTTATTTTCTATAGTGTATTAAGTATTATTATTTTATCTTTATTAAATCTTTCTAATGTTAGACTTTACAACTCTCTTAACTTAACTATGACTTTAGTTTCAGGTGGTGGTTTTTTACCTTCTGATAATTTAACTGAAATAATTTCAACAAATTTTCAAAAATTAATATTGATTTTGTCACTAATAATAGGAATGATCAATTTCTTTTTCATATTCAACTTATTTAACAAAAAAATCATAACTAAAGAACATAAAGAAGACTTTTACTTGATATTATATTCGATAATCTTCATGATACTAATTTATTTTAATAACTTTGATGGATTTAATGTCATTATAAGTGTTTTAAGCAGTTTAGCAAATTCTGGTCTCACTCTAATAAAAACTGATAATAATTTAAGTCTATATTTTCTATTTCTAACAATCATAGGCGGATCACTCATTTCGAATACATCGGGTATAAAATTAAGTAGATTTTATATTCTTCTCAAAATAACTTCATCAGAAATAATTAAATTAATTAGCCCTAATAGTGTCATAAATAAAACTATTTTTAATTCTGAAAATAAAATTACAGATGATAATGTAAGAATATCTTTTTTAATTTTCATATCTTTTTTTATAAGTCTTTTTATCTTATCTAGTTTTTTAGTTTTAGATAATATTGGATTTGAAAGATCTTTTAAACTTGCTATTCTTGCTTTAACAAATACTGTGAATTCTGAAATGTATAATTTACAAAGCCTAAATTTTGTTAATTTGTTAACATCATCTAAAATAAGTTTGATTATTTTTATGATTATTGGAAAAATTGAGCTAATATCAGTTTTTATTATTTTCAAAAAAATATTTTTTAAGGATTAAATGTCAAAAATTATAATTATCGGAGCTGGAGCAATGGGATCAGCTTTTGCTTTTCCTTGTCTTGATAACAATCATGATATTCACATAGTTGGGACCCATCTTGAAAATGACTTTATTGAAAATTTAAAGAAAAATAAAAATTTACATCCTGGTTTAAATATTAAAATCCCTGATCAAATAAAGATTTTCAAATTTGATAAATTTGATGAACTTTTGAGTTCAAAGGTAGATTTAATAGTATTAGGTATAAGTTCAAAAGGAATTGACTGGGTGGCAGATCAATTAATTAGACTTTTTAAGGGGAAAAATTTGCCAAATTTATTAATGTTAACCAAAGGTTTAAGCATTTACAAAAATAATTATGAATTATTAGTTGATAAATTAAATAGATTGTTACTTGATAAGGGAATTTCAAAGACTAGCATTTCAGCGGTGGGCGGACCCTGTTTAGCAGTTGGGTTAGCTAACAGAGTACATAGTAGTGTCGTTATAGCAAATAAAGATATTAATATTGCAAAAAAAATTGCCGATATGTTAAACACAAGTTATTATCACACTTCATACTCAGATGATTTAAATGGCGTGGAGGTATCAGCTGCAATAAAAAATATTTTTTCAATGGCCGTCGGTGCAGCTAAAGGTTTATGTAATAAAAATATTCCCGATGATGTGAGAGAAAAAAATTATTTAAATACAGCTTCAGCCCTTATGAAACAATCAATTTCTGAAATGGAAATTTTTGTAGAGCATCTTAAAGGTAAAAAAGAGACAGTAAAAGGATTAGCCGGATTAGGAGATCTATACGTAAGTTCAGGTGGCGGAAGAAATGCTAAGATGGGAGCTTATATTGGAGAGGGACTAACATTTTCTGAGGCAAAAAAAACAAAAATGGAAAAGGTTACAGTTGAGGGTGCCGACTTAGCAAAAGAAATTGCTAAAAAAGTAAATGAGGATTTTGATGAAAAAAAACTACCTTTAATGCTAAGCATGATTAACGCTATTGTTGAAGATAAAAAACTTGAATTCAATTGGGAAGCTTTTAGGTAATGAAAAAATTTATAATTTCAATTGATGCTGGAACAACATCAAATAGATCAATTCTTTTTGATCTAAAAGGTAAACCAATTTTTTCATCACAAAAAGAATTTACTCAATATTTCCCTAAAAGTGGATGGGTCGAACATGATCCCGATGAAATATGGAGAACAACTATTAAAACTTTAAAAGATGTCATCCAAAAAGCAAAAAAGTTAAAAGGAGAAATTTTAAGTATAGGTATTACAAATCAAAGGGAAACCACAGTTTTATGGGATAAAAAAAATGGCCAACCTGTTTATAAAGCGATTGTATGGCAAGATAGAAGACAAGAAGAATTTTGTAAAAAACTGAGAAAGCAAAATAAGGATACGATGATTTTTAATAAGACTGGGCTGCTTATCGACTCTTATTTTTCCGGAACTAAAATCAAATGGATTCTAGATAATATGCCAAAAGCAAGACAATTAATGAATAAAAAACAGTTATTGTTTGGAACAATTGATAGTTTTTTAATATGGAGACTTACAAAAGGTAAAGTTCACGCAACAGATGCTACTAATGCTAGTAGAACAATGATTTATAATATCTCATCTAATAAATGGGATGATACAATATTAAACTTACTTAAAATTAAAAAACATATCTTACCTGAAGTAAAAGATTGTGCAGACGATTATGGACAAACTCATTCTTCAATTACCGGAAAATCAATACCTATAAATGGTGTAGTGGGAGATCAACAATCAGCAACTATTGGTCAATGTTGTTTCGAACCAGGATCTTTAAAAAGTACATATGGTACGGGAGCTTTCGTTTTATTAAATACAGGTTCAAAGAAAATTTATTCTAAAAATCGTTTATTGACGACAATTGCCTATAGGATTAAGGGTAAAACAACATACGCTATGGAAGGCTCAATCTTTATTGCTGGAGCAGGGGTCCAATGGTTAAGAGACAGAATGAAATTTTTTAAAAAAGCACCTGAAACAGAAAAAATAGTAAAGTCGCTCGATAATAATAATGACATTTATTTAGTTCCCGCATTCACTGGATTAGGAGCGCCTTACTGGGATGCCAATGCCAGAGGTGTCTTAAGCGGCATTACAAGGGATACAAGCCCTAAAGAAATAGTTAGAGCTACTATAGAAGCAGTAGCCTATCAAACTTTTGATCTCTTCGAAGCCATGAAACATGATGGTCTTAGACCCAAAATAGTAAAAGTAGATGGTGGCATGGTTATGAATAATTGGTTCTCTCAATTTTTATCTGACATCGTAAATGTAAAAGTTTTAAGACCTAAAGTCCAAGAGACTACTGCTTTAGGTGCAGCTTTTATGGCTGGTTTACAAATCGGTGTATATAAATCATTAAAAGATATTTCTAAAAATTGGAACTTAGATAAAAAATTTTCTCCAAAAATGAAAAATAAATCTAGAACAATTCTAATTAACGGCTGGGAAAAAGCTGTCAAGAGAGCCTTAATAAATTAACACAATTAAGAGTTGTAATTTTAAAAAGTTTCTGCACTGTACTTTTAACATTTATTTTGATTGAATAAGAAAACTTATAACAACAACAACGAGGGAAATAATCTATGTTTAAAACATTGAAGAGTATTTTGGCTGTTGCTGTTTCAATTTCTCTATTAACTATTTCAAACGCTGTAGCTGACGGACACGGAGCTGCAATTAAGAAATGGTCAAATGGTGAGTTTAGTCTTTCAACAATTTCTGCAAAAGAAAGAGAGAAAGAACTTAATTGGTTCCATGATGCTGCAAAGCCATTCAAAGGAATGGAAATAAATGTATTGTCAGAAACCATTCCAACTCACGAATATGAGTCAAAAGTTTTAACAAAAGCTTTTGAAGAGATAACTGGAATTAAAGTTAATCACCAGTTACTTGGAGAAGGAGAAGTAGTACAAGCTGTACAAACTCAAATGCAAACTGGAAGAAACTTGTATGATGCATACATCAATGACTCTGATTTGATCGGTACACACTCAAGACTTCAGTTAGCAGTAAACTTAACAAAGTGGATGAAAGGTGAAGGTAAAGATGTAACTTTACCAACATTAGATATCGATGATTTCATCGGTAAATCATTTACTACAGGCCCAGATGGTGATTTATATCAATTACCTGATCAACAATTTGCTAACCTTTACTGGTTTAGAAAAGATTGGTTTGACAGACCTGAAATCAAAAAAGGTTTCAAAGCTAAATACGGATACGATCTAGGTGTGCCAGTAAACTGGTCTGCTTACGAAGATATTGCTGAATATTTTACAAAAGATGTAAAAAATATCGACGGTGTTAGAGTATACGGTCACATGGACTACGGTAAAAGAGCTCCAGACTTAGGATGGAGAATGACTGACGCGTGGTTATCTATGGCTGGTGCAGGTTCAGTTGGTAAACCTAATGGTGTACCAGTAGACGAGTGGGGAATAAGAATGGAAAAAGGTTCTTGTAATCCAGTTGGTGCTGACGTAGCAAGAGGTGGGGCTGCAAATGGTCCTGCTGCCGTATATGCAATCAGAAAATGGGATGAGTGGTTAAGAGCTTATGCACCTCCAGGTGCTGCAGCGATGGACTTCTATCAGTCTCTGCCAGCTTTATCATCAGGAAACGTTGCTCAGCAAATTTTCTGGTATACAGCGTTCACGGCATCAATGGTTGCTCCAAAGAGTACTGGAAACAAAACAGTTGACGATAAAGGTAATCCTTTATGGAGAATGGGACCATCACCAAAAGGTCCTTACTGGGATGAAGGTATGAAGCTTGGTTATCAAGATGCTGGATCATGGACTCTATTTAAGTCTACTCCAGTTGACAGAAGAAAAGCTGCATGGTTATACGCTCAGTTTGTAGTATCAAAAACTGTTGATCTTAAGAAAAGTGATGTTGGTTTAACTATCATTAGAGATAGCACAATTAATCATAAGCACTTTACTCAAAGAGCTCCAAAATTAGGTGGACTTGTAGAATTCTACAGATCTAAAAACAGAGTGTTGTGGTCACCAACAGGTATCAATGTTCCGGACTATCCGAAACTTGCACAAATCTGGTGGCAACAAATTGGAGATGTAAACTCTGGTGCGTTTACTCCACAACAAGCTATGGATCGTCTTGCGGAAGAGATGAACTTAGTTATGTCTCGTATGGAAGCTGCTGATAAAGCAAACAATACATACGGTGGATGTGGTCCAAGATTGGCTAAGCCGAAAGGCGCTGATTATTGGTTGAAACAACCAGGATCGCCAAAAGCTAAACGTAATGAGAAACCTAAAGGTAAAACAGTTCCATTCGAAAGAGCTTGGAAGTAATTTAGGTTTAATCTAAATTTAAAGGGGGCTTAACGGCCCCCTTTTTTTAAAACGGAATTCAAAAAATATGAGCCTAGAATTAAAAAACGTAGAAAAAAAAATAGGATTAGATACTCATATTTATTCAACGAATTTAAAATTAGAAAAAAATACAATTAATATTCTCTTAGGGTCTACTTTAGCCGGAAAGACAACTTTAATGCAAATTATGGCTGGCCTAGATAAACCAACATCAGGGGAGATTTGGTTTAACAACGAGAATGTAACAGGTATGAAAGTTCAAAAAAGAAATGTCTCAATGGTTTACCAGCAATTTATTAATTACCCCAACTTCACAGTTTATGACAACATTGCATCTCCATTAAAAATTACTGGAGTAAGTTCAGATGAAACAAAACAAAGAGTTGGGAAAGTTGCTGAATTACTAAAACTTTCTGGAATGTTGAATAAAAAACCAAATGAGCTTTCCGGAGGACAACAACAAAGAACTGCTTTAGCAAGAGCACTTGTAAAAGACTCAGACTTAATTCTTTTAGATGAACCACTTGCTAACTTAGATTTTAAATTAAGAGAAGAATTAAGAGAAGAATTACCAAAATTATTTGAAAATAGAGATTGTATTGTAGTTTACGCAACCACAGAACCCTCAGAAGCTCTACTCTTAGGCGGTAATACTGCAACGTTACAGGAAGGTAAGATTATTCAATATGGAAAAACTTTAGATACTTATAATAAACCTAACTCTCTAGTTTCAGCTCAGGTCTTTAGTGATCCACCTATGAATATAGCTAAAATAAAAAAAACAGGAGACCAGTGTTCATTTTTACAAAATGACATTCAATGGAAGACTAAATTAAATATCAAAGATGGTGAATATAAAGTAGGTATTCGACCCCACAACATTACCACGTATAAAGATGGCAACAATACACTTGAGATAAAAGGTAAAGTTTTAATCTCTGAAATTAGTGGCTCTGAGAGCTTAATCCATTTTACAAACGGAAATTTGAATTGGGTTTCTTTGTCTAATGGAGTTTTTCAAAAAAACGTAGGCGATGAGATGAATTTATACATGAATACAGATGAGTTCGTTTATTTTGATCAAAATGAAAGGTTAGTATCTAATGGCTAAAGTTACTTTAAAAGGTTTAAGCCATAGTTATTTAAAAACTCAGTCTTCAGATGCTGATTGGGCAATCAGAGGAGTAGACATTGATTGGAATGATGGGGGTGCTTATGCTTTATTAGGCCCGTCAGGTTGTGGAAAGACAACATTGTTAAATATTATTTCTGGATTAATTACACCAACTAAAGGCGATATATTATTTGATGATAAAGTTATTTCAGGGTTGAGTCCAGTAGAGAGAAATATTGCACAGATTTTTCAATTCCCGGTTATTTATGACACAATGACAGTGTATGATAATTTAGCTTTTCCTTTAAGAAATAGAAAAATTCCGGAGGAAGAAATTAAAGTAAAAGTTCATGAGATAGCTGAAATGCTAGAATTATCCTCAACATTAAATAATAGAGCTTCTGGTCTAACTGCAGATGGTAAACAAAAAATTTCACTAGGGCGTGGATTGGTAAGATCAGATGTAAATGCTATTATGTTTGATGAACCATTAACAGTAATCGATCCACATTTGAAATGGATTTTAAGATCTAAACTTAAAGAACTTCATCAAAAGATTAATAGAACAATGATTTATGTAACACATGATCAAACAGAGGCTTTAACATTTGCTGATCAAGTGGTTGTAATGCATGAAGGTCAAATTGTTCAAACAGGAACACCAGTAGATTTGTTTGAAAAACCAAAGCATACATTTGTTGGATATTTTATTGGTTCGCCAGGCATGAATGTTTTACCTTGTCAAATTAAAGGGAATGATGTGATCGTTAATGGAAAAAAAATAGAAACCCACCAACAAATTAAAAAAAGCAATTTTAACAAGACAGAAGTTGGTGTGAGACCTGAATTTATATCTTTTAGTAATGAAGGAATTCCAGTCAAAGTTTTATCAGTCAGTAATACTGGAAGGCACAAAATTGTAGATACCGAGAGTGAAACCGGAAAAATTAAAATTATTGCAAAATCTAATGAAGATATTCCGTCAGGTTCTGCATTTTTAAAATTTAAAAAAGAATATACTTATACATATGGAGATAGCTGGATAATTGAATGAATAAAACAGTAAATCAAAAAGCATGGTTTTTTGTAATACCAGTATTTGTGCTGGTAGCTTTCAATGCCATTATCCCATTAATGACAGTAGTAAACTATGCTTTCCAGGAAACTTTCGGGAATAATGTTTTTATGTGGGAAGGCACAAGATGGTTTAAACAAATCATGTTATCTGAAAGATTTCACGCATCACTTGGTAGACAATTTTTATTTACATTTATAATTTTATTCATTCAAATTCCATTAGGAATAGCTATCGCTCTTACTATGCCTAAAGAGGGAATAGGAGTACCTGTTTGTTTAGTTTTAATGTCCATGCCACTTTTAATTCCATGGAACGTTGTAGGAGCTATGTGGAATATTTTTGCGTTACCAGATATTGGTTTCTTAGGTCATTCACTTAATGCTTTGGGATTTGATTATAACTTTACCCAACAAATTGGTGATGCTTGGTTCACAACTATACTAATGGATGTATGGCATTGGACATCGTTAGTAGTTTTATTGTCTTATGCGGGATTAAGATCTATCCAACCTGCTTACTATCAAGCAGCAGAAATTGATGGGGCTAGTCGTTGGGCAATTTTTACGAAAATTGAATTACCTAAAATGAAAAAAGTATTAACGATAGCAATACTTTTAAGATTTATGGACAGTTTCATGATTTATACAGAGCCATTTGTTTTAACTGGAGGCGGTCCAGGCAATGCTACTGCATTTTTATCTATAGATTTAGTGAAAATGGCATTAGGACAGTTTGATTTAGGACCAGCTGCAGCAATGTCGTTGATATACTTCTTTATAGTACTTTTAGTTTGTTGGGTATTCTACACATTAATGATGAGAAATGAGGAGAAATCATGAAGAAAGCTAAGTGGGTAGTTCCTACAATTTATATTATTTTCTTGATGCTTCCAATTTATTGGTTGCTTAACATGTCATTTAAAACAACAACTGAGATTATAAACACTTACACATTATGGCCTCAAGAATTTACATTAGATAATTACAAGAAAATTTTTACCGACAGCACTTGGTATACTGGGTATCTTAATTCTATTTATTACGTAGTGATGAACACCGTGATTTCAGTAGCAGCTGCACTACCTGCAGCTTACGCTTTTTCTAGATATAAATTTTTAGGGGATAAACATTTATTTTTTTGGTTATTGACTAACAGAATGGCCCCTCCAGCAGTATTTGCTTTGCCATTTTTTCAATTTTATTCATCAGTAAATTTGTTTGATACACATGTGGCTGTAGCTTTATCACATTGTTTGTTTAATATTCCTTTAGCAGTTTGGATTTTAGAAGGATTTATGTCTTCTGTGCCAAAAGAGTTAGATGAAACAGCTTATGTTGACGGTTATTCGTTTTGGAGATTTTTCTTTAAAATATTCATACCCACTATTACTGCAGGCATAGGTATTACTATGTTTTTCTGTTTTATGTTTTCTTGGGTAGAATTATTATTAGCTAAAACACTTACAGCTGTAGCAGCTAAACCTATAGCCGCAACAATGACAAGAACTGCCAGTACATCTGGATATGAATTAGGACTACTTGCTGCTGCAGGAAGTTTGACAATTATACCTGGTGCAATAGTAATTTACTTTGTGAGAAACTATATTGCGAAAGGATTTGCGTTAGGACGAGTATGATGATTTTTAATATCTTAAATGCCGCAACTTGGGGTGACATGGCTAAAAAGAAAGAGAAGGGATTCTTCGATTTTGAATTTATCACTTGGATGGCCTGGACATGGCAGACAGCTGCATTTTTTATATTCATAGCTTTATGTTTAACAGCAATGGTTATTTGGGAAAAAAAATCACCAGGAGGCAGTCCAAGAAAAGGAATTTTAGGATTAGACACAACTAGAGGCGATAGATTATTTATTTCATTATTAGGCAGTGCGTTCATTCATTTATTTTGGTTAGCTCTAGTTGGAAGTGTATTGTGGATTGCAACAATAATTTGCATTGGCTATGCAGTTGTTGTATTTAGATACGTCTAAATATTATTCATTAAAGGAGATTAAATGGTTAAGGTTGGTATTAATGGTTTTGGTAGAATAGGTAGATTAATTTTAAGAGCTATTTTAGAAAATTATAAAAATAAAATTCAAGTTGTTGCAATAAATGATTTAGGATCAATAGAAACTAATGCACATTTAATTAAATATGATAGCACTCATGGCATCATTCATGAAGACATTCAGACTTCAAAAGACGGTTTTAAAATCGGCAATCAAGAAATAAAAGTTTTTGCAGAAAAGGATCCAGCTAATATCCCTTGGGGAAAAGTAGGTGCTGATGTAGTTTTAGAATGCACTGGTATATTTTTAGACAAGTCATCAGCAGAAAAACACATAAAAGGTGGAGGAAAAAAAGTAATAATTTCTGCTCCTGGTAAAGAAGTAGATTTTACAATCGTTCAAGGTGTTAATAGCAAGGAGTTAAAAAAAGAGCATAATATTATATCCAATGGCTCGTGCACGACAAATTGTTTAGCTCCTGTTGCAATGGTTTTAGAAAAAACTTTTGGAATCAGTTATGGTTATATGACTACAATCCATAGTTATACAGGTGATCAAAAACTTTTAGATACATTGCATAAAGATTTAAGAAGAGCTCGTTCTACTGAAGGGGCAATGATACCTACTTCAACAGGAGCAGCTAAAGCAATGAGTTTAGTTCTGCCGAGTTTAAAAGGCAAGTTAGATGGTACAGCTATAAGAGTTCCAACACCAAATGTTTCATTAATTGATTTAACACTAGTTACTGATAAAGAAGCAACACCTGAAAGTATTAATGAAGCCATGATCAAGGCTGCAAAAGGAGATTTAAAGGGAATCTTAGATGTAAACCAAAAACCTTTAGTATCAAAAGATTTTAATCATAATCCGCATAGTTCAATTTTCGACGTAACCCAAACTCAAGTAATAAAAGGAAAATTTAGTCGAGTGCTTTCATGGTACGATAATGAATGGGGTTTCTCCAACAGAATGTGTGATACTTCAATACAAATAGCCGGTTTAATTTAGTTATTTGATTTTTCAGCTTCCTCAATTAATCTTAAGGTATTTTTTGGAATGCCAGAATCATCAGTTTTAGCATTTGAAACGCTAGAAACCTTTTTAGTTTTATTCCTTTTAAAATTTTGAAGATCATCTACTGCTGAGAGAATCTCATCAATACTATAATTCTCTTCCATTAGGAACCAACTTTATAAAGTCTCACCATGTTAGTCATACCTGCCTTTCCAAAAGGTAAACCAGCAGTTATAACTACAAAGTCATTTTTTTTAATAAATCTTAGTTTTTTTATAATTTCTTTAGAAATAGACATCATATCTTTCCATCCATTTGCATCTCTACTATTAATAGATTGAACACCCCAAAGTAATGAAACTTGTCTACTTACGTTTATATTTGGAGAAATAGTTACTATTTTAGCTGCTGGACGCATAGCAGAAACAAGTTTCGCAGATTTTCCAGAATTAGAAAAAACGATTATAGCTTTAACGTCTGGGTTATAAGCCATATCTTTGACAGAGAGAAGGATAGATTTAACAGGATCTTTGTTTGCAATGATAGAATTTTTAAAATCTTCAATATGTTCTCTTTTATATTTTTCTGTAGATAGAATTGTTTGTGTCATAGTTGAAACAGCTTGAGTTGGAAATTTACCGATTGCAGCTTCAGCAGACAACATTACAGTATCTGCACCTTGAAATATCGCAGTTGCAATATCATTAATCTCTGCCCTAGTAGCAGTATTATTTTCAATCATACTTTCTAACATTTGCGTAGCCACAATTACAGATTTGGAAAATTGAGAACATTTTTTTATAAGACTTAATTGAACTTTTGGTACTTCACTATGTCCAATATCAATTGCCAAATCTCCTCGTGCAATCATTATTGAATCAGTAGACTGAATAATCTTTTTGATATTTTTTAAGGCATGCTTATTTTCTATTTTAGAAATTATGCCCATATCTTTTTTAATTAATTTTCTAGTCTCAAGAATTA
>CACPPH010000004.1 GCA_902635795.1 uncultured Pelagibacteraceae bacterium
GATCTAAATGATCAATTTAAAAGTAAAATTTCTCAACTTAAAGACTCAACTTTAGATCAAAAAAAATTTAATTCTTTAATTTCTGAATTAATATCTAATATGAGTTTGGACGAAAATGTTGATGAAGAAAAGAAAAAAGAGGAAAATAGTGACATTGATGATAAGCATTCAAAACCTCAGGACCAGGACCAAAAGGCTAGAGAAAAAGAGGAACAATACGAAGAAATGTCAATTGAAAGTGGTGCACCAGATTTAGAAAATGAAGCTAAAGACTCAGACAAATTCGATGAAGAAATTGAGATTGAAGATAGCTCCAGACCTGATCTAAAAAAAAGAGGAATTTCTAACTTAAGCGATTTAAAATACAAAACTTATACTGAGGAATTCGATGAAATTATAAAAGCAGAAGAACTTGAGAATTCAGAGGAACTTGCACGATTAAGGAAAAATTTAGATCAACAATTATTGCAACTAAAAAATTTTATTTCTAAACTAGCAAACAAGTTACAAAGAAAATTACTTGCAAAACAAAACAGATCTTGGAACTTTGACTTAGAAGATGGTTTATTAGATACTTCAAAACTTCCTAGAGTTATTATGGATCCCTTTAACTCTTTATCATTTAAAAAAGAAAGAGACATAGAATTTAAAGATACATTGGTGACTATACTGATAGATAACTCTGGTTCGATGAGAGGCAAACCTATTTCTGTTGCAGCGATCTGTGCAGACATACTTTCTAGGACACTAGAAAGATGTATGGTTAAAGTTGAAATATTAGGATTTACAACTAAACATTGGAAAGGTGGATTATCCAGAGAAAAATGGATGAAAAATAATAAACCAAGTCTACCTGGCAGATTGAACGATCTTAGGCATATAATTTATAAATCTGCTGATACTCAATGGAGACAAGCTAAAAATAATATGGGATTAATGTTAAAAGAAGGTTTATTAAAAGAGAATATTGACGGAGAAGCCTTGAAATGGGCTTTTAATAAAATGAATAAAAGAAAAGAAGATAGAAAAATTTTGATGGTTATTTCGGACGGAGCACCCGTAGATGACTCGACTCTTTCTACAAATACTAGCGATTACTTAGAGTCTAATTTAAAAAAGACTGTTAAATTAATTGAGAATAAATCAGATATTGAGCTTTTGGCTATAGGTATCGGACATGATGTAACGAGATACTACAATAGAGCAGTTAAAATAACAGACGTACAGGATCTAGGTGACGTAATGATAAATCAATTAACTGATTTATTTGTTGAAAAAAGCAAAAAAACATTTCATTAAAGTTAAGCTTTAGATACTGAGTTTTCCGAGTATTCTTTAATTCTTTTCAGTAAAAGTCTAAAAGGTATTAACATTAACATAGTAATAATTAATTTTACGGCAAGATCTCCAAAAGCTAGTGTTACCCACGGAATACCTGTTGAATAAAAAGCTATTGAAAAGAATAAAAAAGTATCAGCTAAAGATCCTATTGAAGACGAAACAAGAGGAGCAATGTACCAACTTTTTTTTCTTAGTTTATCAAATACCTGTACATCTAAGTTCTGAGCAATAAAAAATGCAACTCCCGAACCAACTGCAATCCTAACAGAAATTATATCAGAAAAGTTTGTAGAAACAAATAAAGTAAGTAATATTCCTATGATAAAACCTATATATACTACTTTCCTTGCAACAAATTTACCATAGGCTCGATTTGCTAAATCAGTTATTAAAAAAGTGACTGGGTAACTAAAAGCGCCATAAGTTAATATTTCACTTAAGCCAAATTGTTTGATTGGAAATTGAACAAGGTAATTAGATAGGACAACAACCATTCCCATCATAATTGATAGTTTGTAGTATAAATTCATTTTAAGACTTTGCAGAAATAGAGGCTTTAATTTTTTTTACTTTTTTTGATAGTTTTGTATTTTTTGCAGACATTAAAAATTTATCTAGTCCACCTTTAAAGTCTACTGTCCTAAGAGCAGCATTTGCTACGTTTAATTTTATATCTTTCTTTAATATATCGCTTCTAAATGTAACTTTTTTTAAATTTGGTAGAAATCTTCTCTTAGTTTTGTTTTTAGCATGGCTCACGTTATGGCCTTTCAAAGGAGATATTCCAGTTAATTCGCATCTTTTAGACATAAAAATTTTCCTACAGTTATATAATTGTAGTGATAAGAAGGGTCAAGTATTAATTCCAACAGCCTCGCTAATATTTTTGAGATTTTCTTTTTTCAAAATTGAAATTAACTCTTTTTTCATCTCTCTAACCACTCCAGGCCCTTTGTAAACCATTCCGGTGTAAAGTTGAACTGCGCTAGCGCCAGCGCATATTTTTTCAAAAGCTGATAATCCAGAGTCTACACCTCCGACACCAATAATTTGGAATTTTCCTTTTGTATCTTTATAAAATTTTTTTATAAGCTCTGTAGACAAATTTTTCAAGGGTTGGCCTGATAGCCCTCCTTTTTCATTTTTTTGGGTGTCTGACAAATTTTCACGGTTACTATCAGTTGTATTAGATACAATCACTCCGTCAATTTTATATTTCATGATCAACTCAATTATTTTACTAATCTCTGTGTCATTAATATCAGGAGAAAGTTTAACTACAATAGGTTTTAAAATATTTTTTTCTCTTTTAATTTTATTTATACCCGTAAGAAGTTTTTCAAGTGAATTTTGATCATGAAAATCTCTCAACCCTTCGGTATTTGGTGATGATATATTAATTGTTAAGTACCCAGCTAAAGAATAAAGTCTTGATAAACAAAGATAATAGTCTTCCTCTTTTTTTTTGGTATCTTTATTCGGGCCAACGTTAATTCCTAGAAAACCAGTCGGCAAATTTTCTGATATTCTTTTAGAAACTATTTCAGAACCATGGTTATTAAAACCAAGTCGATTTATTAAAGCTTGATCTTTTTCTAATCTAAAAACTCTAGGTTTCGGATTTCCAAGTTGTCTTTTTGGTGTTACTGTTCCAACTTCTACAAAGCCATAACCTAGTTTAAATAAGGAATTGTAAACTTCAGCACTTTTATCAAAACCTGCGGCTAACCCAACTGGATTAGGTAAAATCTCATTAAATAAATTAGTTTCTAATAATTCTTCATTTTCAACCTGAAAAATATTTTTTGGCAGAAAATTTATCTTTAAAGAATTTATTGCAAAGTCATGCGCTGTTTCTGGATCTAACGAAAAAATGAATGGTTTAAAAATTGAAAACATTATTTTAGTTTATCATTTATTAATTCAATTGTTTCAGTAAGTCCAAAGAAACTTATAAAAAAACCCATTCTAGGTCCGTTTTCTTCACCAAAAACTACTTGATAAATTAGTTTAAACCAATCTCTCAAATTTTTTTCATATCCGTTTTCTTTTCCTACAGAATAAACATATGTTTGTATTTCCTCAGGGCTTAGAGTTTGATCAATTTCTTCTAATTTTTTTATTAAATTAACTAAAGCTTTTTTTTCTTCTAAATTCGGTTTTTTAAATTTTTTTTTAGGCTCTACTTTATCTTTAAAATAATTAATTGCATAATTTATCAGTCCGTCAAGAATTTTGTGATCACTCGGTTTTATTTCTTTATGGAATCTATTAATAAATTTCCAGAGAACATCTTTTTCATTCGCATTACTTGATCCAACTAGATTAAGTAACATTGAAAAAGGCATAACTATTTTTTCATTTGGCGGTTTTCCATTATGAACGTGCCACACAGGATTTTGAATCTTATCTTTTTCATTTTGAATTTTGTATTTTTCAATCAACGTGAGGTATTCATCTACTGTTTTTGGCACTACTTCTGAGTATAATTTTTTAGCCCTTTTCGGATTTGGGTACATATACAACGCTAAACTTTCTGGAGAAGCGTATCTTAACCATTCTTCGATGGAAATACCATTGCCTTTAGATTTAGAAATTTTTTCTCCTTTTTCATCAAGAAATAATTCATAAGCAAATCCATTTGGCGGAACTTTTCCGAGAGATCGACAAATTTTACTAGATAATATTGCGCTTTCAGTTAAATCTTTACCGTACATTTCAAAATCAACATTAAAAGTAAACCAACGCATCGCCCAGTCTACTTTCCATTGTAATTTACAATAACCGTTTAAAATACTTGTTTCTAATTTTTGACCGTTATTTTCAAATATTACTCTTCCTGATTTTTGGTCCATATCTACCATTGGAATTTCGAGAACAACGCCTGTTTTAGGGCATATAGGTAAAAATGGACAATAGGTTTTTCTTCTTTCCTCTCTTAAGGTCGGTAAAATTATATTCATAATTTCATCATATTTTTCTAAAACTCTAATTAAGGAATTGTTAAAAATTCCTTTTTTGTAATTTTCAGTTGAGCTTTTAAATAAGAATTTAAAATTAAATCTTTGTAAAAATTCTTTAAGCATCTCGTTATTATGCTCACCAAAACTGTTGAATTTTTTAAAAGGATCAGGAATTGATGTAAGAGGTTTACCTAAATTTTTTTTTAATACTTCATCGTTAGGAATATTATCTGGTACTTTTCTCAAACCATCCATGTCATCTGAAAACGTGATTAACTCATGATCAATTTTTTGAATATGATTTAAAGCATTTATCATCATAGATGTTCTAGCTACTTCGCCAAAGGTTCCAATATGGGGGAGTCCACTTGGACCATATCCTGTTTGAAAAGTAATTTTGTCCTTTTTTTTAATTAGCTCTTTTCGATCCTTTAAAAGTTTCCTTACTTCTACGAAGGGCCAAGATGATGTCGACTGAATTAAGTTATTATCAAGCATAAATATGGTTTATTAAATTTTATACGCAAAATACAGATATAATTTTATGATATTAAGTTGAATTTTAGGACTATTTAAATACTCTCAGTTTTTATGGCCACAAATAAAACAGTCTTTTTTTTAATAGGTATCTTATTAATTGTTTTAGGAACTTCAATGCTAGCTCCTTACATGTTGCAAGTAATTTTTAAAGAAGGAAGTCATAGCTTCATTTCAGCCTCTTTTGTGACGATCTTTATTGGAGTTTTATTTATACTAGCAAATTTAGAGAGAGAATTTAAACTTAATTTGAGGCAAACCTTTTTATTCTCATCTTTAGCATGGTTGATGATCGCAAGTTTCGGTAGTTTACCTTTTTTGCTTTCTACACAAAATTTTAGTTTAAGTGATGCATTTTTTGAAAGTATGTCAGGCATAACAACTACCGGAGCAACAATTATTTCTGATTTAGATAATAGTCCAAAAAGTATTTTATTATGGAGGGCTATTATGCAATGGCTAGGTGGTATTGGAATAGTTGTAATGGCAATTACTATTTTACCACTATTAAAAGTTGGAGGTATGCAATTATTTAAAATGGAGGGGCCAGATAGTACTGAAAAAATATTACCTAGAACAATCGAGGTAGCTACAATAATAATTTCTACGTATATAGTTCTTACGCTTCTTTGTGGTTTTTTTTATTGGGTTTTTGGAATGTCAATTTTTGATAGTGTAAGTCATGCTATGACGACTATTGCTACGGGTGGTTTCTCAACACATAATGACTCTATTGGTTTCTTCAAAAATTCAAATATTGAAATTGTTGCGAGTATATTTATAATTTTAGGTAGTATACCTTTTATTTCTTATCTAAAATTTTCTCAAGGCAATAGAAAGATCTTTTTTCAAGATGTTCAAATTAAAGGGTTAATTTATATATTGCTGCTAGCTATAGTTATTATGTTTTTTTATTTAATATTTATTAATTATGAAAGCAGTTTATTTGATAAAATTAGAATATCTTCTTTTAACGTTATTTCTATATTATCAGGTACTGGTTATGTTACCGATGACTTTGGTTTATGGGGAAAATTTTCTTTAATTTTTTTTCTGCTTTTAATGTTTATAGGTGGTTGTGCAGGATCAACGGCCTGTGGTATTAAAATTTTTAGATTACAAATGTTACTTATTTTTCTAAAAAATCAAATTAAAAGATTAATATCACCGAATAGCGTTATAATTACAAAATACAACAATCAAAAAATTTCAGATAATTTTATAAATTCTGTAATAATTTTTATTTTTACATTCTTATTTATCTTTTTAATAATAGCAATGCTTCTATCTATAAGTGGATTAGATTTTATAACGTCAATCTCTGGGGCAGCTAGCTCAATATCAAATGTTGGTCCTGGTTTAGGGGATGTTATTGGTCCCAATGGAAACTATAAAGATATTCCGGATATTTCTAAATGGGTTCTATCATTTGGAATGTTATTAGGAAGGTTAGAACTATTTGCAGTATTAGTTCTTTTCTTTCCATCTTTTTGGAGAAATTAAAACATGGAGATAATCAAAAAACAATCATTTTCAGAAACATTTAAAGTTTATTTAGATCAAAGAATGATCAAAATTTTACTTCTTGGTGCAATCAGTGGTTTCCCATGGGTTTTAATTGGAAGTAGTTTAAGTCTTTGGCTAAAAGAAGATGGTTTAAGTAGAAGCACAATTGGCTGGGCAGGTTTAATTTTTGCTGTTTATGCTTTTAATTATTTATGGGCCCCAATTATAGATAGAGTTAGAATTCCCTGGTTAACTAAAAGAGTAGGTCACAGGCGTGGATGGATTATATCGATGCAAAGTTTAATTTTAATCTGTCTAGTATGTTGGAGTTTAATAAATCCTACTATAAATTTAGCATTGGTAATTAGTGTTGGACTAATAATTGCTATCGCATCCGCGACTCAAGACATAACAGTTGATGCTTTGAGAATTGAGCAAATAGGTGAGCATGAAGGAAAATCTATGCAAGCAGGAGCGGCGATGGCAGTAGTTGGTTGGTGGACTGGGTACAAATTGGGTGGAGTTGTATCTCTAAATTCAGCTGAGTTTTTTCAGAAAGCAGGTTTTGAAAACTATTGGCAAATAACTTTTTTAGTTTTGGGTATACTTATAATTTGTTGCAATATTGGTCTTATGTTTGTTAACGAACCACAACCAATTGATAGAGCAGAAAGTCAAAGACAAACTGATAAAATGATAGAAGATAAACTGGGTTCTTCTAACATAATAACAAAAATAGTTGCGTGGTTGTCTGGTACAGTAATTGGTCCTGTAATAAGTTTCTTTAAAAAAAACGGCTTTAATATTGCAATTGCAATACTAGGTTTTGTTTTTCTTTTCAAAATTGGTGAGGCATTCTTAGGAAGAATGTCTGTGATTTTTTATAAAGAGATAGGATTTACAAAGTCAGATATCGCTCTTTACTCAAAAGGTCTCGGGTGGGTTACAACCGTGATATTTACTTTAATTGGAGGTTTGTTTGCAATTCGATCTGGAGTAATTAAAGCTATGTTTGTTTCTGGGATACTTATGGCTTCAACAAATCTCTTATTTTCTTTATTAGCTTGGTCAGGAAAATCTGAATTATTGTTTGCAATCGCAGTAATATTTGATGATATGGCTGCAGCATTTGCAACAGTAGCATTCGTTGCTTTCATTTCAATGCTCGTAGATAGAACTTATACTGCTACTCAATATGCTCTTCTTGCCTCTATAGGAACAGCTGGGAGAACAACTTTAGCAGCATCTTCTGGTGCGTTAGTTGATTGGTTAAATGGAGATTGGGGAATATTTTTTATTATTACTGCATTAATGGTTATACCGTCTCTAATATTTCTTTATATGATTAAAGATAAATTGAAACTTAATGACTAAGTATTTTACAAATAATTTCAATATTATTAATCTTTATAAAAAGCCCTCGACCAAGTCTGAAATTGTGACACAAATGATTTTTGGAAACAATTTTTCAATACAAGCAAGCGGAAGAAAATGGTTAAAAATAAAGATAAAAGAAGACGGTTATAAAGGTTATATTAAAAACAAAAAATTTTCTAAGTTTTATAAACCTACTCATAAGGTTTATATTCTTAAGTCAAAAGTGTTTAAAAATGCCAGTCAAAGCAAGAAAATAAATGAGATATCTTTTGGTTCAAAAATAAAAGTCACAGAAAGTAAAAATAAATATTTAAAATTCTCAAAGGGATGGATATTGAAAAATGATGTTAAACCTATCACTTTTATTGAAAAAAACCCTTTCAGGAAAATATCTATTTTTAAAAATATTAAATATAAATGGGGAGGAAAATCTTTTAAGGGGATAGATTGTTCTGCCTTGATACAAGTTTTTTTAAATTTTAATAATAAATTTTGTCCACGGGATACTAAAGATCAGTTTAAATTTTTTAAAAAAAACGTAAAACTAAAAAATTTAAGAAAAAACGATATTATCTATTGGAAAGGGCATGTAGCTTTAGCTCTCTCAAATAAAAAACTTATTCATGCATATGGTCCAATGAAAAAAACAGTTATAATGGGGATTAATCAAACAATTAAAAGAATTTACCGAACTGCCAAATTGAAAGTAATAGGAATTAAAAGACTATAAAGTGCAAAGGCAGCTTCAGTCTCCCTCCACTGCCCTTAATAATATTTTAAACGATTCGACCAAAATAATTAAGACCTTTATAAATTTAGTGTGGATATATAATGGCGGAAAGAGAGGGATTCGAACCCTCGAAACGGTTTCCCGTTTACACGCTTTCCAAGCGTGCGCCTTCAACCTAGCCTTCTAGAGTTATTGATTAGTGAACATTAATTTTTTGAATTTCGATAAAATTTGAGCTGGCGACAGCAATACGGAGTCAGAATTAATTGCAGAAAGTATAAAGTGTAGAATCCTCTAATAATTTAGCAACATCTTTTGTTGAAAACCAACTAGTCGGAACTTTTACCTGATTAGCATCTAAAAAATTTTTCACCGAGCTAGTTTTAATCCCAAAGTTTTGACCTTCGGAGATGTTTTTTTTCATTCCCATAACAGATACGGCTACTAATTTGCCGGTCTCTTCATCGACGATTGGACCTCCGCTGTTTCCAGGATTTAATGCAGCATCAACTTGAACAAGTGTTGAGTCGTCGTTAGGTCCTTTTAAAGAACTTACTATTCCAGAAGTAAACTTTAAATCATCGCTTATAAATTTTCCAAATGGATAACCTGATGCTATAATCCTTTGAAGTTTTTTAGGTTGACTATTAGAAAGTGCAACATATTTAGTATTAGTTAAATTTGCTTTGAGCAAAGCTAAATCAAGTAATTGATCTTTAGCAATTACCTTAGTTTGAATATCTTTGTCGTTATATTTAATTTTAGGATTTGAGGAGCAACTTTTAATAACGTGATAATTTGTAATTATGTGCCCCCTGTTAGTCACAAAAAAAGCTGAACCTGACGACCCTTTTGAAGTGCTTGTTTTAGTTTTTGTTTTTGGTTTAGATGCTACTCTGTTATTATTTTTACCGCTAGATTGTCTTGGTTTTAAGACAATAGCAGTAGCGTACTGTCTTGTAGTAGGATCATAAACTTGCTCGCTAACTTGTTTATATTTACTTAAATCTTTTTGATATTTTGATTTCCAATCAGCCGCTTCTGAAGCCGTAACAGTTCTATCGTTTATGTATTTTGGCATACAGTTTGCATATGGATTATAATTTTGGCATCTCATTATTGCCTCAAAAACTGCTATTTCAATTGTAGGTCTAGCCCAAGAAGCTCCATAGCCTCCATCACCACTTTCAGCAGAAGCTTTTTGAGGTTTGACAACTGGTGAAAAGTATACTGAAGGAGTTCCGCATGCTGACAAAAGCATTAAAGATATAATCACTAAAAATTTTTTTATATGTTGACGACAATACGACATCAAAACTATAATATTATATATTTTAGGTTGTGCAAGACTATTAAAAAATGGCGGAGAGAGAGGGATTCGAACCCTCGAAACGGTTTCCCGTTTACACGCTTTCCAAGCGTGCGCCTTCAACCACTCGGCCACCTCTCCAAGTTTAATAAATATTAAAAGTAGTATATAAAACAATATTTAAATAAGTTGAAGGAAAGAATGAATAAGCAAAATCTCATTATTTTGAACAACGAAAAAGTTTTCAAAGATGGAGATAATTATTTTTGTGAAAATTTAGATCTAAAGATAGTCCCCGAGGGACTTAACAGTTTTTTTAATGTAAAATTTATAGTAAGAAGCTCAAAAAAAAAGGGGGCTCAAAAATTAAATTTAAAAGATATTAATACAGCATCGAATATTTTTTTATATATTTTTAATGTAATTAAATCTTTTAATACTAATTCAAAATATCTTATTATTTCAATAACCCCTTATACATTCTTAGCTTATTTGTTTTTACTTATTTTTAGAAAAAAAGTTTACTTATATTTATGGAGCGATGGTCACGAGGAATGGGAACATTTAATTGGTAAATGGTCAGTTTGGATTTATAGCTTAATGTATAATATTTGTATTTTAAAATCAGAAATAATTGTATGTAATAAAAGATTAACCCGCAAAAAATCACATCTTATATCTATTTCAAGGTTAGATGAACAATGGTTTAGTAATATTAAAAAAGTTTCAAGTGATAAAGCAAATTTTTTATATGTTGGTAGAATAAGTAAAGAAAAAGGAATTTTTAATTTTATTAAAATTTTTGATAAAATGAATTTAAATAGTACTTTGTCAATTGTAGGTAACACAGAAAAATTTTCTTTAAATAATCCAAAAATTATTAAAATTGGTTACATATCAGATGCTAAATCATTGATAAGAATTTATGATGAGTGTAACATTACTATCCTTCCCTCTTACACTGAGGGCTATCCTTACGTTATTGATGAATCTCTATCTAGGTTAAGGCCAGTAATTATATTTGAAGAAATATCTTATGTTGTAAACGATAAAGAGGGTATTTATATTTCAAAAAGAAATTCGGATTCCTTAAGACAAACTACTGAGTACATTCTTAAAAATTATACTGCTATTCAGAGTAAAATGTCAAAAAACACACTGCCAACAAAAAAAAGTATGTTAAAACAAATTTCAGACATCATTATTGTCTAGAAGTTTTTAAATGAAAAAAGGAAAATATCTTATAACAGGATGCGCTGGATTTATTGGATCTCATCTTACTGAAAAACTTTATAAAAAATATAATTTAATACTTGTAGATGATTTATCCGAAGGGAAAAAGAGTAAACTGCCTAAAAAATTAAGAAAAAAACTAATTAATAAGAAAATTCAAGATATAAAAAAAATAAATTCAAAAAATATCAAAGGAATTTTTCACTTAGCTGCTCAATCATCAGTTCCAGCATCTATTAAAGATTTTTATAAAAGTTCGACTAATAATATTAATAGTACTTTGAAAGTCTTCGAAATAGCTAGAAATTATTCTATTCCTGTAGTTTATGCATCGTCCTCTGCGATATACGGTAACTTACCAAATGGCAATGATAATAAAAAAAAATTTCAAATATCTTCACCTTATGCTCAAGATAAATTATCTTTAGAAGATTATGCTAAACTCTGTTTTGAAATATTTAATATTTCCTCAATTGGATTAAGGTTTTTTAATGTTTACGGCTCAAAACAAAACGCTAATAGCCCGTATTCTGCAGTAATACCAATATTTATTAATAAAATGAAAAAAAACTTACCAATCACTATAAATGGTGGGTTTCAGACTAGAGATTTTATATATATTGATGACGTTATAAAAATTCTTTTAATTTCCATGAAAAAAGCACAAGATAAAAAAATTTCAGATAATTTTAATGTTGGAACAGGACGATCAATTAAAATTAGTCATCTTTACCAAATAATAAAAAAAAGAGTTCCAAATAATTCAAAAATAATAAGAAAAAAATTAGAAAAATTTGATCCAAAAAAATCAAGCGGAAAATTGGAAAAAATTAAGAAAAATTTAATAGGAAATAAATTTAAATTCACAAGATTAGAGGATGGAATTGATAAAACAATAGAGTCTAATTAAAAATATGAAATCGTACGATTGGATAATTGTTGGAGGGGGAGTAGCAGGAGTATCTGTTGCAGAAATTCTAACACGAGAAGGACATAAGGTAGCTCTGATTGAAAAAAATAAAAAATTAGCTTCAGTAGCAACTAGAGAATTTCATGAGTGGGTGCATACTGGATCACTATACACTTTAGTAAAAGATCAAATGAAAACTCTAAAGTACATCTTAGGATCTTTGGATGACCTATTGGAATTTTACAGTTGTTATAAAAATATGAATTTAATACCAACTGAGAATGGTCTTAAAATTAACCAAAATAAAAATGGTTGGTTTAATGAAAATTTCATTAATTTTAAATATAGATTAAAAAATAGAAAATTTTTGTTAAATTGGATTTATTCAGTTTCTAGATCAATAGCATTGATAGAGGGAATAAGGAATCACGATTGGCTTAGACGCAGGGCTGGTATAATTGAAAGTGTAACATCCAAATACTATTTTCCAATAATAAAAAATTTTTTTAGATTAATTTTATCTAATCAAAAATTTTTAAAACTCAAATCTACAGATTTCACAACAAATTCAAGATATTTATTAAAAGATTTACTATCCAATTCAATTAAAAATGGATTAGAGGTATTTACTGAAAATGAACTTATAAATTTTGAAAGTAAAAATGGAAAAATTCAAGCTAGGTGCAAAAAGGGTCAAATAATCTCAGACAAAATAGTTTTATGTGTAGGTGGAAGTATTGAAAAATTTACTAAAATTAAAATAAAAAAAACTTTAGCTCCTATAGCGGTAGTTAAAAATGTCCCAGTTGAGACTGAATCGTTTGTAGAGTTAGACTATTTTAAAAAAAAATGTATAAATATTATTACGAAAGGTTCCACCTATGGTATGATTGGGGGTATAAGTTTATCAAATCAAGAAGAGGTGGAGGATTATTTTGATTATATGATAAATGAACATAAGAAAGCAAATCCAAGTATTGAAATTTTAGAAAAATATGTTGGAGTAAAAAATGAGATAATTTCTAAGGGAGAAAGTAGAAATTATATTTTTCATATCAATCAAGAATTAGGTAAAGAGAATGTATGGTCAATAATACCAGGAAAATTTACTCTTGCATTTAGTATTGCGCCTGAATTTTACAGATTAGTATACAAAAAAAATCCAAGAAAATTTTTTGATACTTCAGATAATGAAAATGATACAAATTTTATAGATGAAACAGTTTGGGGAGAAATTCAAAACAAAAGTTAAATTATGTCTACAATTAAAATACCTAAAGACTCAATTAATTTTTTTAAAAGTAAGCAGGACGAAATTTTTAATTCTGGAAACTTAGCTGAGGGACCTTGGAATAAAAAACTTTCAGAGGAAATTAAAACGATCTCAGGTTCAAGCAACGCGGTATCAGTAAATTCAAATGGAAGTGGACTGGTTGCAATTTTATTAATTTTCAAAAATTATTTTGGTCGAGAGGATATAATGATTCAATCAAATACTATGTATGGAGTAAAAACTATTGTAGGCACCGCAGGGTATAATCTTGTAAATTATATCGATTGTAAAATACAGACTTTGATGCCAGGTATAGAGGAAGTTAAAAAAGCAATAGAGAATTATAAAGGTGATAAAAATAAACTCGTAATAATGCTTAGTGATATAGGTGGGATCATTAACCCAGACATTGAAAAAATATCTTCATTTCTAAAAACGAACAATATTCTTTTACTTGAAGATGCTGCACATAGTTTTGGGGCTAAACTAAATAATAAATTTGCTGGAACTTTTGGGGACGCTGGAGTGTATTCCTATTATTCTACCAAAGCTATATTTGCGGGTGAGGGAGGTGTAGCTGTTACCAACAACAATGAATTAGGATTAATGCTTCAAGATTTTATCGCATATGACAGATTCAAACAAAAAATGCCTATTGGTTGTAATATTAGATTATCAGAATTGCAGGCTTTAATGATTTATTCTGTAGTACGAAATTATAAAAACATTATTTTAAACAAAAGTGAAATTGCAGAAAAATATATTGAATTTTGTAAAAAGAATGAGATAGATTTTATCAATCAAACGGATAATAATAATTTTGGTAATTATTACAAATTTACAATTATATCCTCTGAAAAAAAAGTTTCTGATAAATACCCTAAAATTCAAACTACAACATCCAAAGTTTATGACTACGCACTTGGAAATAATA
This sequence comes from uncultured Pelagibacteraceae bacterium, assembly GCA_902635795.1. Taxonomy (GTDB): domain Bacteria; phylum Pseudomonadota; class Alphaproteobacteria; order Pelagibacterales; family Pelagibacteraceae; genus Pelagilacustribacter. Next base: position 14,114 of record CACPPH010000004.1, read on the forward strand.
AAGATATTCCATCCAAACATTTATGCCTGCCAATTTGGTACGGTTTGGAGGAACCAGTCATTAATAAAGTTTTAAGTGAGCTTCAAAGATAATTTATAAAGCTTTTATAAAACCTCGAGTCTTTTCTAATAGCAAATAAATCACTTGATGTCTCACGAGGTGTATAATTGATCACTTTGCCGTCAACTATTGCATAAAGTTCATACTTGAAATCTTTTAAAAATTTTAAGATTTCTTTTTTTTTTCTTGTCATTTCACATAAAAAAATTGGTTTAAATTTTCTAATAGTTTTTTTAGATTTCATCAAAATTTCATATTCAGCTCCCTCAGAGTCTATTTTTATAAAATCAACAATGTTTAATTTCTTTTGATTTATAATTAAATTATCTATAGTGAATGATTTTACTTTTAATTTTTTTTTTATTTTCTTATCTGCAAAATACACATCTCTTGCTAATGAATAATAACCATGCTCATCGTTTACTCTATATAAGTCCTGTTGAGTATCTTTATTTGAAATAACTCCTTTTATAAGCTGAATTTTTTTTGAATTAACTCTATTTAATCTTAAAATTTCCTTAAAATCTCTAATAGCTTCGTCTAATGGCTCAATAGAAATTCCTTTCACATTTTTATTTAGAGAAATTAAATACATCGAAAAGAAACCTCTAGAGCATCCAATATCAATAAAATTAAATTTATCATTAAAAATTTTTTGACCAATTTTGAAAAAAGGGTCATATCCCTCTCTCAAAATATACTGACCCCTTCCGCCTAAACCAGATTTTGGATAATTCTTAAAAGTGTATACAAATAAAGAATTACCAAAGTTAATCTTATATTTAAAAGATATATTCAATAAAGATGAGAAAAATATAATCAGAACTCTGTAAATTATTTTAAAGGGCTGATTATAAAATTCTTGCGATTTTAAAATGAGGCTTAATTTAATTAAATTACTTTTTAACATAAATAATAATTATATCTAAATTAAAAAAACTGCTATAATAATGTTTTTTTAATTATGCTTGAAAAACATCATTTAGATTATTTTAATTTAGGAAAAAAAGAAAATGAGAAATTTTGGAGAAGGTTGGATGAAAAACCTGACTTTAAGGGTAAAACAGTTTTAGATTTTGGTTGCGGACATGGGGCTCTTGCTATTGAAATAGCAAAACAAGGTGCAAAAAAAGTAGTGGGTATAGATCTTGAAAAAGATTATATAAGATTTGCTAATGAAAACTTAGAAATAAACTATCCCTCATTAAAAAATATTATTGAATTCCATAATATTGATTTACTTAAAAATGAAAAATTTGATAAGTTCGATTTTATCGTTTCTAAAGATACGTTTGAGCATACTCAAGATTTAAACTCTGTGGTGGCTAAATTTTATGATTTGCTCGATCAAAATGGAAAAGTATATTTAGGATTTGGCCCCCTTTATAATTTTTACAATGGTGATCACGGATGGACAAAATCTTACTTGCCTTGGTTTCATTTAATAATTCCTGAAAAGCTAAATATTAAAAGGCATAATCTGAAAAATAAAAGAAAAATTAATAAAATCGAAGATTTGGGTTTAAGTAAGTACTCTTATAAACAATATGTTGATTTATTCAAAAATTCAGAATTCAAAGTTTCCTATTTTAAAATAAATTTATCTGATCATCCTGTAGCTTTTATTTTTAACGTCTTAAGAAAAATAAAATTTTTAAGTGAATTTTTTACTTTTAACATTTATTGTATTTTAGTAAAATAAACTTACGTATCTTTATTTATTTTAAGTACTCCAATAAATGCCTCTTGCGGTATTTCAACTTTGCCAAATTGTTTAGATCTAGCCTTGCCTTTTTTTTGTTTATCTAGAAGTTTTCTTTTTCGATCTGTCGCCCCTCCTCCATGAATTTTTGTTAGTACGTCTTTTTTGAAACCCTTAATGGACTCTCTTGCTACAATTTTTCCTCCAATAGCTGCTTGGACGGGTATCATAAAATTATGTCTTGGTATTAAATCTTTAAGTTTTTCACAGACTTGTCTTCCAGTTTTTTGAGCAAAATCCTTATGAATTATCATTGCTAAAGCGTCAACAGGTTCTGAATTTACTAAAATACCTAATTTTACTAGATCTCCCTCTCTATAACCAGAAATTTCATAATCAAAGCTTGCATAGCCGCTAGATACAGACTTTAATCTATCATTAAAATCAAACACAACTTCATTAAGTGGTAAATCATATGATAATACTGCCCTGCTTCCAGTGTAAGATAAATTAGTTTGGATACCTCTCTTATCTTGGCAAATCTTTATAATCGAACCTAAATACTCATCTGGAGTAATAATAGTAGATTTAATCCAGGGTTCTTCAATTTTTTCAATCTGAGATGGGTCTGGCATGTTTGATGGATTTTGTAAATCCAAAATTTTACTTGTAGTCGTATGAACTTTATAAATAACTCCCGGAGTAGTAGTTATCAAACTTACATCAAATTCTCTTTCAAGCCTTTCTGTTATTATCTCAAGATGTAAAAGACCTAAAAAACCACATCTAAACCCAAGACCTAATGCACTTGAAGACTCGGGTTCATAAGAAAAACTTGCATCATTTAATCTAAGTTTAGCTAAACCATCTTTTAATTTTTGGTACTCTGAGCTATCTACTGGAAATAAACCACAAAATACAACTGGCTTACTCGGTTTAAAACCAGGTAGAGGATCATTAATTGGATCATTAGCATCGCATATCGTATCTCCAACTTTTGTTTCTAACAGAGATTTAATACCAGTGATTATAAAGCCAATTTCTCCAGAGTTTAGTTCATCCACATCAGTCGGTTTAGGGGTAAAGACTCCTACTTTTTCTAATAAATGTTCTTGATTATTAGACATTAATTTTATCTTCATACCTTTTCTTAATTTACCATTTATAACCCTAACTAGAATAACCACTCCTAGATAGCTGTCATACCAACTGTCCACTAATAAACATTTAAGTTTATCATTCAAAATACCTTTTGGGGCTGGTAACTTATTTATTATTGCCTCTAAAATGTCATCAATACCTTCACCAGTTTTTCCTGAACAAGGTATCGCATTTATAGTTTCAATTCCGACTACGTCTTCTATTTCTTTTTTTGTTTTTTCTATGTCAGATGCAGGTAAATCAATTTTATTTAAAATGGGAATTACTTCATGATTAATCTCAAGTGCTTGATATACATTAGCTAAAGTTTGAGCTTCCACTCCTTGAGTACTATCAACTATCAAAAGTGAGCCTTCGCAAGCCGATAATGATCTGCTTACTTCATATCCAAAATCTACGTGTCCAGGTGTATCGATTATATTAAGTTTGTAACTTTGACCGTCTTTGCTTTTGTAATTAAGTTTCACTGTTTGAGCTTTAATTGTAATACCTCGCTCTCTTTCTATATCCATTGAATCTAAGACTTGTTGTTTCATCTCACGGTCTGTCAGACCTCCGCACTTATGGATTATTCTATCTGCAATTGTAGATTTACCGTGATCAATATGCGCAATTATAGAAAAATTACGTATTCTTTTTATATCTGACATTAGGATCTAATTATAGCGCCTGTTTTTTCTTTGACTACATCAATAATTTTTTTACTAATCTGATCTAAATCTTTTTCGCTTAGGGTTTTGTTAGGAGACTGCAAAGTAACATTTATCGCAACTGATTTTTTATCTTTGGGAATATTTTCACCCTTGTAAACATCAAAAGTTGTTACTTCTTGAATAAGTGAGTCATCTATTTCTTTGATAATCTTTTCTAACAAACCAATTTTAAAAATTTTATCTATTACAAAAGCAAAATCTCTTTGAGATTTTTGAAAATCTGAAGGTTGAAAACTTTTTTTTGTTTGTCTTATCTTTTTGTTAGGTTCAGGTATATTCTTTAAAAATATCTCTAATCCATAAATATTTGGCTCTTTAAAATCTAATTTTTTTGTTATGGCAGGATGTAATTCTCCAAAATAAGCAAGGTGAGGTCCTTTTTCTGATTTAAAATTAATAGAGCCAGATCTTCCTGGATGGTAACACTGTTTTGTGTTATCACTTATAAAAAGATCTTTCTCTGATAATCCAAGTTCAATTAAAGTTTTGATTACGTCACTTTTAATATCAAATACATCTATATTTCTCTCCTTTTCAATCCAGCTTTTTCTATTTACTTTCCCTGATTTTAAAGCACCAACTACAATTTCTTGTTCTCCAGGATTTTTTCCAAAAAATACTGGTCCTATTTCAAATAGAGATACATCTTCATAACCTCTATCTTGATTTTTTTTTAGGTAAATTGAAAGATTTGAAAACATTGACCTTCTCAAAACATTAAGGTCAGAGGAAATAGGATTAAAAATTGGAATTTCCTTTTCACCTTTTGAGAATTGACTATCAATTTTAGAGTCAGTAAATGACCAGGTAACTGACTCGAGAAATCCTTTTGATGCAAGAGATCTTTGTGACAAATGAAATAACTTTTGTTTAAAATTTAAAGTTTCACTTTCTCTAATTCTCTCAGGGGTGACTAATTTTATATTTTTGAAACCTTTAATTCTAATAAGTTCCTCAATTATATCTACATTTTGATTAATATCTGGTCTCCAGGAAGGAATTTCTATTTTAAGTGCTTTTTTTCCTTTTTTGCAAATGAAACCTAATGAGATAAGAATTTTTTGTGCCTCATTAATAGATATTGGTATACCAATTAAATTTTCAAAATTATCAATATCAAAATTTATAATTTTACTTTTTTTATAATTTTTTCCAGTAATTATAAATTTACTAGCTTCCCCTCCACATATTTTTAATATCAAATCGGTAGCAACTTGTAAGCCCTCTGACACAGAGTTGGGATCGATACCCCTTTCAAATCTATATTTTGCATCAGTGTTAATTGATAATTCTCGAGATGTTTTTCTAATGGAAGATGGTAAAAAGTATGCAGATTCAAGTAAAATATTTTTAGTATCAAATTCTGTCGAAGTTTTTGTTCCCCCAATTATTCCACCAAGACCCAAAACACTAGACTTATCAGTAATTACACACATACCTTTTCTAAGTTTATATTTCTTATTATCTAATGCTTCAAACTCTTCTCCCTCTTTTGAATCTCTTACTATTAACTCTCTGTCAATTTTATCTGCATCGTAAGCGTGTAATGGACGGTTCAAATCAAACATGACATAATTAGTGATATCGACAACAGCAGAGATTGGTTTTAAACCAAGAGCAACAAGTTTGTTTTTTAACCATTCTGGACTCTCTTTATTTACTATATTTTTAATATAACAACTTCCAAATGTTAGACACCCTTGATGCTTATCTTTAGTTATTGAGGTCTTAATTTGATGCTTGGAGCTTTGTTTTATCTTTTTTCTTTTTGAAGTTATTAATTTGCCTATTCCAGCTGAAGATAAATCTCTTGCAATACCTCTTATACCTAAACAGTCTGGTCTATTTGGTGTAATTGCAATATCGATTACTTTTTCTGATTTACTTTTAAAGTAACTTTTTCCTATTTCTTTTTCCTTAACATTTAATTCTATTATACCGTCACTCTCATCTGATAAATTGAGTTCGCTTTCAGAACACAACATTCCACGAGACTCGACTCCTCTTATTTTAGCAATTTTTAATTGAAATTTTGTTTTAGGTATTACGGCCCCAGGTGGAGCGTAAATTGTTATAAGGCCATCCCTTGCGTTAGGTGCTCCACATACAACTTTTAAAGTTTCTTTTCCACCAATGTTTACATCGCACACTTTTAATTTATCTGCGTTAGGATGTTTATCAGCTTTGATAATTTTAGCTATTTTAAATTCACTTAGCTCTCCAGAGTTTTCTTTTACACTTTCAACTTCTAAGCCGATGTTAGTGAGTTTATTTATAATTTCATTTTCGTTTGCATTAGTCTTTAGATGCTCTTTTAACCATGGTAGTGTAATAATCATTTGCTTAATCCTCTATAGTTTGTGGGTACATCTAAAGGGTCAAAACCAAAATGACTTAACCATCTAAAATCTGTTTCAAAAAAAGCTCTTAAATCATTAATTCCATATTTTAACATGGCCAAGCGATCAATACCCATGCCAAATGCAAATCCTTGATATTTTCTTGGATCAACTTTTGCATTTTTTAGGACATTGGGATGAACCATTCCACAACCTAATATTTCTAACCATTTATTACCTTCACCAATTACGATTTTTTCATTCTCAATTCTGTATCCAATGTCTACTTCAGCAGATGGTTCGGTGAACGGGAAATGACTAGGTCTGAATCTCATTTTAACATTTTTAACTTCGAAAAATTCTTTAATAAAGTAGTCTAAACATCCTTTAAGATGACCCATAGTAATATTTTTATCGATATGAAGACCTTCTAATTGATGAAACATTGGAGCATGAGTTTGATCACTATCACATCTATAAGTTCTTCCAGGAACAATTATTTTAAATGGTGGTTTTCCATCAAGCATTGCTCTAATTTGAACTGGAGAAGTGTGTGTTCTCAAAAGAATTTTTTTATTTTTTTCTAAATAGAATGTGTCATGCATATCTCTTGCAGGATGATCTTCAGGTGTATTTAATGCTGTAAAATTATTATATTCAGTCTCTACGTCTGGACCTTCTGCAACAGTAAAACCAATTTCGGAAAAAATAGAAGAAATTTCATCTATGACTTGAGATACTGGATGAATTTTTCCTTGTTGATAAGGTCGGATTGGTAAAGTTACATCAACTTTTTCATTTTTTAATTTTTCAATTATTTCTGCATTGCTGATTTCAAAATCTTTTTGCTCAATTTGTTTTGTTAAATCATCTTTAATTTTATTTAAATTAAAGGCAAAGTCTCTTCTTTTATCGGGTTCTAAAGAACCTAGAGTTTTAAATTGTTTTGTGATTTGACCGTTTTTTCCAAAAAACTCTGTCTTGACATTTTGTAAATCCTCTTTGGTTTTGACAGAGTCAATTTTTGCGTTAAAAATAGAATTTATTTTATCCAAATCACTCATTCAGTAATTGATTTTTTATATTAAGTTGAAGTTAATTCAAAGACCCTTTTAATTCAGGGAAGATTGAACCTTTTTTACCACAGATTTAAAGACTTCTGGATTGTTATAGGCTAATTCAGCTAAAACTTTTCTATCCAATCTAATTTTTGATTTAGCTAAACCATTAATAAATTTCGAATAAGTTAATCCTTCCGCTCTAACACCTGCATTAATTCTTTGAATCCATAAAGATCTAAATTCTCTTTTTTTTGCTCTTCTATCTCTGTAAGCATATTGCATTGCTTTTTCCATGGCTTGACGAGCAATTCTAATTGTATTTTTTCTTCTACCGTATTGTCCCTTAACAGATTTTAAAACTTTTTTATGCTTAGCTCTACTTACGACTCCTCTTTTTGTTCTCGCCATATTTTCCTCTTTTAATTATATGGCATATACGATTTTACAATTCTTGAGTCTTGCTTTGTCATTATCGTAGTGCCTCTTTGTTTTCTTATTTGAGAATTTGTTCTTTTTATCATACCATGTCTCTTTCCAGCTTGAGGCATCTTTATTTTTCCTGAAGCTGTAAACCTAAACCTCTTTTTAGCTGAGCTTTTAGTTTTCAATTTTGGCATAAATATTTGGGTCTTATATAACTAATATTTTATCTTAGCAAGTCGCTAATATGATAGGTTTAAATAGGTTGGATGATCATGACCATCTGTTTACCTTCAAATTTTGGCTGACTTTCAACTTTAGCTATATCTTTTGTCTCTTGAATTATTTTTTCCATCAGTTCTTTACCCAGTTCAGTATGTTGCATCTCTCTTCCTTTAAATTTTACTGTAAATTTTACCTTATCACCTTTAATAATAAATTTTTTTGCATTTTTAATTTTAAAATTATAATCATGTGTCTCTGTACCCGGTCTAAGCTTAATCTCTTTTAATGTAGCTGTCTTTTGTTTTTTCTTTGCTTGGTTAGCCTTTTTTTGAAGATCGTACTTATATTTTCCAATGTCCATTATCTTACAAACTGGAGGATTAGCATTTGGAGAAATTTCGATTAAATCTAAATTTTCCATCTTAGCTAATTCTATAGCTTTAGTTAATGGCATTGAGCCTAAATTTGAACCATCATTTCCAATGACTTGAACATCAAGTGCTCTTATACGCTCATTAGCTCTAGGACCTTGAGGCTTAGTCCTTCTATGAAAATAATTTGTTTTGGGATTTGGCACTTAATTTAATGGCAGCTTATTTAGGTCTAACATATTTTTTATAAATTTATCTCTTTTTACGATTTCTTGTTTGTCTGATCCAAGTTTTCTTACAGTCACTGTATTTTCGTTTACCTCTTTTTTCCCGCATACAACGATGTAAGGGATTTTTGAAAGAGAGTGCTCTCTAACTTTATAGTTAATTTTTTCATTCCTTAAATCCATCTCACATTTTATACCCTCTTTAAACAAATCTTCAAATAACTTTTTAACGTAGTTGTTGTTCTCCTCTGCAATTGGACATACTACTACTTGTGCTGGAGACAACCAAAAAGGCAATTTACCCGCATAGTTTTCAATTAAAATACCTATAAACCTTTCCAAAGATCCAAATAGTGCTCTGTGCAACATTACTGGAACCTTTTTAGTGCCATCCTTAGATACGTAAGATGCGCCAAGTCTATCAGGTAAGTTTAAATCAACTTGGAGTGTTCCACATTGCCAGTCTCTACCAATAGCATCTCTTAAAACGAATTCTATTTTAGGACCATAGAAAGCTCCTTCACCTTTATTGATTGTATATTTTAATTTAGTTTTTTTTATTGCAGTTAAAAGCGCCTCTTCAGATTTATCCCAAATATTATCATCACCGACTCTGTTAATAGGTCTGTCAGAGTATTTTAAAATTACATCTTTAAAGCCTAAATCTTTGTAAATTTCTAAAATTAAGTTAGTAACTGAGAGAGACTCATTTGTTATTTGGTCTTCTGTACAAAATATATGAGCATCATCTTGTGTAAACGCTCTTACTCTAAGTAATCCATGAAGTGCTCCTGAGGGTTCATATCTATGAACTTTTCCAAATTCTGAAAGTTTTAAAGGTAAATCTCTGTAACTTTTCAATCCTTGATTAAAAATTTGAACACATCCAGGGCAATTCATAGGTTTCACAGCAAAAGTTTTCTCATCAGGTGTTTCTGAGGTGAACATGTGTTCTCCAAATTTCTCCCAGTGACCAGACTTTTCCCATAAAGTTTTATCCAAAAGTTCCGGAGTATTTATCTCTTTATACCCTGCAAGCCGCTGCTTCATTCTCATATATTCAATTAATCTTTGAAATAACAGCCAGCCTTTCTCGTGCCAAAAAACTGACCCTGGACTTTCTTCTCTAAAATGAAATAAGTCCATCTCTTTACCAAGTTTTCTGTGATCTCTTTTTTCAGCTTCTTCTAGGCGATTTAAATATTGATCTAAATCTTTTTTTGAACTCCAGCAAGTTCCATAAATTCTTTGCAGCATTTCATTTTTTGAATCCCCTCTCCAGTAGGCTCCTGAAACCTTAGTTAATTTAAATGCCTTGCCAATTTTACTTGAGGATGCCAAATGCGGACCTCTACACAAATCATGCCAACTGTCACCATGATGATACACTGAAAGTTCCTCACCCTCGGGTATACTCTCGATTATTTCAGCTTTATATTTTTCCCCAATTTCTTTAAAATGAGCTATAGCTTTTTTTCTTTCCCAAACTTCTCTTTTTGTTTTGACATCTCTGTCGATTATTTCTAACATTTTCTTTTCAATCTTTTTAAGATCTTCCTCAGTAAAAGGTTCTTTTCGAGCAAAATCGTAATAAAAGCCGTTATCTATTACAGGTCCAATTGTTACCTGAGTGCCTGGGAATAATTCTTGAACTGCCATTGCCATAATATGAGCAGCATCGTGCCTAATAACTTCTAATCCCTCTTTATCTTTTGAAGTAATTATTCTAACTTTGGAATCATTGATAATTTCATGACTTAGATCTTTAAGTTCTCCATTAACTTCCATGATAAGAGCTAATTTTTCCAAGGATTTGCTAATTTTTTTTATTAACTCAAATCCGTTTATCGACTTATTAAAAGATATTTTTTTTCCGTCTAGTAGTTGAACTTGAGGCATTATTTGTTTAACAATTTTTTATATTCTCTCAAATTTGAATCACACATTACTTCAACGTCAAATTTTTTAGTTATGTTTTTTCTACCTTCGTTTCCCATTAATTTCAACTCTTCTTGACTTAATTGAATAACAGTATTTAAATTTTTAGCAAGATCTCTTGGATCGTCATGTTTATATAAAAAACCTGATTTTTTATTCAAAATCGTTTCTTTTGATCCCCCTAAATTGCTAGCTATTATTGGTTTTCCCATAGATTGAGACTCAACAGAAACTCTTCCAAACGCTTCTGGTTCAATTGATGCCGATACTATTACATCAGCCAGGGAGTATGCTAGGGGCATTTCTTTACAATGATTTATAAACTTAATCTTTTTTGTTAAGCTATACCTTTCTACCAAACTAAAAAGTTTTTTACTATAAACTTTTCTTCCTTGATCAGAACCTAACATAATAGCTTGAAAGTTAGTAATGTTATAATCCTCTATCAAAATATTCAATGACTCAATAAATTTTTCTTGTCCTTTCCAATACGTTAATCTACCAGGCATTAAAATGGTAAATTTATTTGGCTCTAAACTCCATTCTTTTTTTAATTTTTCCTGTTTTAAAATTGAAATATTTTTTTGATTAAAATAATCAATATTTATTCCCCTGAAAATTACCCTTAATTTTTTCTTTTTACTTAAGTATTCGCTATAATTATCATTAATATGTCCAAATATGAAATTTGAACCTGCTATTGTTAGTTTCGATCTTAACATTACGCTGTTATAAAACTTTTTGAATTTATTTTTAAAATTGTATGTCCCGTGAAATGTTGTAACAAATATGGTGTTAGTTATTAAACATGCCAAATAGCATGACCAAGCTGGTGCTCTACTCCTAGCATGTACAATGTTTATTTTTTTTATCAATATTAAAAAAGATATAAGAATAATATTTAAAAATATCACTATTGGATTTTTAGAATGCACAGGAATTTTAAATACACCAACTTTGTTTTTCTTAACAAATTTGAGTAATTCTCCGCCAGAAGTTGCAATATATGAACCACAATCTTTTTCTGCTAAGTAGTGAGCTATGTCGTAACAACCAGTTTCAGCGCCCCCATAACCTAGTTTGGGTATCACTTGCAAAACATTTATTTTAGTAGTCATATTTAATAATATATAATAACAAATTAAGAGGTCCTTATATGAAAAAATTTAAATTTTTAAAATTCTCAAAGACAAAAAAGCTAAGGTATTGGGATAATTACTTTAAAGAAAAACTGTATTTAGTTTTTTTGCCAGGCTTTATGTCTGATATAGAGGGAAAAAAGCCTAAGGCTCTCATTAAATTTGCAAAACTATATAAATTGGGGTTTTTGACTTTAGAGTACTCCGGGCATGGAAAATCATCAGGAATTTTTACTAAAGGAAATATTTCTATTTGGACAGAAGATGCTAAGAAAATGATAAAAAAAATTGTTAGAAAAAATAATTTTATTCTAATTGGATCAAGCATGGGAGCTTGGATTGCTATTAATCAGTTTAAATATTTTAAATCAAAAATAAAAGGTTTTATAGGTATTGGCGCAGCACCTGAGTTTTTAACAAGACTAATGTGGAAAAAATTTCCAAAAAAAATTAAAAATGAAATTAAGAGAAAAGGTAAAGCAACAGTTGTTAATGATGGATCCGAATTCCCTATTTCTTATCAATTAATTAAAGATGGAAGAAGTAATAAAGTTTTTAGAAAAAAAATTAATTATAAAATTCCTGTTACAATGGTGCATGGAACTAAGGATAAAGCAGTGCCTGTTTCTTCATCCAGGTTAACTCTTTCAATTTTTAAAAAATCAAAAAAAAGGTTAGTATTAATCAAAAACGGTGATCACAGTTTATCAAGCAATAATCATTTAAAGATAATTTTAAAAGAATTAAAAAGAATTATTAAAAATCTTGTTTAAACCTTCTTTATAGGTAGGATACTTAAATTTATAGTTAAAAAGTTTTTTGATTTTTTTATTATCAACTTTTTTTGAGTCTCTATAAAAATTTTTTAACATTTCGCTGTTTAATTGATCTATTGTTATAGGTTTCGGTTCCTCTAAACTTAACAACTTTGCTCCAAAAGCTGCCACCTCTTTTTGAGATGCTGGTAAGTCATCACAAATGTTATAGGTTTCTCCACTCTTAAAATTTGTGAGAGATGCAAAGAGAATATTTGCAATGTCCTCTAGGTGAACTCTAGAAAAAAAATGATTTTTTTTATCTACTATTTGAATTTTTCTGTCTTGTAATCTCTTTAAAATATTAAATTGATTTGAATAAATTCCAGCTAGCCTGAAAATTTGAAGAGGTAAATTATATTTTGTTGCTAATTCTTTCCAAGAATTTTCAGCATTTAATCTGTCTTTACCATTTGGTGAAGTAGGTTTAGTGATACTTTTTTCATTAACCCATCTTCCATTATGATCTCCGTAAACGCTAGTAGCAGATAGATAGGTTATCCATTTGCTTTTTTTGATTTTTGTAAGATAACTTTTAAAATTTTTTAAAACAATATCTTTACCCTCTATTGGTGGGATTGAAATTAAAATGTAATTCGCCTCTAGAAGATTTGTACTTAATTTTTTATCAAATTCTCCATTATTAAATAGATAGGAATTAATTTTAAGATTATTAAGTTTTATTTGGTGAGTGTCTTGTCTGGATGTAATAGTTAACTCAAATTTTCTTTTCTCAAAAATTAACTTATTTATAAAACTTTCGGCAACTTGTCCAAAACCAAAACAAAAGATATTGATCTTTTCCATTAACCCGCTTTCTTCACATACGCTTTTAAACTAATTGGATTATCTAATTTGTCTAGCATTTCGATTGGGCATACTTGTTTGAAATTTTTTAAATTAGTCTCAAAATTATCTAATATCTTTTTTGCCTTTTTGGAATTAGTGCTTAATTGGAAATTCTTAATATTTTCTTTTAGAAAATTTTTCCAATAGTCAGTTTCAACTGATTGCCAAATGATAGATGCAGGATTAGCAAAATTTTCAAAATTATTTTTTTCATCGTATACAAATGCCATACCACCTGTCATTCCAGCTCCAAAATTGTCTCCAACAGATCCTAAAATAATTGCAGTCCCGCCAGTCATATACTCACATCCGTGGGCGCCACAGCCTTCAACTACTGCAAAACTTCCAGAATTTCTTACTGCAAATCTCTCACCAGCTTGACCAGAAGCATAGAGTTTTCCTGATGTGGCACCATACAGAACTGTATTACCAATAATAGTATTTTGGTCTGAAATCAAATCACTTTTTTGAGATGGCTTTACAATTATTTTTCCCCCAGACAATCCTTTGCCAACATAATCATTACAGTCACCCTCAACTGTTAAGGTAATTCCTTTTGTCAGAAATGCGCCTAGTGACTGTCCAGCAGACCCGATCAAGTTGATATTTATAGTTTCATCGTTAAGTTTGTTATTTCCATATTTTTTATAAATGTGATGTGAAAGCCTCGTTCCAACAGATCTGAATGTGTTCTCTATTTCGTATTCAAAACTATTTTTATCTGAAGAATTAATTTTGTCTTTGATATCACTCCAAATTTTTTCATCCAAAGTTTCTGGAACTCTATTTATATGATTATCTTTACAATATCTCAAATTCTCCCCTGGATCAGCTTGAACTAATAATGGATTTAAATCTAAATCATCTAAATTCGATGCGCCTTTATTAACTTGAGTTAATAAATCTGTCCGACCAATTATTTCATTTACAGATTTAAAACCTAAAGAAGCTAAAATTTCTCTTACTTCTAACGCAACAAATTTAAACAAATTCACAACTTTTTCTGGTGTGCCCGTAAATTTTTCTCGTAACGAAATATCTTGACTGCATACTCCAACTGGACATGTATTTGAATGACACTGTCTTACCATGATACATCCCATTGCTACTAAAGAGGATGTACCCATACCATATTCTTCAGCTCCCATCATTGCAGCTATCACAACATCTCTACCAGTTTTTAGTCCTCCATCGGTTCTGAGAGTTATATTATGTCTTAAATTATTAAGCGTTAAAATTTGGTTTGCCTCTGTTAATCCCATCTCCCAAGGTATCCCAGCATATTTTATGCTTGTTTGAGGACTTGCCCCAGTACCTCCAGAATGACCAGAAATTAATATTATATCCGCTTTAGCTTTTGCTACTCCAGCTGCAATGGTTCCTATCCCTGTTGACGCAACAAGCTTTACTCCTACTCTTGCCTTAGGATTTATTTGTTTTAAATCGTAAATCAACTGAGCTAAATCCTCAATAGAGTATATGTCGTGATGAGGAGGAGGTGAAATTAAAGTTACCCCAGGAGTCGAGTGTCTTAGTCTTGCTATTTCATCTGTCACTTTGAAGCCTGGAAGTTGACCGCCCTCTCCCGGTTTTGCTCCCTGGGCGATCTTTATCTCTATTTCATTTGCATTATTTAAATAATCTACTGTCACTCCAAATCTAGCTGAAGCTATCTGTTTCACTCTTGAGTTAGCACTGTCTCCATTAGGTAAAATTTTAAATCTTTTTGCATCTTCACCACCTTCACCACTACACGAGGCTCCTTTTATTCTATTCATACCAGTTGCTAAAGTTTCGTGAGCTTCAGCAGACAAAGCTCCGTGAGACATACTGCCACTTCCAAATCTTTTAAGAATATTTTCAATTGGCTCAACCTCGCTAATATCTACAGCTTTTTTGGTTTTTTTAAATTCAATTAAATCTCTTAAATTAATTGGTGGTAAACTATGAATACCTTGAGAATATTTTTTGTACTGTTCATATGAGCCTGACCCAACAGCATTCTGAAGTAAGTGAATTAATCTTCCTTGATATTGATGATCCTCCCCACTTTTCCTGTATCTGTAAAGACCTCCAATAGGTAACGTGAAGATATTTTTTGCGTTAAACTTATTATGAAGCTGTTTGATTTTTTTCTCAATTCCAATGATCCCAATGCCTGAAATTCTTGAAGACATTCCTGGAAAATAGTCTGAAACAATAGCTCTACTTAATCCAACGGCCTCAAAATTACACCCTCCTCTATATGAGCTTATTACAGATATTCCCATCTTAGACATTATTTTTAACAAACCTGCATCTATTGATTTCTTAAATTTCACTACACAACTCTCAAAGTCAGATTTTCCAAACAATTTTTTTTCAAATCTCTGGTAGATACTATCAATTGCTAAATATGGATTTACAGTCGTTGCACCTACACCAATTAATATTGCAAAAGAATGGGTGTCAAGCGCATCAGAGCACTCAACGTTTAAAGAGCAATAACCACGTAAACCAAGTTTAACTAAGTGAGAGTGAACAGCTCCTACAATCAAAATACTTGGAATGCTAGCTTTTTGGTCTGTAATATTTCTATCAGATAAAATTAAACAAGTGCTTCCTTCTCTTACCGAAGTTTCTGCTTCTTCTCTAATCGCTTCAATTCTTTCTTTCAAAGATGAAGAAATTTCAAAAGTACAGTCAATTACTTTTGTTTTTTTTGAGAAAAATTTTTTAAATTTTTTAAACTGTGAATTTGTGATTATAGGACTATCTAAAACGTAAATATTTTCTTCAGTTAAGTTATCAAAATCTAGGATATTCCCCAGATTTCCAAATCTAGTTTTTAAACTCATTACTTTATTTTCTCTTAAAGAATCAATAGGTGGGTTAGTAACTTGGCTAAAATTTTGCCTAAAATAATGAGACACAGGCCTATAATGGCTGGATAATACAGCAACAGGAGTATCGTCTCCCATTGAGCCTGAGGCTTCTTTACCTTCTTCAGCCATGGGATGCAAGATTAACTCTAGATCTTCTACACTCAAACCTGATAAATATTGTCTCTTTCTGAGTGCATCCCCTGTATAGTTAGGCTTTTCATTTTCACCTGAAATTTTTTTATCTAAATCAATAATTTGTTTACTATATTTTTTGTAATCTTTTGCTAATAAATCTTTTATTTCTTTATCTTTAAATAATTTACCTTTTTTTAAATCAATAGCTATTATCTGGCCGGGCCCTAGTTTACCTTTCTCAATAATTTTTTCCTCTGGAATTTTTATCATTCCCGTTTCCGAACCCGCAAAAAATAAATCATCAGAGGTTATACTGTACCTTAATGGCCTCAAACCGTTTCGATCTGAGGATGCTAAGACCCACTTTGCATCTGTGGCACAAATTGCAGCTGGACCATCCCATGGTTCAATGGTGCTATTCAAAAAATTGAATAAATCTTGGTGGTTTTTTGGAACAGTTTTACTTCTTTTTGACCAAGCATCGGGTATCATCATTAATTTGATTAAGGGGGCTAACTTACCTGAATGCACTAGTAGTTCAAAAACATTGTCCAGAGCGCCGGAGTCTGATGAACTTCTTATCACCGGTTTAAGATCTTTTACGTTTTTAAACAAAGAACTTGACATATCTTGTTCATGAATTTTCATCCAGTTAATGTTACCTTTTAAAGTATTAATTTCTCCGTTGTGAGCTAATGTTCTGAAAGGCTGAGCTAGATCCCAGCTTGGAAAGGTATTTGTTGAATACCTTTGATGAAAAACTGCAAATCTCGAAGTTAATTTTTCATCGTTTAAATCAGTATAAAACTCAGACAACATTTCTGCCAGAAACATGCCTTTGTATACAATTGACCTTGAGCTGAAAGAGCAAATGTAAAATTCTTTTAATTGACTGTCTCTAGCTATCTTTTCAATTTTTTTTCTAGTTTCAAACAAATCCCTTTCAAGATCATTTGTTTTCAAATTTTCATTTTTTTTGAACATAACCTGGGCTATTTCAGGACGGCTTTGTTCAGCAGTTTTTCCAAGCACTTTAGGGTTAATTGGAACTTGCCTCCATCCATAAATGTAATAATTAGCTTTAAGCAATGCTGACTCGATAATTTCTCTGCATTTTTCTTGATCCGAATAATCTGTCCTTGGAAGAAAGACCATGCCAACACAAATCCTTTTTTGTTCATCTAGTGTGTGGCCTGTATTTAAAATTTTTTCTTTGAAAAAATCAGGAGCAATCTCAATTTGAATTCCTGCTCCATCTCCAGATTTGCCATCTGCATCCACTGCTCCTCTGTGCCAAATAGCTTTTAAAGCTTCAATTCCATATTCAACTACTTTTCTTGTTTTTTTTCCATTAGTAGATGCGATTAAACCTACACCACATGCATCGTGTTCCATCTCGTTTTTGTAGTTATGTGTCTTTTCTAAAAGTAATTTATTTTTTTTGTAATTATTCATCTAAGCTGCTTCTACAGTTTTATTTTTACTAATTTTAGACTTTAAATATTTTTCAATTTGACTTGCAGCATCTCTACCGTCTCTTATAGCCCATACTACCAGCGAAGCACCCCTTACAATATCACCAGCTGCAAAGACCCCCTCTAAATTTGTTTGCATCGACTTTAGATCAATTTTTATTGTTCCCCATTTAGAAACAACTAAATCTTCTGCGTTAAATAATTTTGGTAAATTTTCTGGATCAAATCCTAACGATTTTATTACTAAATCGGCTTTAATTTTATATTCTGAACCAACTTCTATTTCAGGTCGTCTTCTGCCTGAAGTATCAGGATCACCCAATTTCATTTTATTTACTTCAACATACTCGACTTTTGATTTCCCAATAAAACTTTTTGGGCTTGTTAACCATACAAATTCAACACCTTCCTCTATAGCGTTTCCAACCTCTCTAGCTGAACCAGGCATATTTTCTCTATCTCTTCTATAAAGACATTTCACTGATTTAGCTTTTTGTCTAACAGAAGTTCTAACGCAATCCATTGCGGTATCACCTCCACCAATCACGACTACATTTTTTCCTTCTGCATTAAGAGTACCGTTATCAAACAATTTTACTATGTCACCTAACCCTTTTCTATTTGAGGCAGTTAAAAATTCCATGGCAGGAAAAATATTTTCTAAACTATGACCAGGTATATCTATTTCACGAGCTTTATAAACTCCTGTGGCTATTAATATTGCATCATGTTTTTCTTTAAGTTCATAAAGTGTTTTATCTTTACCAACTTCAAAATTTTGAACAAATTTTATTCCGCTATCTTTTAAAAGCTTTGTTCGTCTTTCAACTACAAATTTTTCAAGTTTAAAATTTGGTATCCCATAAATTAAAAGTCCGCCAGGTCTATCGTATCTATCGTAAATAGTAACTTGATATCCAGATTTTCTTAACTCCTCTGCGCAAGCCATTCCAGCTGGGCCAGCACCAATTATGCCGATAGTTTGTTTTAATTCCTTCTTTACTTTTATAGGCTTTACCCAACCTTTTTCCCATGCGGTATCATTAATATATTTTTCTACTGAACCTATTGTAACTGTTCCATGGCCAGATTGTTCGATTACACAATTTCCCTCACAAAGCCTGTCTTGTGGGCAAATTCTTCCACAAACTTCTGGCATATTGTTAGTGCTTTGCGAGATTTCATAAGCTTCTTTTAATCTACCTTCTGCGGTCAACTTAAGCCAATCGGGAATATTATTACTTAAAGGACAATGTATTTGACAAAAAGGAACCCCGCACTGAGAACATCGGCTTGATTGCTCCTTGGCTTTATCGGTTATAAACTCATTGTAAATTTCATTAAAATCACTTTTTCTTTGTGCAGTACCTCTTTTAATAGGAGTTTCCTGCTTTATATCTACAAATTGAAGCATCTTTTTATTCATAAGCTCGTAAAAATAGTAAAAAAATTAAAAAATTTATACAAAAAAATGGTCAATATAACTTACCTATTCTGAATAAATACCACAATTTTACTGTTATTTATTGCATAGCTGATATGCATTTTAGAATGACATCAAAAAAACATTCTTGAGTTTTAATTATTCAAAGATGGTTGAAATATTTATTCTATCATTGATTCAAGGGGTCACTGAGTTTTTACCTGTAAGTTCTTCATCTCATTTAATTTTAATTTCTGAATTTATTAATTTTCAAAAACATAGTCTATCGATTGATGTTAGTCTTCATATTGGTTCTTTTATTGCCGTTATAACTTATTTTAATAGAGATATTTTAGATTTTGTTAAAAATAAGGAATTATTAGTAAAAATAATTATTTCCTCGATACCGGTAATGTTAGCGGGATATTTTTTAATTCAAACGAATTTAATTTCAGAATTGAGAAGTATTAAAATAATTGGCTGGATGACAATAATTTTCGGAGTTTTGCTTTTTATCAGTGATAAGTTTAGATTAGATAAGAATATAGATAATAGTTTTAATTACAGATCTGCTTTAATAATAGGGTTTTTCCAAATTATGTCATTAATACCTGGGGTAAGTAGATCAGGTATAACAATCACTGCAGCTAGATTGCTCAATTTTAAACGATATGATGCTGCAAAAATTTCTTTTCTACTATCCATCCCCACTTTAGGTGCAGTATCAGTTTTCGGATTAAAAGAAATAATTCAAACTAATAATTTAAGTTTTTCTATTTTAAATCTTTTTTCGATATTATTTTCTTTTTTTTTCTCATTAATAACAATTAAATTCTTTTTGAAATATATTGAAAGATTTAGTCTTAATTTATTCGTAGCCTATAGAATAGCTTTGGGTTTATTCATCCTAGTTTTAAGCAGTCTATAGAATGAGAGTTAGTACAATTAAAATAGCTAATACTACGATGAAGAAGAAAATTACCGATTTTTGTAAAGATAAGTTGTATAAAAATTTCATAATTTATTTTGACAATTAATAACGTGTATTTCAACAAAATAATGGTGCGCCTGCTAGGATTTGAACCCAGAACCTCCTGGTCCGTAGCCAAGCGCTCTATCCAGTTGAGCTACAGGCGCAATTTAAAATTATTTAAAACGTTTCACTATGATTAGATTAATATATAATAAACACTACTTAATAAAAGCCTAAAATGTTGGATCGTATAATTAATAACTCTAGTATAAGCAATTACTTTAATTTTTTAATTGCTTCAATACCTCTAAGTTTTATTGTTGGAAACACAATTATAAATATCAATTTGATATTGATAATACTGTCTACATTTTTGTTTTTTAAAAATTTTTTATTAAAGATACAATATTTTATTGTCGATAAATTACTTTTCATATTTTTTTTTCTAATTCTATTTAGTGCTATTAGCAATGATGTAAATTATTATCTTCATCATAAAGATTTTTCTGATTGGAAAGGTCCATACGAAACTACTTTAAAGTCTTTAGGGTTTTTTAGATTTTTAATCTTGTATTTATCAATTAGATATTTAATAGAAAATAAAATAATTAATTTAAAGTTCTTCTTTATTTCTTGTACAATACTTACTACGCTTGTCTGCTTGGATATTTTTTATCAATTGTATTTTGGTAAAGATGTGTTTGGCTATGAAAGTATAGCTAGAAAATATCCTGGTCCTTTTGGAGATGAGCCTATAGCTGGTGGTTATATATTAAGATTTTCTTTATTTGCTCTTTTTTTATATCCAATTTATTTGTTAAATAAATCTTCGAAATTTTCCTATTTATTTCTTGCAATATTTTTAATTATTTATCCTGCTGCAATTTTAATTTCTGGAAATAGAATGCCTTTTTTGCTCTTCATACTTTTAATTTCATCGATTTTTATTTTTCAAAAAGATTTAAGAAAATTCTTTTTGTTATTCTGCTTGATGTTTTCCTTAGTTTTTTTATTAGCATTTAAATTTAATGATAAAGTAAAAGGTAATTTTCTAAATTTATTTTATCAAGTAAATGAGATGGTATCTGTCATTATCCCTGGAACTTCAAAAGAAAAAGAAGGAAAAGTTCAGGGTTTAGATACATACTTAGATCAATTTAAATCTTTTAAAGATACTTGGTTAATGAATAAATATATTGGAGGTGGTATTAAAAATTTTAGATATAATTGTCATCTCGCAAAATCAACAATTAATAAAAAAAATTATATATGTAATATGCACCCGCATAATTACTATCTGGAGATTCTGACCGAAACCGGAATAGCTGGGTTTTTACTAATTCTCTGTATATTTGTATTAAGCCTTTACAGCGTTATATCTAAAATTTCATTATCAACATTAATTTTAAATTATCAGATTATTACTCCTTTTATTTTTTTATTCTTAATAGAAGTTTTTCCATTAAAAGGCACCGGGAGTTTTTTTACAACAGTTAATGCTTCATATCTATTCTTAATCATGGGTATTATGATTGGCTTAGTTCGTAAACAAAATTAAATTGAAAATTAAAAATAAAGATATAAATTCATCAGAATGAAAAATGTTTACATTGTAGGAGCTGCTAGAACTGCCGTAGGTTCCATAGGAAAATCTTTAAAAAATATAAGCGCTGAAGACTTGGGATCATCAGTCATTTCTGATGTTTTAAAAAGATCAAAGATAACTAGTAATGATGTTGATGAAGTTATTATGGGTCAGGTTTTAACTGGTGGTTCTGGTCAAAATCCAGCAAGGCAAGCCTCGATGAAGTCAGGCATACCTAAAGAAAAACCAGCATTTATAGTCAATCAAGTTTGTGGCTCAGGTATAAGATCTGTTGCCTCAGCTTTTCAAAGTATCAGAGCTGACGATTCAAAGATAGTGATAGCTGGAGGTCAAGAAAGTATGTCTTTGGCGCCACATGCTATTCACTTAAGAGATGGAAAAAAATTGGGAGATACTGAGCTTGTAGACACAATGATTAAAGATGGTTTATGGGACGCCTTCAACGGGTATCATATGGGTATTACAGCAGAAAATGTAGCTGAAAAGTTTCAGGTCACTAGAGATCAACAAGACAAGTTTGCTTTAAACTCTCAAAATAAAGCTTTAAAAGCACAAAAAGAAAATAAATTTCTTGACGAAATTATCAAATTTAAAATCAAATCAAACAAAGCTGAGGTAGATTTTTACAAAGACGAACATCCTAGGGAAGGAATAAATTTATCTGCTTTATCTAGATTAAAACCTGCTTTTAAAAAGGATGGTACTGTCACAGCAGGAAATGCATCAGGAATAAATGACGGTGCTGCTGCTGTTGCAGTGATGTCAAGTGAAGAGGCAGATAAAAGAGGTATTGAAAAATTAGTCTCTATAAAGTCATGGGCAAGTTGTGGAGTTGATCCAGCTTTAATGGGAACTGGACCTATTCCTTCTTCCAAAAAAGCTATGGATTTAGCAGGCTGGTCTGTAAAAGATATAGATCTTTTTGAAATAAATGAGGCGTTTGCTGCGCAAAGCTTAGCGGTTCTAAAAACCCTTTCAATTCCAGAAGAGAAAGTAAATGTGAATGGTGGAGCTATAGCTATAGGTCACCCAATTGGCGCATCGGGCACAAGAATACTCGTTACATTAATTCATGAAATGATCAAAAGAGATGTTAAAAAGGGATTAGCGACTCTTTGTATTGGTGGTGGTATGGGTATTGCAATGTGTGTTGAAAGATAGAATATCATCTTTCCATGGAATTACCCGTAGTAAATCATCCTGATTATGTTGCAAAAATAAACGACGATAACAAATTTCCCATTAAAAAATTCGGTGCCTTAGCAAATCATCTTTTAGAGAGTAAAGTGGTCCGAAAATTTCATATTCCTAAAGAATGCTCAATAGAGACGATGAAATCTTCTCATTCCTTAAAATATATAAATGATATTAAAAATAAGACTCTTGATATTAAAGCACAGAAAAGAATTGGATTTCCAATTAATGATAGTGTTGTGAGAAGATCTTTTGTGGCTACTGGAGGTACAGTGCTAGCTAGTAATCTTGCTCTTGATTCAAAGCTTGCTTGTAATACTGCTGGGGGCAGTCATCATGCTACGTTTGATTACGGGGCAGGATACTGTGTCTTTAATGATACTGCTGTTGCAGCTAATTATTTAAAAAACAAAGGTTATGCAAAAAAAATCTTGATATTAGATTTGGATGTACATCAAGGAAATGGAAATTCGGAAATATTTCAAAACGATAAAGATGTTTTAACTTTTAGTATGCATTGTGCTTCAAATTACCCTGCAAAGAAATCTAAAAGCGATATAGATATAGAGCTTCGCGATAATATGGAAGATAATGAATACTTAAATATTTTAAATAAAAATCTAAAGGAGCTAAATAACAATTCTTATGATTTTGTATTCTATGTTGCAGGAGTTGATATTCATTATGAGGATAGATTAGGTAAACTTAAAATTACAGACAATGGTATCAATAAAAGAGATCAAATAGTTATTGAAAACTTTTATTCAAAAAAAATTCCTTTATGTGGTGTGCTTGGTGGTGGTTACAATAAAAGCTTTGAAAAACTTATAGAGCTTCACTCGATGTTACACAAAAACTGTGCAAGCTACTTTTGATTGGTCTTGACTTTAGATGGACTAAACTTAGGGACTAAAGCCAAGACTAAATAAAATAATAACTTTTTTTAGACCAAATATGACTCTCAAAACTGACGCGCTACAATTTTAACTGCGGCAGTTTCTCAAAAAATTGAAGAGACTCAGGATTAGCAATTGCCTCTTTATTTTTAATTTTTTCACCATTTATTATCTGTCTTACAGCTAACTCCACAATTTTCCCGCTTTTTGTTCTTGGTATCTCAGGAGCTTTAATTATTATTGCAGGCACATGCTTAGGAGAACAGTTTTTTCTTATTTTAGATTTTATTAATTTAATTTTTTCATTGTCTATTTCTTGATTATTTTTAGTAGTAACAAATAAAATAATTCTTACATCATCATCAAAGTCTTGCCCCACAACCAATCCTTCAGTGATGAAATCTATATCTTCTACTTGCTGATAAATTTCAGAAGTTCCTATTCTAACACCTCCCGGATTTAAAGTGGCATCAGATCTACCGCGCATAATAAATCCATTCTTATCAGTTCTTTCAATAAAATCTCCATGGTGCCAAATATTTTTGAACTTAGCGAAATAAGCCTTATGATATTTTTGACCGTCATCATCTCCCCAAAACTTTATCGGCATAGAAGGAAATGGTTTTTTGACAACTAACTCTCCTTTTTCTCCATCGATTGTGCTTTTTCCGTCATCAGTGAAGACATCTACGTCGATACCTAAACTTTGTCCTTGAATTTCCCCTTTATGTACTTTTGAAAAAAGATTTCCAAGCACCAAGCATCCAACTAAATCTGTACCTCCTGCAATAGAAGCGAGATGGACATCTTTCTTAATGTTATCGTATACATATTTGAAACTTTCCTCCGCTAACGGTGATCCAGTTGAAGTAATAATTTTTACAGAATTTAAATCCAAATTTTTACTGTTATACTTTTCATTCTTTAGGTGGTCTATGAATTTTGCACTTACACCAAAAAGATTAATTTTTTTATTTTGGCAATATTCAAGAAGAACATCTATCTTGGGGTAAATGGGAGCTCCGTCAAAAAGGAAAATTGATGAGCCAGTAGCTAATCCTCCAACTAACCAATTCCACATCATCCAGCCAGTAGTAGTATAGTAAAATAATTTTTCGTTTTCTCTAATATCGCAATGAAGCATAAACTCTTTGTTATGTTCAATTAATACATTTCCTGTTCCATGAGTAATGCATTTTGGTTTCCCTGTGGTGCCGCTCGAAAAAAGAATATAAATAGGATGATTGAATTCAAATCTTTCAAAAACCTCATCTAAGTCGTTCTTTAAAGTCTCTTCAAAATTAATGAAATTCTTTAAACTTTCTCTTTCTTGTTTATTATAATTAAATGCAATTACTTTCTTAATTGATGGTATCTGTTTAAGAATTTTTGCGACTTTATCTAAAATATTTATTTTTTTTCCATTGTAATAATAATAATCGCATGTAATAAAAACTTTTGGTTCTATCTGCTTGAACCTGTCTACAACTCCCTGAACTCCAAAATCAGGTGAACAAGAAGACCATATAATTCCATTTTTTGCACAAGCCAAAAAACAAATGATCGTCTCTATTTTATTAGGCACATACGCTGCAACTCTATCTCCTTTTTGAAGATTTAGTTTTTTGAGATAAGATGAAAATTTACAAACTTTTTCATATAATTCATTCCAAGTAATACTTTCCTCAAAACCTTTTTCAGATAAAAAATTAATAGCTATCTTATCAGATTTTTTTTTAAGGATATTTTCTGTGTAGTTCAATTTTGAGTCTGGAAAAAATTTAGTTTTATTGAATACATTATCTTTTTTAATTATTTCAGATCCCTTATCTCCAATAATTTTAGAATAATCCCAAAACTTTGACCAAAATTCATTTGGGTTATCAATAGACCATTGCCAAATTTCTTTAAAATTAAATGAAGATTGAAAATTTATAAACTTACAAAAATCTCTTAATAAGGAGTTTTCTTTTAATTTTTCTGAAGGTTGCCAGAGTGGTTTATTCATAAAAGCTAATTTAGCTCTTATAAAATTATCTTAATAGATATTTTTTTAATAGAAATTTCTGAACAATTTGACCTTGATTGCTTCTTATTTCTTTCTTTTTAAACAATAAATTAATTAGCCATTTCATATCTAATAGAAACATCTAGAGGTGACAAAAAATGGCAAAAAATGTGTCAAAAATTGAACTATTCAACTTATAAGCGCTATTCTTTCTAGTTTATTATTCAATAACTTTTTTATATGTTCCATCCAGTTTATAATAGAGTTATGGCTCAGAATATTTCAGTCCCAGATATAGGTGATTTTAAAGAAGTAGAAGTAATAGAAATTTTAGTCAAACCTGGTGATCAAATAAATAAAAACGATCCTATAGTTACAATCGAAAGTGATAAATCCAGTGTAGAAATTCCATCTCCTTCAGCTGGCCAAATAAAAGATTTAAAAGTAAAGATAGGAGATAAAGTATCAGAAGGAAGCTTGTTAGCAACTATTGAAAATGGCCAAGCAGCTTCTTCACCAAAACAAGAAATAAAAAGAGAAACTGTGAAAGAGAATGTGGTTAAAGAACAACCAAAATCTAATGGTAACTTAAATCCTGTAAAACAAGTTAAAAAAGTTTTTGCAGAACCGGCTTCAAAGGATGATATTGATCCAGTTGAAACTAATGAATGGATAGAATCATTAAACTCTGTAATTGAGTCTGATGGAGCACCAAGAGCAAGCTATCTATTAAATAAAGTTATTGATCAAGCTTATAAGTCTGGTTTGGTTTTACCTGATACTAGAACAACGCCATATATAAATACTATTCCGCCCGAGGCAGAAGCTAAATCTCCGGGTGATCAAAATATTGAAAAAAAATTAAGAGCAATTATTAGATGGAATGCCGCTGCAATGGTAGTAAAAGCTAATAAGAAAAGTTCTGAACTAGGCGGACATATAGGAACTTTTGCGTCAGCGGCAACATTGTATGACGTTGGTATGAATCATTTTTGGAGAGCAAAAAACAATAAATTTGGTGGAGACTTGGTATATTTTCAAGGTCACTCGGCTCCAGGTATGTACGCAAGGGCATTCTTAGAGGGAAGGCTCTCAGCAAAACAATTAGATGGATTTAGACAAGAGGTTGGTAAAGATGGTCTATCATCTTATCCTCATCCTTGGTTAATGCCTGACTTTTGGCAGTTTCCAACAGTGTCGATGGGTCTTGGTCCTATCATGGCAATTTATCAAGCTCGGTTCTTAAAATATTTAATCAATAGAGGTTTAGTCAAAGATGAGGGTAGAAAAATTTGGGTATTCTTAGGAGATGGAGAAATGGATGAGCCAGAGTCTATGGGAGCAATCGGTTTAGCCGCAAGGGAAAAATTAGATAATTTAATATTTGTAATTAATTGTAACCTTCAAAGACTTGATGGGCCTGTTAGAGGTAATGGAAAAATTATTCAAGAACTTGAAGGAAGTTTTAGAGGGACGGGTTGGAATGTAATCAAAGTTATTTGGGGATCTTATTGGGATAAACTTTTGATGAAAGATAAGTCTGGCCTTCTTGTGAAAAGAATGAATGAATGTGTTGATGGAGAGTACCAAGCTTTTAAAGCGAAGGATGGTTTATATGTTCGGGAAAAATTCTTTGGTAAATATCCTGAACTAAAAGAAATGGTGTCTACTATGACAGATAAAGACATTTGGAGATTAAATAGAGGAGGCCATGATCCTCATAAGGTCTACGCTGCCTACCATTCAGCAATGCAGCATACTGGTTCTCCAACTGTCATTCTTGCTAAAACCATAAAAGGTTATGGTATGGGAAAATCTGGTGAGAGTATAAATACAACCCACCAACAAAAAAAGTTAGATGAGGAGGATTTACTATATTATAGAGATAGATTTGGTGTGCCTCTTACTGATAAACAGGTAAAAGATATTGAATATTACAAACCAGATGAAAACTCTGAAGAAATTAAGTATCTAAAAGCTCAAAGAGTAAAGCTTGGAGGTTTTATTCCAGAAAGATCTTCTTTTGCAAAACAAATAAAAGCTCCACCTAAAGAAATTTTCGATAATTTTATGAAATCTACAGGAGATAAAGAAATGTCAACTACTATGGCATTAGTTAGAATGCTTACTGCATTACTTAGAGATAAAAATATATCGCCAAGATTAGTTCCTATCATCCCAGATGAAGCAAGAACTTTTGGTATGGAAGGTTTTTTCCAAAAAATAGGAATATATGCTCATGAAGGTCAAAAATATGAGCCTGTAGACTCAGAGCAATTAAGTTCTTACAGGGAAGATAAAAGTGGTCAAGTATTAGAAGAGGGTATAAACGAGTCAGGAGCAATGTCATCTTGGATTGCAGCTGGTACAGCTTACACAAATCATGATTTAGAAATGATACCGATTTATATTTTTTACTCTATGTTTGGTTTTCAAAGGGTTGGGGATTTGGCTTGGGCCGCTGGAGATTCTCAAGCAAGAGGTTTCTTGATTGGAGCTACTGCAGGAAGAACTACTTTAGCTGGAGAAGGACTTCAGCACCAAGATGGTCATAGTCATTTATTAGCATCGAATATTCCAAACTGTATTAGTTACGATCCTACATTTGCTTACGAAATGGCTGTTATACTTAGAGATGGAATGAAAAGAATGCACGAAAAAAAAGAAAACATTTTCTATTACATCACAGCAATGAATGAAAATTATACTCATCCTGAAAAACCGAAAGGCTCAGATGAGGGAATTCTTAAAGGAATGTATTTGTTTAAAGAAAATAACAACAAGAATAAAACTAAAGTTCAGCTTTTAGGTTCAGGAACAATTTTAAGAGAAATAATTGCTGCTGCAGAAATTTTGTCAAAAGATTATGGTGTAGACTCTGATGTATGGAGTGTAACTAGCTTCAATGAATTAAGAAAAGACGGTATGGAAACCGAGAGATGGAACTTACTAAATCCAAATGAAAAAAAGAAAAAATCATATGTTCAAAAGTGTTTAGAAAAAACAGATGGACCAGTTATTGCTGCATCGGATTACACTAGATCATTTTCAGATCAAATAAGACCTTACACAGAAAAACCATTTTATTCTTTAGGGACAGATGGTTATGGAAGAAGTGATACCAGAAAAAATTTAAGAAAATTTTTTGAGGTTGATAAAGAACATATAGTTGCCTATACATTAAGTGCTTTAGCAAAAGAGCAATTGGTTGAGACTAAGAAAGCTGAAAGTGCGATCAAAAAGTTCAAGATTGATAAAGATAGAGATTTTCCATCTAATTTATAAATATGGCTAGTACAAAAATTTTAGTTCCAGATATGGGTGACTTCAAGGATGTAGAGATTATTGAAGTTCTAGTCAAAGAGGGTCAACAAATAAAAAAAAATGACTCTCTTATTACATTGGAAAGTGACAAATCAAGCGTTGAGGTACCCTCCACTCACGAGGGAGTTGTTGAAAAAATAAATGTTAAAGTAGGCGATAAAGTTAATAAGGGAGACTTAATTCTTAGTCTGAATGCAGAAAGTGCTATTGAGGAAAAAAAAGAAGCAGTCAGTGAGAAAAAAAAGGTAGAAAAGACAGAAATAAAAGAGGTCAAACCTCAGAAACCAAAAGAAATAATTCCTTTAGCGCCTACATCACAATCAGGTAGTAAGTCAGCTAGTCCAAAAGTTAGAAAATTTGCAAGAGAGTTAGGTGCCAATGTAGTTGAAATACCTGGTTCTCAAAGAGGTGGTAGAGTTTCCGTGGAAGATGTAAAAAATTTTGTAAGATCTCAGGTTACAGTCAGCGGTGGAAAAATAGAAAAGAAAGTTCATAAAGAAGAGTATCCGCATGAGGAGTTTGGTGAAATCGAACTAAAAGATATACCAAGAGTTAAAAGATTATCTGGTCCTCACTTAGTAAGATCTTGGACTGAAATTCCCCATGTAACACAGCATGATGAAGTTGATATAACAGAAATGGAGCAATTTAGATCATCGTTATATGATTACTATACTGGTGAGAAAATAAAAGTGACACCTCTAGCTTTTATAGCAAAAGCACTTGTCAGTGCTTTGAAGAAATTTCCAAATTTTAATGCTTCAATTGATAGTGCTAACGACAAAATCATTTATAAAAAATATTTTCACGTTGGTTTTGCAGTGGATACTCCTCATGGTTTAATGGTGCCTAAAATAAGAGATGTTGATCAAATGAGTATAAAAGAAATCGGAAGCGCGTTAAGGAAAACAAGTAGACTGTGTAGAGATTTAAAAATTGATAAAAAGGAATTTTTTGGAGGGTCGATGACGATATCAAGCTTGGGTGGCATTGGAGGAACTTTCTTTACCCCAATTATAAATCCTCCTGAAGTCGCAATACTTGGAGTCGGAAAAAGTTTCGACAGGTTAGTAAAAGTAAATGACAAGTTTGTTTCAAGAAAAATTTTACCTATTTCACTCTCATACGATCATAGAATAATTGATGGCGCGGAGGGTGCTAGGTTCTGCGTTTATCTAGGGAAATGTCTTGGCAAGGACTTTGCTTTTAAACTTGCCGTTTAATCAATTATAAAATAGTACAAGGCATGAATAAAAAAGTTTTCTCTCTTATTTGTGCTATCAGCTGTTCTTTAATTTGGGGTTCAGCTTTTGTCGCTCAAGATATGGGAATGGATTATAACGGACCATTTACTTTTACTTTCGGCAGACTTTTTCTTGGATTTCTAACACTAGTCCCATTTTTATTTATGTTCGAATATAAAAAGGTTAATTCAATAATTTTTAAAAAAGTTAACATTTTAAATCTATTGCTAATTGGATTTCTTCTTTCAATGGGTAATGTTTTACAGCAGTATGCCCTACTTTATACAGATGTAGCTAATACAGCAGTATTTACAATTTTTTATGTAGTTTTAGTTCCATTTGTTGCTTACTATTTTTTTTCTAAAAATATTCATAAATCTGTTTGGCTATCTATTATTATATGTTTATTTGGAGGTATTCTTTTAACTGAGTTCGATAATATTCAAGTGAGAATAGGAGATAGTATTGCAGTTTTTAATGCATTATTTTGGGCGTTCCATATTGTTTTTATTTCAAGATTTTTAAGAATATTTAATTACCCAATTACTATTGCATGCCTTCAATGCTTAATTGCATCTATATTTGCATTGATGCCAGCTTTTGTTTTTGAAAGTGTTAAATTTTCAAATATGGTTTTAGATGGAAAAGAGATGTTATACGCTGGAATTCTTTCAAGCGGAGTGGCCTTTCTTCTTCAAATTTATGGACAACAAAACCTTTCTCCAGCGCCTGTGGCTATTATATTTTCACTGGAAGGTGTATTTGCTTCAATTTTCGGATGGATAATTTTAAGTCAGTTTTTAAATGAAATTAAAATTATAGGAATAATTCTTATTTTATTTGCAGTTATTTTTTCACAATTAGCTCCGTTATATGATAAAAAAAAGTATGGACGAGTCTAATCAAGGGTTTATGAAACATCTTGGCGGGTTAGAGCTAAAAAAACTTAGCGATACTCAATATGAGTTTGTCGTAGAGGTTAAAGAAATACATTTAAACACCGGTAAAATTGCACATGGTGGATTCCTCTCCACTATCGCCGATACTGGGATGGGAACTGCTGCTCACAAAGTTGCTGGTGACAAGAGATGTGTAACTATTAATTTAGATATGAAATTTATCTCAGTAGGCCAACTTGATGATAAACTTATTGGAAAAGTAAAAATATTAAAAAAAACTAAAACGTTAGTCTTTATAAGCTGTGAAATTTCTAAAAATAAAGAGATAGTAGCTTCTGCGTCTGGAACCTGGAAAATTCTTTAGTCCTTTTTTCTTATTTTTTTAATTCCGCAATCTTTACATTTTATCGTTTCAGTTGAACCGCCAGATCCAAAACTGTAGTTAATATCAATTTTTTCATATCTATGTATGCCAACTTTACAAAACAACAAATACAACCACCTAATCATAATTTTAACAAAATAATTATTAAATATTATAACAGGAGGTAATTAAATGTCAGGTTGGGAAATTTTAATAGTTGTAGCTATACTTTACGCAATAGTTAATTAAGCTTATTTTAAAAGCAAGAAGATTAGAAATTTTAATTTGGAGTTATTTTCCAGATCTAAAATTCGTATATCCAATAATTAGTAAAAATAATAAAGCGAATGGATAAACTATCGCTTTGTTAGGCCTGTCTGGATTTTCAATTTTAAAATTACTAATTATATCACCCGTTTGTAATCCAGATTTTTTTGCTTCCCCTTTCCAGTTTAATTTATCAACGGTTAATTGATCATTCTGGTCGAATAATGTTACGCCAAATTCTTCAAGGTTATAATTGTTTTCAAATTTCCCTTTATCGATAACAAATAGTTTATATCTTTCACCATACTCAGTAATTCGTGTGACTTTTATATGAACTTCTTTTGATGGGTCAAAAGATAAATTTTGAATATTTTCTGCCGAAAGTTTTTGCTCATTAAATTTAGGATAGAATTTGCCTAAAACATAATCTGGAGCTAAAAAAGATAAAGATATTATTAAAAAAGCTATGATCTCATACCACCTTAATTTATTTATAAACCATTGTTGAGTAGCAGCAGTAAAAACTAAAATTCCAATCAATGAAGTTACTATAACTAATAAAGCTTGCCAGATGCTATCTACTCCAATTAATAATAGTTCGTGATTAAACAAAAAGACTATTGGTAAAATTCCGGTTCTTAAACTATACCAAATAGCTTGCAGTCCTGTTCTCAAAGGGTCACCACCAGAAATTGCAGCTGCTGCATAAGAGGCTAAACCAACTGGAGGTGTTACATCTGCCATTAAGCCAAAATAAAATACGAATAAGTGAACAGCAATTAATGGAAAAATAAAGCCTGAAGCATTTCCAACATCAACTAAAACTGTAGCCATTAAAGAAGCTACTACTACATAGTTTGCAGTTGTGGGAAGACCCATACCAAGTAGCAAACAAAGTATAATGGTTAATAATATTAAAATTATTACATTATCTCTTGCAATTGTCTCAATCACTATGATTAAATTTGTACTTAGACCAGTAGAACCCACTGCACCAACAATTATTCCTGCTGTAGCAATTGCGATCCCTACCCCTACCATGTTAATTGCACCTTTTTGAAGACCAACTATTGTTTGATTGTACCAATCTATTAAACCAGTTTTAAAATCTGGATTTTTAATTATACGACTTACTAAGTTTACTATTACTAAAGATAACGTTGCATAGAAGATAGAAAAACCTGCTGTGTATCTCATATAAACAAGTAAAAAAATTAAAACAAAAATAGGTATTAAAAAATGCAGTCCAGATAAAAAAGTTTTCTTGAGATGCGGAACATCAGCGTCATCCATCCCTTTTAATCCCAATTTAAGGGCTTCTAAATGAGAGATGTAAAATAAAGCAATGTATGAAATGATAGCTGGTAAAAAAGCATGTTTTACAACTTCAAAATAAGTTACACCAATAAAACTTGCCATAACAAATGCAGCTGCTCCCATAACCGGAGGCATTATTTGTCCATTAACAGATGAAGAAACTTCAATAGCACCTGCTTTCTCTTGAGAGAAACCTGTTTTTTTCATTATTGGAATTGTAAAAGTTCCAGTTGTTACAGTATTTGCAATTGAGGAACCTGAAATCATACCTGTCATACCAGATCCTAATATTGCAGCTTTAGCAGGACCTCCTCTCATTTTGCCAACCATCGCAAAAGCTAAATCTAAAAAATACTTTCCCCCTCCAGCGGTTTCTAATAAAGCTCCAAAGAGTACAAACAAAAATATAAAATCTACTGAAACCCCAATTGGTATTCCAAATATTGCTTCTTGATCAAACCATTGAAATCCTACTAGTCTTTTTACAGAAAGTCCGCCGTGAGAGATAATATCAGGAGCATACTTTCCGAAATAAGAAAACAAGAGAAAACAGACTGCAATTATAACTAAAGGTAAGCCTATAGCTCGTCTAGTTGCTTCTAATAAAATCAATATACCTATGGCCCCAATTATAAGTTCAACTGGAACTTTAAAACCAAATATCTCTTTTACTAAAAGGATACCGCCTCTATTTACTAAATCGTCATAGAAAAAATAAATATATAAACAACTTAACGCCCCGGTAATACTGATAATAATATCAATTATTGAAATTTTTTTTCCTCTAACTGCTGGAAAAATTAAAAAAGCTAAAGTTAAAGCAAAACCTAGATGAATGGCTCTAGCAGGCAATCCTTTAAACATTCCAAAATTAAACCAAAAAGGAAAAGGAGAGGCGTACCAAAGTTGAAAAAAAGTCCAGAGAATAGCTATACTAAAAACTATTTTTAAATGGACTCCTGATAAATTTCGAGTTGGAGAAATATCTTCTTGTATTTTATCTTTTATCTTACTTTGAATGTTTTGATTCATTTTAGCTAAGATACCTTATTCTAAAAAAAAAGGCCCAAGAAATATTGGGCCTTTTTTAATTAAACTATAAAGTTGAATTACATTAATCCAGCTTCTTTGTAGTACTTAATTGCACCTGGGTGTAACGGAGCTGATAAACCATCAGCTATCATGTTTTTCTTTTCCAGTGGTCCAAAAGCAGGGTGTTGAGCTCTGAAATCATCAAAGTTTTCCATCACCGCTTTTGTTACTAAGTATACAAGCTCTTCAGAAACATTAGCGCTTGTAACAACTGTAGCTTTTACACCAAACGTTGTAGCGTCTTTTTTCTGATTAGAATATGTTCCTTTTGGAATTACAGCTTTTGCATAGTAGTCAGCTCCATCAATTAAGCCTTGTACTGGCGCACCAGTTAAATTGATTGGGCTAGCTTTCGCTTTACAAGTAGCTGCTTGCTCCATAGCACCATTTGGAAATCCTACTGAGTATCCAAATGCATCTATTTTACCATCGCAAAGAGCTTTTACTTGTTCAGAAGAAGTAAGTTCAGTAGTTGCTTTGAACATACTCATATCTGCACCCATAGCCTTCATTAATTCTTCCATTGTTCCTCTTTGACCAGAACCCGGGTTACCGATGTTTACTGTTTTTCCTTTTAGGCCTTTGAAATTTTTAATTCCAGATTTTTTACTTGCCCAAATTTGGAAAGGTTCGTTGTGAACAGAAAATACAGCTCTTAAGTCACTGAACTGTTTTCCTTCCCATTTGCTTGAACCATTGTAAGCATGATACTGCCAGTCTGACTGAGCAACACCAAATTGAAACTCACCATCTTTGATTTGTCCAATATTGTAGTTTGATCCACCTGTTGAAGGTGCAGTACATCTGTAAGCTTTAGCTGTACCTTTTTTTCTACCATGGTCAGCACTTATTGCTGATTTATGTAACATTTTACAAATAGCGTTACCTGTTTGGAAATAAACTCCAGTAGGACCGCCTGTTCCTATTGTAAAGAACTCTGCTGATTTAGCGATTGATGTAATGGGGCTTGAAAAAGCAAACATTACTAGTACCGCTGAAATCAATGACATCATTTTTTTCATGTGTACTCCTCTTGTTATAATGATTAATTTAACTACGTTATTAGTAAGAGGTCAAAGAGATTCTTATAAATTTTTGGCCCAATTTGAGAGCTTAGTGGTGCCTTCAACTACATTTGGGGCATAGGTCTTGACCATTTCTTCACTAATAGAATTATAGTCTTTTACATTTTTAAAAAAGTTTACACCGTCAAAGTCTGTATAGCTTAATCTAGTAAGCATTTTTTTTGGTTTAAATCCAAAATCTGATCCGGGAAGCATTGCAACACCAGTCTCTTTTAATATTACATCGCATAATTGAGCTGAAGTTTTAAATTTTTTATTTTTAAATTCAGGCATTAAATAAAAAGCTCCTTGAGGTGGATTTATTATAACTTTATTTGATTTAAGATTATTATAAACATAGTTTCCAACTGAATTAAGTATAGATCTTACTTTCAGCTTGTACTGCTCATAGTCACCTTCATAAGCTTCAACCGCAGCAAACTGGGTTGGTGTATTTACAGTTGAATATGATTCACTTGCTAATGATTTTAAACTATTAATAAATTGTTTTGATCCATTAGGGACTGCTAGAAACCCAAGTCTCCAACCTCCTGCCCCACACCATTTGCTTAATCCACCGCTAATGAATGTAGCTTCTGGGTAAAATTCTGAAATAGAGTTGTAACTATTATCAAATGAGAGATCTGTATATATTTCGTCTGATAAAATTAATAGTTTATATTTTTTAGCTACTTGAGCTAATTCTCTTAAATTTTTACAGATTGCTCCAGATGGATTATTCGGTGAGTTTAATATAAAAATAATATTTTTATTTTTTCCTATTTTCTTTAATTTCATGTCAAGTTCCCTTGCTGTTGGAAACCAGTTGTTAGCTTTAGAAGTTTCCAGCCAATGAACTTTATTAGAACCAATTTGTGCTTGTGGTTCATAAGATACCCAGCTTGGGGCTGGGGTTAAAATTTCTCCATTAAATGCAACGTGCATTAACAACATTGCCTCTTTGGATCCTGGGGTAATTAAAATATTTTCTTTTGAATACCTTACGCCTGTATTTTTAAATAAATGATTTGAAATTTTCTCTCTTAGTTCAGGTAAACCTTGTATGGGCAAGTACTCCTTTTTGTGTGCATTAAGTTTTAACTTCTCAACAACTCTTTCTGGAATATGAAATGGTGATTGTCCAAAACCAAATCTGTAAATTTTTTTACCAGATTTAATCAATTTTTTTGATTTTTCGTTGATAGCTAAAGTAGAGGAGTCTTTTAATTTTAAAATATTTTTTTTAACTTTTGAACTCATTTAAACAACTTACCTATACGGGGACTGCCCATTGAAAGTCAAATTAAATGTTCAAATAGGAACATTTGACAAATTGATTCGGTCATGTTTTAATCATATTTTGTTCTCAACTTTGATCTACATATAGTATAAATAAAATTAGCTTACACAAAAATGAAAAAACAATCAGACAGGATCATTGCAATACTAGGACCTACAAATACAGGTAAAACTTATGTGGCTATAGAAAAAATGCTTGAGCACGAAACAGGTATTTTTGGATTGCCTTTAAGGCTTTTGGCTAGAGAAGTTTACGACAAATGTGTTAGCAAGGTAGGTCCTGAAAAAGTAGCATTAATAACAGGTGAAGAAAAAATAATTCCTAGCACTGCTGATTATTTTATTTGCACAGTTGAGTCCATGCCTAAAGATAAAGAGGTTGATTTTGTTGCAATTGATGAAATTCAAATGTGTGCAGATAGGGAAAGAGGTCATATCTTCACTCAAAGGTTATTAGAGTCACGTGGTAGCAAACTTACAATGTTTTTAGGATCGCAAGTGATGGAAAATATTATTAGAGACTTAGTTGGTAATGTAGAGTTTGAAAAAAAGCAAAGATACTCCAAATTAAGTTATTCAGGAGTAAAAAAAATTTCTAAATTAGACAGGAAAGTTGCAGTTATAGCTTTCTCAATTGAGGAAGTTTATGCAATTGCGGAATTAGTGAGACGACAAAAAGGTGGAGCAGCTGTAATAATGGGTTCATTAAGTCCGAAAACAAGAAATTCTCAAGTTGGTTTATATCAATCTGGAGATGTTGATTACTTAATTGCAACAGATGCAATTGGTATGGGATTAAACATGGATATAAATGAAATTTATTTTTCAAATTTAAAAAAATTTGATGGAAAAAAAACTAGGAGACTAAATTTAATTGAGATGTCTCAAATTGCAGGCAGAGCTGGTCGATTTAAAAATGATGGTGGATTTGGAACAACTGGTGATTGTGATACATTAAATTCAGATGAGATCGAAAAAATAGAAAAACATAATTTACCTGAGACTAAAACAATTTATTGGAGGAACTCCAACTTAGACTTCAAAAATCCCGAAAATCTTATTTCCTCACTGGAGCTTAAACCAAATAAAAAAAATCTTTTAAGAACTAATGATTCACTTGATGAAAGTGTATTGAGGTTTTTTCTTAAAAAAGGTGCAAATAATATAATCTACCATAAAAATTTAGAAATTCTTTGGGAATGTTGTCAGATACCAGATTTTGAAAAGAAAGCCTATGGTCAACATATAAATGTAGTTGATAAAGTTTTTCAATTTTTAACAACAAGGAAGAAAAGAATTCCAAGCACTTTTATGAAAGAACAGCTTAAAGGTTTAGAAAAAGATCATGGCAATGTAGATTTGCTTTCTCACAGACTTTCGAATGTAAGAACTTGGTCTTACGTTGCTAATAAAAAAAACTGGGTCGAAAATTCTGACTATTGGGTTCAACTAACTAAGAGTATAGAGGATAAACTTTCGGACAAACTTCACGATGAATTGACAAAAAGTTTTATAGATAAAAAAATTAGTATTCTTTCAAGAAGTCTTAAACAAGATTTTGTATTAAATACAGAAATAAATGATGATAATAAAATCTATATTGATGGTCAGCTTATAGGTGAACTTAAAGGACTTAAATTTTTAATAGAAGTAACGTCAAAAACACTCGATACAGATATTAAATCAATCAGAAAAGCTGCAAGAAAAGGTATTGAAAAAGAGTTAGTGAAAAGAGTTGAGGAAATACTTGAAAAAACAGAAATAGATTTAAATAATGATAATAAAATTATTTGGAGAAATAATCCAATTGCAAGATTAAAAAAGGGCAGTAATTACCTTAACCCTCAAATAGATATTATTGCTGACGATTCTTTAAATGATGAGTCAAAATCAAAATTAATAAAATTTTTAAATAATTGGCTTACAAAATATATTAATGAAGTTTTAGGTGATCTCGTGCTTTTAACAAAACACAAAATCACAAACCAGTATCTTAGAGGATTAGTTTTTCAACTTTATGAAAATAATGGAGTAATAAAAAGAAATGAAATTGATCAGATAGTGAAGTTAATCCCATCCGAAGAAAGAAAAAAATTGTGGGGTATGGGCATTAAGATTGGAAGATACCATATTTATCTTCCAAAAATGTTGAAACCAAAAGCTGTTAAATTCAGGATAAGTCTTTGGAAAATATTTTATAATTTATCTAATAAAAACAAGATACCTCAATCAGGATTGAATTTTATTTCTGCAGACAAATTGGATAAAAATTTTTTACTATTATGTGGTTTTGAAAAGTTTAAACAATTTTTTGTGAGAATTGATATCTTGGAAAAGTTGTTTTTAAAAATATTAGAAAATACTAAAGATAAAAAATTTAAGGTAAATGCTGAAATGATGAATTTATTAGGGTGTTCTAAAGAAAATTTTTATAAATTAATGACTTTTATGAATTACAAAAAAGATAAATCAATAGATACTTATATTTTTAAGGGAGAAAAAAAGAAAAAAGAGAAAATAATACGATTTGACAAAAAAGAAAATCCATTTAATAAACTCCTAACTTTAAACATTAAATAAATGAATAAACTAGATAAAGAGAGTGTAGTGGGTATATCTGCATTATTAGTTCATGCAGCGAATATAGATGAAATTTATTCGGATCATGAAAAAGATTTAGTAAAAGATTTTATAAAATCTTACTTAAAAAATGAGGATGCATCTAAAATATTAGAGGAAGCTGAGGAAATAGAGAATAACTCTAATCAATTACTTAATTATACAAATGTAATTAAAAAAAATTCACTTGAAATAAAAAAAGATATTATTGAACATCTTTGGAAAGTAATTATCTCCGATAACTCAGTGGACCAATACGAGGCTAATTTGATGAGGAGAATTTGTGGCTTGATATATTTCCCAGATAAAGAATGTGCCGAAATTAAACTTAAATTGTTAAATTCTTAATGACATATATTGTAAAAGACGAATGTATTAAATGTAAACTAACAGATTGTGTTGAGGTATGTCCTGTCGACTGTTTTTATGAAGGAGAAAATATGCTAGTTATAAATCCAGATGAGTGTATTGATTGTGGGGTTTGTGAGCCTGAGTGTCCTATTGAAGCTATTAAAGCAGATACAGATGATAGTATTGAGGAAAAAGAAAAATGGTTATTGCTAAATAAAAAGTTTTCTGCAATATGGCCAAATATCTCAAAAAAAAAGGAACCGATGGAAAATCATGAAAAGTTTAGAAATGTTAAAAATAAGTTTAAAGAACACTTTTCTGAAAAACCAGGAAAATAGTAAATGCCAAAAAAGAAAAAAGTAAAAAAGGTTAAAAAACCTAAAAAAATTAAAAAATTAAAAAACTTAAAAGTTAAATCACCATTAAAACCGCAGGAAAAAAAATCTTCTATCCCAGGTCAAGATGAAAAACCAGAAATAAAGAAAATTAAAAAACAACCTTCAGAAAAAAGAACATATAATATTAAAGACTTTGTTGTATATCCAAAACATGGTGTTGGAAAAATTACATCAATTGAAAAGGCTACAATTGGAGATATTGATATACAGTTTTACAAAATATTTGTTGAAAAAGAAAAATTAACGTTAACTGTTCCTATTAATCAACAATCAAAAATGAGACCTATATCTTCTATAAATCAGATAAATAAATGTATCTCAATTTTAAAAACTAAACCAAAAATAAAAAGGACTATGTGGAGCAGAAGAGCTCAGGAATATGATCAAAAAATAAATTCTGGTAAAATTTATGAATTAGCTGAAGTAGTAAAAGATCTTAATAAAAATTCAGACATAATTGCAGATCAATCCTATTCGGAGAGGCAATTGTTTGAAAAAGCCTACGATAGGCTAAAATCAGAATTTGAAGCTGTGCTCAATATAAGTTCGGAAGATGTTGAAAAAAAAATGGACAAAGCTTTAGGTCGAACAAAGATTTCTGAGGAAATGCAATAAAAAAACGCCCTCTTTAAAAAGATAAAAAGGGCGTTTAGTTAAAGAGAAAACTATCTTCTTCTTCTTCTCTTTTTTGCTTTCTTTTTAGTTTTCTTTTTAGCTTTTTTTCTTCTTTTAGCCATCTTTTCTCCCTTGTTTTAAAACAAATCTTAATGATTCGTTTATTAATAAAACATTAATTAATTAAAGATTCATG
>CACPPH010000005.1 GCA_902635795.1 uncultured Pelagibacteraceae bacterium
ATGAGTCCACATAACCAACGTGAATAGACATTCCATTTTCCATAGCTCTTAATTGTTCTAATTTTCTTTCAAGTTCAAGTTTTGATCTTTTAAAACCTACATAACGCGATAAGGCTCTATTAGTAAAGGCATAAATACCAATATGATGATAAGGGTGAAGATCTTGTTTATTTTTGAGTCTAACAAAATCTAGGGCTTTAACGTACATCCCTGTTTCTAACTTTTCTTTCACTAAGACCTTAACAATATTATCATCATCTAATTCTTCATTTGAACTTAATTTACTTGCTAAAGTTCCTATTTCACAATGACCTTTATTCATATAGTCGACTAAATTATTTATAGTCTCTGGTAAGATATTTGGCATATCACCTTGTAAATTGACAATTATGTTTGGATTAGCATTTAAATTTTTTTTAAAGACCTCAAATACCCTATCGGTTCCGGTTTGATGATTTTCTTCTGTTAAAATCGCATTTCCTCCAATTTTTTTTACAGTGTCGATTATTTTTTTATCTGGAGTTGCTACAAAAACTTCCCCAGCATTTGCCTTCATGGCTGCTTCATAAACATGTAGAATCATCTCTTTATTATTTATAAGTTTAAGAGGTTTATTGGGTAATCGTATAGCATCCAATCTTGAGGGTATTATTATTGCAGTTTTATTCATAATTATGCGTCCTAGAGACGCAAAAAAATTTGGTAATTTTAAGTTTTTTTTTTTAAACTCGTGTTATACGTCTGATTAGTATTTACCAAAATTATGGATAGTTTTGAAATAAATAAAATAATAGCCGCAGTCCTTCTAACAGCCCTTATTGTTATTGGTATTGGAAAATTCACAGACATATTATTCCACGTGGAGAAACCTGAGCAAACGGCCTATAAGGTTGAAGGATTAGAGGTTGCCTCAACTAGTGGGACGACTGAGTCTAATGAAAAGGTACCTGAAATAGTAGATATAAAAGCTTTATTGGCTATGGGAGACTTAGCACACGGAGAAAAAGTTTTTAAAAAATGTAGCGCTTGTCATATGATTGCAGCTGGTGGAAAAAACATGATAGGACCAAATTTATGGAATGTGATTGGAAGAACAGCTGGTTCAGTAAGTGATTATAAATATTCCAAAGCAATGGTTGCTTACGCGAAAGAATGGTCTTTTGAAGAAATGAATAGTTACTTAATTAAACCGCAAGCATATATTAAAGGAACTAAAATGGCTTTTGCCGGACTTAGAAAAGAAAAGGACAGAGCGTCAGTTATTTTATATATGAATTCAAAAGGTGATAATCCAAAACCTTTACCCTAATCGAGACACCATTTAATAATACTTTTTTGAGCGTGCACTCTATTTAGTGCTTGTCTCCAAACTACTGATTGGTTTCCATCTATTACTTCATTTGTAACCTCTTCTCCTCTTCCCACTGGAAGACAATGCATAAAAATAGCGTCTGATTTTGCCTTGCTCATTATTTTCTTATTAACTTGATAAGGTTTTAAAGTTTTCTTTTTAGAAATTTTATTTACTTTATCATTCATTGAGATCCATTTATCAGTCATAACACAATCAGCGCCAGTAGCCGCTTCTAGAGGTTTAGAAGTAATTGTTAATTTGACTTTCTCCTTTTTCGCTAGCTTCAAAATATTTTTATTTGGAGAATATTTTTTTGGGCAACCAATATTAAGTTTAAAATTAAATTTCCCAGCAGCTTCTATTAAGGAATTTGACATATTATTATTACCATCTCCAATCCAAGAAACAGTTTTCCCCTCAATAGAACCATTACTTTCTTCATAAGTAAGAATATCAGACATAATTTGACATGGATGGCTCACATCTGAGAGGCCATTGATAATTGGGATATCTAAATACTTTCCGAATTCCTCTAAATTTTTGTGAGATGAGGTTCTCAACATAATGATATCGACGTACTCAGATAAAACTTTTGCTGTATCTTTTAAAGTCTCTTCTCCTTTACCGTAATGTATACCATCCGGATTTAAAATAATTGATGATCCACCTAATTGTTTAACAGCGATGTCAAATGACATTCTTGTCCTTGTTGAGGGTTTTTCAAAAATCATAGCCATCGACTTACCTTCAAAGGGCTTATCTTCATCAGGTGCAGATTTATTTAATGCAGATCTATTTTGTTTTCTCTTC
This sequence comes from uncultured Pelagibacteraceae bacterium, assembly GCA_902635795.1. GTDB lineage: Bacteria > Pseudomonadota > Alphaproteobacteria > Pelagibacterales > Pelagibacteraceae > Pelagilacustribacter. The sequence goes on from CACPPH010000005.1 coordinate 2,165, forward strand.
TTTGCTTCTTCAATAATCGCTCTAAGCTCTACTGAGGAACAGTCAGAGATATTTATAAAGTTTTTCATTTAAAATTTTTTGCAAACTTTCTCTATTATTTTTAAACCTAAGTTTATTTCGCTCTTTGTTACATTTAAAGGAGGCAAAAGTCTGACAACATTTTCAGCAGCTCTTACTGTCAATAAATTATTATCTAAAAGTTTTTGAATAAATTTAGCTTGATTTACTTTAAGACAAAGTCCAATCAGTAATCCTTTGCCTCTAACTTCTTTAATAATCTTAGGATACTTATTTTTAATTTTATCAAGTTGATTTAAAAAATATTTTCCATTTTTACTTACATTATTTAAAAAACCTTTTTTAAACATGATATCCATCACCGCATTTCCCGCGCTCATTGCTAGTGGGTTTCCACCAAATGTTGATCCATGAGTTCCCGGCTTCATCCCTGATGCTACTTTTTTATTAACTAAAACTGCACCTATCGGAAAGCCGCCGCCGATCCCTTTTGCTATTGGGACAATATCAGGTTTAATTTTTGCATATTCAAATGCAAAGAATTTACCACTTCTTCCAATTCCGCACTGAACTTCATCAAGAATTAATAAAATTTTTTTCTTATTACATAATTTTCTCAAGCCTTTGAGACAAAAATCTGGAATAACTTTAATGCCACCTTCTCCCATTATTGTCTCAACCATGATAGCAGCAGTTCTGCTGGTTATCGCTTTTTCTAAACCTTTGTGATCACCAAAATTAAAGTGATCAAAACCATCTACTTTAGGTTTAAAACCTTCAATTGCTTTTTTACTGTTACTAGCAAAAATAGCTGCGATAGTTCTTCCATGGAAACTATTATTAATACAAAGAACTCTATTTTTTCTTGGTTGACCTTTTGAATAAAAATATCTTCTAGCGAATTTTATAGCAGCCTCCGTTGCTTCTGCACCAGAATTTTGAAAAGTTACATAATCAGCAAATGTTTTTTGGGCTAATCTTTTTGCCAATCTCTCTTGCTCAGGGATAGTAAAAACATTTGAAACGTGCCATAATTTTTTAGATTGTTTATTGATAGATCTAATTAAGTAGTCGTTAGCATGGCCAAGACAGTTTACTGCAATTCCTTGAACGAAATCTAAATATTTCTTTCCATTCGTTGTATATAAGAAACTTCCTTTTCCTTTAGAAAAAGAGATTTTCTTTCTGTTATAAGTATTTAAAATTTTACTCATGATTTTATTTTATAGCCTTTTTTATACAATAAATAACAAACAAGCCAGCTAACAAAGCTTAAGGCAGTTAAATATACCAACCCAATAGAGATTGAACCGTCTGAAGTGCCAATAAAACTATATCTAAAACCATCAATCATATAAAAAAACGGATTAACTTTACTTACTGCTTGCAAAAAGTCAGGGAGTCTCTCTATTGAATAAAAAGTGCCTGATAAGAAAGATAATGGAACTATTACAAAATTAGTAACTGTTGCCATATGATCGAATTTTTCAGCCCATAATCCAGCAATTATTCCGATGTTTCCTAAAACAAAAGAAGAAAGCAAAGTAAAGGCTATAAGTGTTAAATAGTTTTTGATTTCAATATCTATAATTAATTTAAATACAATAATTGAAACTATTCCGATTAATAAACTTCTTGTTACAGCTGCAAGTGAAACTGAGATGGTAACTTCTCCAGCAGATAAGGGAGCAAATAATAAATCAACTATAGTTCCATCAATTTTCTTAATCATAAAAGATGATGAGGAATGTGAAAAAGATTGCTGAATTACCTGCATAGAAATCAACCCTGGCGCTAAAAAAGTTATAAAAGGCACTCCAAGTACATCGCCTCTATCTGCTCCAATAGCTAAAGATAAAACAAGTAAAAACAGTAAAGATGAAACTAGTGGGGAAAAAATAGTTTGTATCCACACAATTAAGAATCGTAGAACTTCTTTTTTATATAAAGTCCATGTTCCGTACCAATTCACTAATCCAAATCTTCTTTTTCCAATTTTATATTTTTTCGAAATTTCAACCATTGATAGTCTTATAACCTGTTATTAAAAAAACTGTGCAAAACTAAATCTACTCACAGCTTTGATGCGTTTTAATGTTTTAAACCCCAATATTATGCCCTAAGTTTTTAATAATTACTAAATATTGTAATTATATACTATGAGTTGGACAGAAGAAAAAGTCGCAAAATTAAAAGAACTCTGGTCTAAAGGGCATACTGCAAGTCAGATAGCCGAAGCATTAGGTGACACTACTAGAAACGCAGTAATTGGAAAAGCTCATAGGTTAAATTTAGAAGCTAGAGCGCCTTCTAAGCAATCTAATTCACCTAGAACCAATGACAATAAGCAGATTAGAAGAGGACCAGCGCCAACATCAAGAAAAGCTAAATTTCAATCAATATTATTAGATAAAAACTTCGAGCCAGAAAACCCTAAATCATTGGAAGAACTTACTGATGAAACTTGCAAATGGCCTATAGGTCATCCTAATGAGGAAAAATTCTATTTCTGCGGTAGAAAACCTGAAGGAGATTTCCCTTATTGCAAACTTCATGTTTTGTATGCCTTTCAACCTAAAAACCAAAAAGACGATGATCTTGGTGATGAGATACCAGAATTTATCGAGAAAAAAGTTAAAGCCTCGTCTGGTTAACAAAACTTTAACATTACAATCATATAATTGATTATGAAGTTTATTAAAAAATACCTTAAATGGTTAAGTACTTTTTTAGTTCTTACAGGTATTTTATTAACAAATTTGAATATGTATCCAGTAAATATAATGTTTCATGGAGCGGGAGTTGTTGGTTGGACTATTGCAGGTTTTATTTCTAAGGATAAAGCAATATTAACCAATTTTGGGTTACAGATTCCATTATTTATTATTGGTTTTTATCAAATTTTGGTTCCGTAAGTTCGGGACACTTCAATACATTTTTTATGAGGAAAATAAAAACAATATTATTTGTTTGTACTGGAAACTCTGCGAGAAGCATAATAGCGGAAAGTATTGTAAACAATAATTTCCGAAATCAATTCATCGCATTTAGCGCTGGAAGTAATCCTTCAGGGAAAATCAATCCCTACATTAAAGAGTATCTTGAAGGAAAAAAATTTAATTTAGCCACGTATTATTCGAAAAATTTTGATGAATTTTTAAAAAATGATATTGATATTGATTACGTGATTACAGTTTGTAATAACGCCAATAAAGAAGTTTGTCCTGTATGGCCCAAAAAAAAGACCATTACGCACTGGGACATCGCGGACCCTGTTGAAAAAATTAAAAAAACTAAAAATAAAGATAAAATAAATTTAATAGCTGAAGAAACTTATAATATAATTAATGAAAAAATTAAACATTGGGTAAAAAATGAAAAGTAAAAAGATATTTATTGGTGAATTTATAGGAAGTTGTTTTTTAGTCATGATTATTGTTGGTTCAGGTATTATGGCTCAAAATCTAACTGATGATATCGCTGTAATGTTAATAGCGAATACTTTAGCTACAGGTGCAGGATTATTTGTTCTGATTACTTCAATCGGTGATATCTCCGGCGCACATTTCAATCCTGTCGTTACTTTAGCAATGTATTTTACCAACAAGATTAAAAAAAATTTAATTATCACTTATATCTCTGCTCAAATCTTAGGTTGCATGTTAGGGGTAATGTTAGCAAATTTTATGTTTGATCTTCCTTTGTTGCAGCTTTCACAGAAGATTAGACCTGGAATAAATATTTTTACAGCTGAGATCATTGCAACTTTTGGATTAATTTTTGTGATATTTGGATCTTTAAAGAGCGGCAAACTTGTGGTCGCTTCATCAGTAGCTACTTTTATTACAGCGGGGTATTGGTTTACCTCTTCAACTTCATTTGCAAATCCAGCGGTAGCAATCGCAAGAACTTTTACAGACACATTTACTGGAATTAATTACTTAAATACTCCTAGCTATATCATTGCTGAGATGCTTGGTGGAATATTGGCTGTCTATTTAATCAGAAAAATTATTTTGTAATTGGAGGCCAGCCCAAGGAAATATTGATACCTTGGGCTGATGGGCTAATTAATTAACAACACAGTTGGGAGACTGTTAATCAGTTAATAATATATAAATGCTAAAAAAATATTTAAATTAAGTTAAAGATTTATTAATTTTCAAGAATAAATGATATTGGAATCGACATTCATCTCTCTTGCCAGGTTTTTAAGTCTTTTAGTTACTTGTTTTGAGACAATATCGCTATGATTGTTAGGTATTTTCAAAAAAATAGTCTTATTTCTTTTATAAATTTTAAATTCATCTAACAACAAAGAAGACATGCTAGTGAGTGACTCTGCTAATCTTAAAGCAGATCCCACTTGCTTTGAGGATAAAATTTCGTTGTTATTTAATAAGGATAAAAACTGATAATTCGGATTATATTTTAAGCCACAATGTCTCCAAAAACTTGCTGATGCAACTTTTACTCTATCTCTATGTTCTAGTTTTAGTAATGGAGTATTTAACACTTCCATAAAAACTAATTCTGCTTTTTGAAAAGCTCCTAGGCCCCAATCCATTTTACTTAAGATGCAAGCCAAGGTTAGTAATCTTCGATTAAAATATTCGTTGTCTTCAAATAATGGTGAAATAAAATTAAAATATTTCTCAAAACTCTTTCCATAGTCCCCTTTTTTAAAAGATATACCGTCAGTTTTTAATTTGAAAATTTCATCCTCGCTCATTCCTTGGTTTATAATTGTATTCATATGTCCCTCTCTCAGTCCACTGATTGAGCAAATAACTTTTGAGGGGCTTGCTGCTTCAATTATTTCGTTTAGTATTATAGAGCTAAAAGGTAAATAGGGAGTTCTAGATTTAGTAATATATTCCATTGATTTCAAAGATGATTTATTAAATTTTGAAATTCTATTTAAGTATTTTACTGCTACATCTTTTGAGAGTTTATATTGATGCAAAATATGTAATGGGTGTTTTTCTTTAAAGAGATGATATTTAAATAATGATCTCCAAGTCCCTCCTACCAAATAAATATTTTTAAATTTCTTTTTAGAAAGCCATTTTTCATCTCTTAAAAGTTTTCTAACATATTTTCCCAAATTTCTTTTTTTTATAATAGGATTATTTTCAAGTCTTAATACTCCAAGAGGTAAAGAGGTTGTTTCAAAAATTTGATTTTTAGAAACTCTGGCAAGTTCTAAACTTCCACCTCCTAAATCTGCAACTAATCCATCTACTTCATCAAATCCTACCATTACACCATTTGCTGATGTTCTTGCTTCTTCCTCGCCAGATAATACTAGTGGTTTTTTATTAAATATTTTTTCAATTTCTCTTAAAAATTCACTTGCATCAGTGGCCTCTCTAAAAGCTGCTGTTGCAATAATTTCTAAATCTTGAACGTCTGAAATATCTAAAATTTCTTTAAATCTATTTAGAACTTTTAAAGAACCTTTAATTCCATCGGGATTTAGTTTTTTAGATTTATCTAAATTTTTTCCAAGTTTGCAAACTGCTTTTTCATTAAAGACTGGGATTGGAGAAATTTTAAAATTATCGTATATGAGCATTCTTACTGAATTTGATCCAAGATCTATTATGGCTTGCTTAGACTTTTTATTAGACTGAAATTTAAAAAGATTTTTTAATTCTGGTTTCATTTTACTAATCTTAAATTTTGAGGTTTAGCTCTTAAAATTGACTTACCACGACCTGATAAACTTGGGTTCTTCATGAAATAGGAATGTGCGGAAAAGCCTTTTTCTTGTTCTTTATGGTAGTTTCCCAAACTATCTAAATACCATGTTTCTGATTTATCTTTAAAGTTAGCTAACATAATTTGATCTAAAATTTGCTCATGCACAGTATTGTTTTCTATCGGAATTATAATTTCAATTCTTCTATCTAAATTTCTAGGCATTAAATCTGCAGATGAAATATATACCTGATTCTCTCGAGAGGGCATAGAGCTACCATTTGCAAAACAATAAATTCTTGAGTGTTCTAAAAATCTGCCAATAAGGCTTTTTACTTTTATATTTTCAGATTGACCTTTAATTCCAGGTCTTAAGCAACACACTCCTCTTACTGATAAATTTATTTTTACTCCTGCGTTTGAAGCTTCATAAAATTTCTTAATAATTCCAGGGTCTACAAGAGAATTCATTTTTGCCCATATTTCTGCAGGTTTTCCTTTACTTGCATTTACAATTTCATTTTCAATTTTTTCTTCAAAAAAATTCCTGCTATTTAATGGAGACATAAAAATTTTATTCAATTTTTTTGGTTTTGCATAACCAGTTACATAATTGAAAAATTTTTCGACATCTTTGGCCAAGTCTTGATTAGAGCTAAACAGTGATAAGTCAGTATAAATTTTTGCGTTAATTGGATGATAGTTTCCTGTACCTAAGTGAACATAGCTTCGCGTTTTAGCTCCTTCTTTTCTTAAAACTAAACTTGCCTTTGCATGCGTTTTATATTTTGCGAATCCGTAAACAATTTGAACGCCAGCTTTCTCTAGTTTCCTAGATAATTCAATATTAGCTTCCTCATCAAATCGAGCTTTTATTTCTATTACGGCTGTAACAACTTTTCCGTTTTCTGCTGCTCTACTTAGTGCTTTTACGATAGGAGAGTCAGGTGTGGTTCGATACAAAGTTTGTTTGATACCGATAACTTTGGGATCTTTTGCTGCAGCTTCTAAAAATTGAATTACTACATCAAAAGTTTCAAAAGGGTGGTGTACAACAAAATCTTTACTTCTTATAGCTGAAAAAAATTTATCATCAAATTCCTTCAATCTTTCAACTTCTCTAGGATTAAACTTTTTAAATCTCAGCTTTGGATCTTTCTTTTTACAAATTTCATCTATATCTTGTATTCCAACCAATCCTTCAACCTCATAAATATGATCTTCATCCATTTTAAATTTTTTTGAAATAAAATTTAAAAGTTTTTTGTTTGAATTAGTGATTACTTCGAGTTTAACTACGTTTCCCCTTCTTCTTTTCTTAATTGCTTTTTCAAAATATCTCACAAGATCAGCAGCTTCATCATCTATTTCAATTTCGCTGTCTCTAATTATTTTAAACTGCAAACTTGCCTCGATATTATGGTCTGGAAATATTTCATTAGCAAATTTACAAATTACGTCATCAATTGTGACAAATTCATTTATTGTTTCAGAATTGTTTAGAGATACAAATTTTGGAAGTGCTCTTGGTATAACTATAATTGCATTTAGTTCTCTTTTTTTTTTTATTCTAGTCATTCTTAGTAAAATTGCTTGGCCTTTATTTGGTATAAAAGGAAAGGGATGTGATGGGTCAATGGCAGTAGGTGTTATTATAGGATAAATTGTTTCCTGAAAATATTCTCTTAGATACATAAGATCCTTCTTATTTAGTTCTGACATTTTTCGAATGAAAATTTTTTCTTTCGATAGCTCTTTTTTCAACTCTAGGAATGCTTCGTTTTGCTTCTTTAATAGATCTTTAGTTTTTAATACGACCCTATTCAATTGATCCTCTGCAGTTAATCCATCTGCGCTTAATTCGTCAAAACCATCTTTAATTTGATTAAAAAGTCCAGCGACTCTTACCATAAAAAATTCATCTAAATTTGTACCTGCGATTGATAAAAATTTTACTCTTTCAAATAGAGGATTTGTTTTATCTTTTGATTCTTCTAAAACACGATCATTAAACTGAAGCCAAGATAATTCTCTGTTTATGAGTTGATTGCTAATATTAGCGTTTTCTGAAAATGATGCTTTCGACATATTTAAATGTTAAATTAAAAATATGTTTAAATTATATGCGATGAGACATGCTAAATCTAGTTGGGATTTTCCAAATTTAGATGATCATGACAGGCCATTGAATAAAAGAGGGGTAAATTCAGCAAAATTAATTTGTGAATTTTTTATTAAAAAGAAATTAAAATTTGATTTAGTTTATTGCTCATCCTCTAAAAGGACAATACAAACATTAAATATATTGTCAGAAAAAATCAGTTTTAAGAAAATTATTAAAAAAAAAGCGCTTTATCATGCTAGTGAGGATGAAATTATTCATATCTTAAAACAAACAGTTGATAATTATAAAACTTTACTTTTAATCAATCATGAACCTTCAATTAGTGAACTCATAAATCGAATCTGTCTTAAAGAAAACTCTGAACAATTTGAAAATTTAAAAAGAAAATTTCCTACTGCAGCCGTTGCTGAAATAAGTTTTAATTTCAATGATTGGGAAAAGTTATCAGAAGTTAAAGGAAAATTAATATCATTTATAAAGCCAAAAGATCTTCAAACATCTAAGGAATAGCCAGCAGATCTTACTGTTCTGATAAGATCTTTCTTGCCATCAATATTTATTGCTTTTCTTAGTCTTCTTATATGAACATCTATAGTTCTGGACTCAACATAAATATCATCTCCCCATACAGAATTTAGAAGTTGCTCACGCGAATATACTCTTTTTGGATTCTTTATTAAAAAATCAATTAGTTTAAATTCGGTTGGGCCGACTATAACTTGTTTATCTGCTCTATAAACTCTTCGTTGAACTCTATCTACTTTAAGATCCTCAAATACTACAACATCAGCGGCAACACTTGGTTTAGATCTCTTTAATAAAGCGTTAATTCTTGCAATAAGTTCTTTTTGGCTGAATGGCTTAGTTACATAGTCATCAGCTCCTGTTTCAAATCCTTTAAGTTTGTCTTCTTCCTCACCTTTGGCTGTTAACATAATGATAGGGATATTTTTGTGAAGATTGCTTCTTTTCAAATTTTTACAGACTTCAACACCTGAAATATCTGGCAACATCCAATCTAATAAAATTAAATCAGGATTTTTTTCCTTTATATTTCTAATAGCGTCTTCTCCATTGACTGCATAATCAACTTTGTGACCCTCTTTTTCTAAATTGTATTTAAGTAAAGTTACGATGGGCATTTCATCTTCAACAATGAATAAATTTGCCCTCATTATCCTTTTGGTCGGTCTCCCTCTAAATAATCTCCTGTAATCAGAAAATAAACTTGCTCTGCAATATTGGTTGCATGATCTCCAATCCTCTCAATATTTTTAAGCATGAAAAGTAGTTGGGTTACTTTTTGTATATCGTTTTTATTTTTTTCTAAATGCTTTACTGCAGCTTCCATATTAGAATTAGTCATTTGATCTATTTCTTCATCAGAATTCCAAACATTTTCTGCTGTATCTTTAGCTCTATGTAAATACGAATTTAAAACTGCATTGACTTGTTTTGATGCTTTTAAACCAGCTATTTCGAAATTTTTAGTAATATCATTAGGTAAATCAGTTCCAATTTTAGTTAATCGTTTTGAGATGTTTTTTGCTAAATCACCAATTCTCTCTAAGTCTGAAGAAACTTTTAAGGCAACAACTGTTTCTCTTAAATCTATTGCCATAGGTTGCCTTAAGGCAATCAAATTTACAACTTGCTCTTCTATATTTATTTCATACTTATCAGTCAATTCGTCATCTTTGATAGATTTTTCTGCTAAACTAATGTCTTTTTTAACTAAAGATTGAATAGTGTTTTCAAGCTGTTTCTCAACTCCAGTTCCCATTTTCACTATTGTATCTTTTAATAACTGAAGTTGCTCTTCGTAAGATTTTACAATGTGCGGTTTTTCACTCATTAACCAAACCTTCCTGTAATATAATCCTGAGTTTGCTGATTATCAGGATTTTTAAATATTTTATCTGTTGGTCCAAATTCTATAAGTTTTCCCAAATGAAAGAAACCTGTTTTTTGAGATACCCTAGCTGCTTGTGACATTGAGTGGGTAACTATCACAATTGTGACCTCTTTTTTAAGATCATCTATAAGTTCTTCAATTTGAGCTGTTGCTATTGGGTCAAGCGCTGAACATGGTTCGTCCATAAGAATCACTTCTGGACTTACAGATATAGCTCTAGCAATACATAGTCGTTGCTGTTGACCTCCTGATAAACCAGTTCCGATTTCATCAAGTCTATCTTTAACTTCGTTCCACAAGGCAGCTTTTTTCAAACTTGTTTCAACTATTTGATCCATTTCTTCTTTGCTCTGTGCAATACCGTGAATAGTAGGACCATAAGCTACATTTTCATAAATTGTTTTAGGGAATGGATTGGGTTTTTGAAAAACCATACCAACGTTCTCCCTAAGTCTCACAACATCTAACTTTCTTGAATTCAGTTCTAGGTTGTCCATTTTAATACTGCCTTCAACTCTACAAATTTCTATGACGTCGTTCATCCTGTTCAAGCATCTTAAGAAAGTAGACTTTCCACACCCAGATGGTCCAATTAAAGCTGTAACTTCTTTTTCTGCTATATCTATAGAGACGTCAAATAATGCCTGTTTGGATCCGTAATAAACATTTACATTTTCCGCTTTTATTTTACTCATTTAACTCCATTTCTTTTCAAATTTGTGTCTAACGATTTGAGCTGCCAAGTTCATTAAAATTAAAAAAGCTAGAAGCACCATAATACATGCAGATACTTTTTCAACAAAACCCCTCTCAGCACTTTCTGACCATATATATATCTGAACTGGTAAACTTGCAGCAGGATCAACTGGCGTACCAGGTATTGTATTCACAAAAGCAACCATTCCTATTAAAATTAAAGGGGCTGTTTCCCCTAAAGCTTGAGCCAAGCCAATTATCGTTCCAGATAAAGTTCCAGGCATTGATAGTGGCACAGTATGATGCATGGTTGTTTGCATATTACTTGCACCCATCGCTAAAGCAGCTTCTCTTATACTTGGGGGAACAGCTTTTAAAGAAGCTCTTGCAGCAATAATTATTGTTGGTAATGTCATAAGAGACAAAGTAATTCCTCCAACAAGTGGTGTCGATCTTGGTAAATTAAAAACTGCTAATAAAATACCAAGACCTAGCAAACCAAATACTATCGATGGAACAGCTGCCAAATTGTTAATGTTTACTTCTATAAAATCTGTAAATTTATTTTTTGGTGCAAACTCCTCGAGATAAATTGCAGCTAGCACTGCAACAGGAAATGAAAACGCTAAACATACTAGTATACTAAAAACTGTTCCCATAAACGAGCTAGCTATACCTGCTAGTTCTGCCTCTCTTGAATCAGGACTTGTAAAAAAACTAATGTTAAACTCTAATAAAATATCTCCTCTTTCATTAAGCATATCGTAAATCTGCAACTGGTAATCATTTACTCTTCTATTCTCCTCAGGAATATCTCTTGGATAATTTCCCTTATGAACTTGATCAACATCATCAGAAGCTGTTAATTTTATGGGCACTATTTTACCTAGATAGTCTGGATTTTTTAAAAGTAGATCTTTAACCTCTGCCTCATATTTATACGAAACCATTTGTATCAATTGACGATCCTCTTCTTCAGGAAGTCCAGGATCTAATGAGGTCATAGCTTTGTAAGCAACATCATAATAGTCTGCATTTTCTAAATCATCTTTTGATGGGCTTTCTGCATCGATTAAAAGTAATTCTTTATCATAATGAACTTCTGTTACTATCCAAGTTTTTTGGAAAGCTGAGTAACCTTTTGAAAATATCTGAAACATAAAAACTGCTAAAAAGCTTAAAGCTAATCCTATAGCTATTTTGCCATACCATTGAAATCTTCTTTCAGCGTTATATCTTTTTTTTAATAAATTTTTCTTAAAACTATTCATATTTTTCCCTATATTTTTTAACAACTGAAAGAGCGATTACATTTAAGAATAAAGTTACTATAAATAAAGATATTCCTAATGCAAAAGCTGATTGAGTTTTTGGATCTCCAAATTGTTGGTCTCCAATTAAAATTACTACAATTTGCGCTGTAATGGTAGAAGTTGACTCAAGTGGATTCATTGTAAGATTAGCCGCTAGTCCTGAGGCCATTACAACAATCATTGTTTCTCCTACCGCTCTCGATACTGCTAAAAGTATCGAACCTACGATACCAGGTAGGGCTGCTGGAAAAATTACTTTTTTTACAGTTTCAGATTTTGTTGCGCCCATTGCGTAACTCCCATCTCTTAAATTTTGAGGTACTGCCGTCATAACGTCATCGCTTAGACTTGAAATAAAAGGAATTATCATTACTCCCATAACTGCTCCTGCAGCTAAAGCGCTCTCCGCTGAAACTTCTAAACCCATAGCGTTACCAATTTCTTTAACAAAAGGACCGACGGTTAAAGCTGCAAAAAAACCATATACCACTGTTGGAATACCAGCTAAAATCTCAATAATAGGTTTCGCATATTTTCTTACGCCTCTTCCAGCATACTCAGATAGATATATCCCACTCAGCAAACCTATGGGGATGGCAACACACATTGCAATAAAAGCAATAAAAAAAGTTCCAGCAAATAAAGGCACAGCTCCGAAAGCATCCTTCATTAATTCAGGATCTGGTTGGCCATCTCTTACAAAAGTTTTAGCAGGATACCAATGAGTTCCGAATATAAAGTCAAAGATTTTTACTGCTTGAAAAAACCTAATCGCTTCGAATAAAAGTGAAAAAACTATTCCGATTGTAACTAAAACTGCGCCTAATGATGCAACAAATAACACCCATTTAAGAAAAATTTCTACTGGTTCTCTCATTCGATCATTTTTCTGAACAGATCTATACGCAAAACTCAGAGAGAAAATTAAAATTGCTAAAATAATTGCTACTTTAGCGCTGTTAGCTATTCCTTTTAATTGAATGTACTTATTAGCAGACTCATCTAGAAAATTAGTAATATTTCCCGTGTAAGTTCCTGCGGCTAATGCTTTAACCTTTGTGTAAATAAGCTGAAGCTCATTTTTAGTTAAGTTCTGATCAGTGTAATCTTGTAAAATAAATGTTTTAACTATTGATGGTTCAAAAACTGACCAAAGAGCAAAAATTATTAATGCTGGTGCAGCACACCAAGCAGCTAAATAATATCCATAAAATTTTGGTAATGCCGTAAGTCTTTGTGATGATTGAATAACTAGAGCTTTTTTTCTACCGAAATAATAACTTGTGAAAGCTAAGAGAATAATAAAAGTTACAAGTATTAAATTCATATTGAGCTTCCAGAGATAAAAAGGGGGTAAAATACCCCCTTTTTGTTTAATTGATACTACTACTTCTTAGCAGGCATGTTAACTAACTTCGTGGCGTTAGTTCTAGATGTTTTGTATAACTTGCCATCTAGAGGTACTAGCCCGATATCAGTTAAATAACCTTTATTACCCATAGCTTTTTTACTTGTGAACTCTTTTACGAATTCATGTAAGCCAGGTACAACGCCCACGTGAGCTTTTTTCACATAGAAGAATAAAGGTCTTGCAACTGCGTAACTGTAATCTTGAATCGAAGATAGACTTGGTTGACCACCTTCAATGCTTGCAGCTTGCAATTTATCTTTTGCAGCTAAGAAATAACTGAAACCAAAGAAACCGAACATTTCTTTGTCCGCAGCTAATTTTTGAATAATAAGTGAGTCGTTCTCACCAACTTCAATTACCGCACCATCTTCTCTTAACGCTTTATATTTAGCGCCAGCTTTTTTAGAAGCATCATCGATACCTTTTTTCATTACTAATGAATTCCAAGCATCTCTTGTTCCTGATGTTCCTGGAGGCACCATAACTTTGATAGGGTAGTTTGGTAATGATGGGTCGATATCACTCCAATTTTTATATGGATTTGGTACTAACGCACCATCTTTAGCAACTTCTTTTGCTAATGCTGCCCATAATTGTTTTTTTGTAAAGTTTACTGGTTTAGCATCTTTAGAATAAGCTAACGTTATTCCGTCGTTACCAACTGTAATCTCTACGATTTCTTCAACACCATTTTTTTGACATAGCGCATACTCTTTAGCCTTCATAGCTCTAGATGCATTTGTTATGTCTGGGTGCTCTGTACCAACTCCAGCACAGAATAATTTAGCTCCACCACCTGTTCCTGTTGACTCGATTACTGGTGTTTTAAATTTACCAGACGAACCAAATCTTTCAGCAACGATTGTTGCATAAGGGAATACAGTTGAAGAACCTACGATTTTAATCTGATCTCTAGCTTGAGCAGAAGTTACAACTAACATTGCAACTAATGAAGCTAAAGCGATTGATAGTTTTTTCATTGTTTATCCTTTCATTTATTAATTAATTAACAAACATTGGATTCATAAAATTAAGAGGATTCTTAATTATTACAGATATGTTACAAATTTATTAAAATGATAACTTTTTAGTTGAACTTTCTAGTTATCTCGATTTGTTGATAATCAGAGGCTAAAGACCCTCCGCAACTAAAAGGTCTTACTTTATTTTTAACTGCGTAGGTTTGAGTTGGCTTTAATGTAACTTCTAGTTGTACAAAGTTAACTAATTTTTGTGTAAAACTTTTATCATATCTCCAAGCATTCCATTGTGTTGGAGCGGTGAATACTTCACTTAAATAAGATGCAGCTTTTGAGTGAATCATATTGCTCTCGTTTTGTCCTTTTAAAAGATTATTTTTAACTTTTTCAAAAATTTTTCTACATTTAATTGAGTCCGCCATGTACGAGTTAGCATTTAAATGAGTGCTCATCGGTGCTGACACAATTAATTGAATTCCATCGTCTCTTCTAGAAAATAAAGCTTCAGTATAAATTGTAGATACATTTTTATTATCTACTTCAAGAATTAAATCGTTTTTAGCTTGCTTAAGATCGTTTTTTAATCTTAAAAGTCCTAGATCAAAAACTGTAAGAGGTTGAGAACTTAAAGTTTTCTCTATTAAATTTACATCTGCTTTAACAGTTGTAAAAATTAAACTTAATAAAACCAGACTTATATAATTCATTATTCTAGTCATACTAGAATTTTAACTATTTCGCTGTCTATCTCAAGACAAAATATAATTAAACTTTAATATTTGCTAAAATTTAGAAAAATGAACCTTTATTTCAGTGCCACTTTGAGCTTCACTTTTTATTTCTAACTCACCTCTATGCTGATTAACAATGTGCTTCACGATCGCCATTCCAAGTCCAGTACCACCAACTTTTTTACTTTTAGCAGCATCAACTCTAAAAAATCTTTCTGTTATTCTAGGAATTTGTTCAGTTGGAATTCCAATACCATTATCTTTAATGGACACGGTATAAGAGTCTCCTATAACTTTTCCGTTACCTTGCCCACAATTAATTTCAATCTTTTTATTTTTATCTGAATATTTTATACTATTATCAATAATATTTGAAAAAACTTCAATTAATTTTTCATGATCGCCTTTTATAAAGAAATCATCTTTTATATTATTTTTAAATTCAAAAGGCTTTAAATTTTTTTGATGGATATCTTCAACGTTATTTAAAATTTCTTTTAAATTTACTTTATCTTGAGGCTGTATATGTTCCTCTAACTCAATTTTACTTAGTGAAAGTAAATCTTTAATTAAGCTTTCCATCCTATCAGCTTGCTCAAGCATTATCGGTATGAATTTTTTTTGTGCTTCTAAATCATCTTTCGCATGTCCGCTTATAGTTTCTAGAAATCCTTTAATAGAAACTAAAGGCGTTTTAAGTTCATGGCTTACATTAGCTACAAAATCAGATTTGAACCTTTGCGCTTTTATAATATCGGTTAAATCTTTTAGAAATAAAACAACTGAGTCAGGATCATCGACATATGAGGTCGGTCCAGAGAATAGATGAACTTTAAAGAACTGAAATGAGGGAGAGGATAATTCTAAATCCATAGTAATTGTCTCTTTTTTTAAAAGCACTAAATCAATATTTTGGAGTAAATCAGGAACTCTCAATAAAGTAGCCACGTGCTTATTTAAATTATTTTCTCCAAATTTTTTTTTTGCACTACTATTAAAAAATTTGATATTTTTAAATTTATCTACAATTAAAATTAGATCATCGATTTGATTTATAATCTTTACTTGCTCATTAGTTTTTTCAATATTTTCATTGGTGATGTCTTCTATTCCCTCTTCATTATTACTTGGTTTGTTCTCTCTCTTAATATCGGATCTTGCCTCCATACCTGCTACAATTGATTTTCTGGATACTGCAATTACTACGATCACAATTATTCCAGCAAGAGAGTAAAATAAGAATTCCATGATTTGATTATACTTTAAAGATATAGACTAAAGAAATATTTTTTAGCGGTTTGATACCGCACTATTTAAAAAGATTTTTGCGCAATTTTCCCAGGTATATTTTTTTGCATGCTCAATGCAAGCGCTTCTATCTGACTTAAGAGCTTCAAGTGCTGCTTTTTTAAGATCGTTGTTTAACGAGCCAATGTTTGTACCGTTAAAAATATCTTTTGGTCCTGCTACTGGGTAAGCAGCTACTGGCAATCCACATTTTAAAGCTTCTATAATTACAATTCCAAAAGTATCTGTTTTGCTCGGGAAAACAAAAACATCAGAAGAAGCAAAGTAACTTGCAAGCTCACCATTTGTTCTCTCTCCTTTAAATATTGCTTCAGGGTATTCTTTTTTAAGTTTATCTAAATCAGGTCCTTTACCAACAACTAGTTTCGTGCCTTCTAACTCTAAATCCAGAAATGCTCTGATGTTCTTCTCAATAGATACCCTACCCACATAAAGATAAATTGGTCTTTTATACTCTAAATTAATCTTTTTAGGCTTTTGAAATGCCCCGTGGTTTGCCCCTCTTGTCCAAACAACCATCTTATCCTTATCAAAACCAATTTCTTGAAGTTCATCTTTCATTGATTGAGTTGTTACTAAAATTTTTTCCGCCTTTGAATGAAATCCTTTAAGGAACTTTTGAGCAAGCTTAATTGGCAAATAAGGATAGTATAGCTTCAAATATTTATCAAATTGAGTATGGTAAGACGTGGTAAACTTAAGCTTATTTTTTACACAATATCTTTTTGCAAATATTCCTATCGGGCCTTCTGTAGCTATGTGAATTATGTCAGCATCGGCTTTAGAAATTAATCTACCTACTCTAGGCCAAACATTAAGAGAAAGTTTTATTTCATTATATTTTGGCATTGGCACAGTAAAAAATTGATTAGGTTCAATATATTCAACCTGATGTCCAATTTTTTTTAATTCATCGCCAAGATTTTTTAAAGTTCTACAAACACCATTCACTTGCGGATACCAGGCATCAGTAACGATTAAAATTTTCATTTATTTACTACTTTTAGATATGGCTCGTAATCGACAACATCACCTCTGATTTTGTCCCAGTCAATAACTTCCATGCGACCATCGAAATGTTCTACCAAGAAAGTTGCACCTTCTACCCAATCACCACAATTTAAATATCTCACACCATCTAAGACTTGATCGGCAGAATGATGAATATGACCACAAATTATACCATCAACATTTTTTCTTTTAGCATAAGTTGCTAAAGTTTTTTCATAATCGCCTATATATTTTACAGCGTTCTTTACTTTGTGTTTTAAATATTTTGCTAAAGACCAATTACCCTTTTTAAATAATCTTCTAAAAAAATTGATAACAACATTAAACTCAAGTAAAAAACTATAAGCAATAGCTCCTACTTTTGATAACCATGGAGCATATTTCATCACTCCATCCCAGGCATCACCATGAACAACAATATACTTTTTATTATCTGCCGAGACATGTATAGCTCTGTTAATTACTTCGATATCTCCAAAGTGTAATGGTAAAAACTTTCTAAACACATCATCATGATTTCCAACAATATATTTTACTTTTGTTCCATGTCTAGCTTTTCTTAATGTTTTTTGAATCACATCATTATGTTCTTGAGGCCAGTAAAATTTTGTTTTTAAAGCCCAAACATCAATGATATCACCAACAAGATATAAATTCTCTGACCTTGAATGTTTGTAAAATTCTAATAATTTGTTTGCTGCACTTTTTCTATGCCCAAGGTGCAAGTCGGAAATAAAGATACTTTTGTAATTTAAAATCTTTCCCTTAGATTTAGTTTGAATTGTTTCCATATTTTTTATAAAACGAATCTCTAGTAAAAGTAGAATCATAAATATGTTACAGAATTGTTAAAATATGAATAAAAAATTGAATTTTGCAGTGATATTTAACGCAAATGCAGCAGGTGGTAGAAAACTTAAATTAATTAACAAGGTCATTAATCTTTTAGAAAAAAATCATATTGTAGATCTTTTTAAAACCGAAAGCGAAGATCATGCAAGGAATGTATTTAAAGAATTGTCTAATAAAAAATTTGATCGGTTAGTATTTGCTGGCGGTGACGGGAGCGTATGTTTTGGTATTAATGAAATGTTTAAAAGTGATAATCTAAAAGACAAATTAGTTGGATACATACCTGCTGGCACTGCAAATATTTTACAAATAGAAACTCAAATTAAGAAAAAGGCGGAGGAGATTTACAACGTCCTAGTATCAGATAATCATAAGAAAATTTCATTAGCAAAAATAAATGATAAGTACTTTTTCTTGATGGCTGGTGTAGGTTTTGACTCTCGAATTGTTGAGTCCATAAATACTAATATTAAAAAGTATCTTGGAAAAGTAATTTTCGCTTTAAAAGGTTTTCAGCATTTTTTATTTTTAAAAAATAATAAAATGGAGGTTAAGGTAGATAATGAAAAAATTATGGCTGATTGGATTTTATGTACTAATTCAAAATACTATGCTGGTCCCCATTCTATAACTAATGATACCAATATATTTGAAAACAGGATAGTGGCTTACATATTTAAAGACCTGACCAGAATAAAATTACTTTATTATGTTTGGTTAATTTTAACCAAAGGCGACTTAACTCCTGCAAAAAGTGTAATTAAAAAAGAATTGAACAGATTAAAAATAAATGGTGTAAACAATAAAGTTCTATCACAAGTTGATGGTGAAAATTGTGGTTACGTAAACAGTCTTGAAATCCAAAAAACAGACAGATTTATAAATTTATTAGTTCCGTAAGATTTTCTAAATCTTTTCAACTTTTAGTTTAAAAGATTTTTCTTAATTTCATTTGAAAAATTTTTTAGATTATTTTAGATTTTTCTTTTTGGAGGAATAATATGAAAAAAAAATTAAAAAAAAACGAAAAGAAAAAGAAAAAAATACTAAAATCAATCGATAAGCTTAAAAATAAGATAAGCACTAAACAAAAAAAACTATCAAAGATTGATCTAAAGATAGCTAGTATCGAGAAAAAAATCGCTGAAAAAAGAGCTAACAAAAATAAAGAACCTATCACAGCATCTTTAAATAATTAGTTTATAAAGTAATTAAATGCCCCTGATTTAAAAACATCAGGGGTTTACTTTAATTTACCAAAAAGGTTTAAAAGTATAACTCCTGAAACAATTAAAATTAATCCAACAGTACCATAAAGATTAGGAGTTTGATTGTATTTAAATATTCCAAATAATGTAACTGCAGTTATTGTTAATGCTCCGTAAGTGGCATAAGTAAATCCAACAGGTATTATAGTCATTGCTCTAGATAAACAAAAAATACAAACAACAATACTTGTGATGCAAAAAATTGTTGGTGTGAGCTTAGTAAAACTTTCAGTAGTTTTGAGAAAACCGTTAGTGGCAATACCTGTTATAATTGCAAGAATTAGATAAATATATCCACTTAATAAACTTATACTTTTCATTGTGCTTTAGCAAATTGGCCGCCGTCTTTATATCTCCATAACCATTTTTTCATTTCTTCTTCAACATCTGTTGGATTTATATCAAGATCTTTAATTGTTAGATGATTGTTGGAAACAACGTTATCTGCCTCAGATAAAATTTCACATTGGTCTTTTGTTAAAATCGGGGGGAAAGGAAGTAAATCCGTTATACTACTCTGTATTTTTGCAATAGCCATTGGCATTTCAACAACGAACCTTTTTTTGTTAATAGTTAATAATATTGATTTTACCATATCTCCAAAACTAATTATTTTTGGTCCTCCAATTTCATAAACTTTACCTTCATTATTTTTAATTTCAATTGCTTTTAATATTGACCTTGCAACATCTGAAACTAAGATTGGTTGAAACTTATAATTTTTTCCAACAACTGGAATTACAGGCAATATACTTAATTTTGAAAAAAGATTGGTAAAGTTATCTTCAGGGCCACATACTACACTAGGTCTTATAATTACTGTTTTTTTAAAATTCTCTAGTGCTTTTTGTTCTCCGAGAAATTTTGATTTTTGATAAAGAGATTTTGATTTATCATTAGCTCCAATAGCGCTGACGTGAATAAATTTCTTTACATTCGTTTCTGAACAAATCTTGGCGACAGCTTCAGGAATTTTTGAGTGAATATTAAAAAATTTTTGTTTTCTTGTCTCAAAAAGAATACCAATCAAATTTATTACTACATCTGAGTTCTTAATTGCCTCTTTTAAATCATTAAAATTATTTGGGTTCCAGTCTAGTAATTCTATAGCTCCAGGAGTAGCTTGAGTCTTTAAATAACCTTTCTGAAAGGGTTTTCGTGTCGTTAAGATACATCTGAAGTTTTTCTTGGTCAAATTTCGAACAAGATATCTGCCTATAAAACCCCCACCACCTAAAATTGTGCAAATGCGATTTTTCATGGTATTTAAAGTTATATATGAAAATTACTAAGATTAAAGAGGACATAACTTCAGATATAGCCAGTTCATTTAAAAATAGTATTGCTATAGATACCGAGGCAACAGGGCTGCAAATTCCTGAAAGAGATAAATTAAGTTTAGTTCAAATATGTGATGAAAAAGGGAATGTCTTTATTATCCAACCAAATAAAAATAATTATAGAGCGCCAAATTTAGTATCAATTTTAGAAAATGATAAAATTTTAAAGATTGGCCATTTTTTAAGATTTGACAAAAGCGCTTTAGAATTTTTTCTTAAATGTAAAATTAAAAATATATTTGACACTAAAATTGCCTCTAAAATTGTTAGAACTTATACTGATGCCCACGGTTTAAAAAATCTTGTTCAAGAATTTTGTAATAAAAATATTGATAAACGATATGGAAGTAGTGACTGGAACAAAGATATTAATAAATTATCTGAAAAACAATTAGAGTATGCTGCTAATGACGTTATATATTTACACAAAATAAAGTCAGAACTTGAAGTTATGCTTACAAGAGAAAAAAGGATGGATGTTTTTAAAAAATGTCTTACTTTTTTAGATACTAGAGTCGAACTTGATCAAAAAGGTTTTAAAGAGGATATTTTTGAACACTAATGAAAAAAAAAAATTACTTATCACTAGCTAGAAAATCAGCAGATCTACAGATACAAGAACTTAAAAAAGTAAAAAAAGTATTTAATAATTCCTTTATAAAAGCTATTGATGCTATTCTAAATTGTAAAGGTAAGATAATTTTTGCAGGAATAGGAAAATCTGGTTTGATAGCAAGAAAAATTTCTGCAACTTTTTCAAGTGTAGGAGTTCCAAGTTTTTTTTGCGACCCAGCTCAAGCCTTACACGGTGATATGGGACAAATAGAGAAAAAAGATATCCTAATTATATTTTCTTATTCGGGCAACACCTCAGAATTAAACAATATGTTAAGATATGCTAATCGATACGGCATCAAAATTATAGGTATTGCATCTAAACCTGACAGCATTCTCTTAAAAGCAAGTGACATTAAATTATTACTTCCAAAAGTAAAAGAGTCGGATTTAACGGGTATGGTGCCTACATCTAGCACATCAATTGCTTTACTTTTAGGAGATTGCCTAGCTACAACAGTTATGTATCAAAAAAAATTTTCTAAAGAAAAATTTAGAATATTTCACCCAGGCGGCAATATCGGAAGTTCTTTGCTTTTGGCTAAAGATATTATGATTTCAGGTAAAAAGATGCCTATAGTAAATTTCAAAATTAATTTTAAAAATGCACTGAAAATAATGAATCAAAAAAAATTAGGAATAATTGTAATGCTTAAAAATAAATTTATTAAAGGAATTTTGACAGACGGAGATCTAAGACGAGAGCTTAAAAACTATTCTGCAAATGACAAGTTAGATAAATTTATGACTAAAGACCCTTTAGTTGTTAATGAAAATATGCCAGCAACTAAAGCATTAGCAATAATGAACGAAAAAAAAATTACAAGTCTTTTAATAGTTTCCGATAAAGATTTAAAGAAAAAGAACAAAACTTTAAAAGGAATAATTCATATTCACTTTCTTTTACAAAATGGAATTAAATGACTAAAAGGAAAAGAAAATTAAGGATATTACAATTATTTTTGTTATTTTTAGGTTTATTAATAATTTTTTTAACTTACGCAAATAAAGAAAGAAAAACAGAAATTATTATCCCAAAATCTCAACAAAAAAAGATAAATAATCAATTAACAAATAAAAAATTAGAAAATACTGATATTTTTTATAATATAGAGTATTCAGGATTAGATTTAGCGGGTAACAGATATACATTAAAATCTGAGGAAGCCTATAATAACAAGTCTAACAACGAATTAATTAATATGAAGTTTGTTGAGGCAGTTTTTTACTTTAAAGATGATACAGTCCTGTATGTAAAGTCGAATGAAGGTTTATACAATAACAAAACTTTAGACATGAATTTCTATGGAAACGTAACTGCAAAATACCAAGACAGTGAGTTATTTGCTGAAAAAGCAGAATATTCTAATTTAAGAAGTTATTTAACTATTTCTGAAAATGTTGAAATTAAAGATATAAGAGGAAGTATGTTTGCAGAAAAACTTTTATTTGATATAAAAAAACAGAAATTAAATATAGCATCATATAACGGTGGAAAAGTAAGTGCTAATTTGAGTTTAAAATGAAAAAAGGTTTTAGAATTCTAAAGTTTAAAAAAGACAAACCAGTCTTCGAGGTAAAGGATGTTAGCAAATCTTTTGACGGACGACCAATTTTAAAAAAACTTTCATTAAAAGTTTTTCCAGGTGAATGTGTCGGTATATTGGGGCCAAATGGATGTGGTAAAACTACTCTTTTTTCTATGTGCATCGGTGAACAAAATGTTGATAGTGGTAAAATTCTTCTAAATCATAAACCTGTTGAACAGATACCAATCCATCTTAGATCAAAAGAAGGTTTAGGATATTTGCCTCAACAAAGAAGTGTTTTTAACATGTCTGTTTATGACAACGTTTTAGGTATTGCTCAAATTTCAATACAAGGAGCAGAAAATCAAAAAGCTGTAACAGAAAAACTTTTAGACGAATTTAATTTACAGCATTTAAGAACACTTAATGCCTCTGTATTATCAGGCGGAGAAATTAGAAGATTGATGATGGCTAGAGTTATGATAAACAAGCCAAAAATTGTACTACTGGATGAGCCATTAGCCGCTTTAGATCCTCTTATAGTTCAAGATATTCAAAAGTATATCTTGAGAATTCAAAAAAGTGGCACTGCAATTTTGGTTACAGATCATAATGTAAAAAATTTATTTGATATAACTGATAGAAGCTATGTGCTAGGAGAACAAACTGTTATTGCAGAGGGAACTTCACGAGAATTACTGAAATCTTCAAAAGCTATTGAACATTATTTTGGAACCCAATTTTCTTAAAAATAATGCTTTTGAAAAATTTCAACTTAACGACTAAAAGGAAAATTTCATCATTTAACAAAGTAATAAAAGTAGACACAGATAAATCCATGTCTATAAGGAGTTTTCTCATTGGAGCGATCAGTCATAATATTTCATCAGCAACAAATGTTTTGGAGTCAGAAGATGTATTAGCTGCTATAAATTGTCTTAAAAAACTGGGAGTTAAAATTACTAGAAGAAAATCCGGAAGTTACTTTATTTTTGGAAAAGGTTTAGGCTCCTTAAATGCTAAAAAAGGTATTAAACTAAATTTTGGGAATTCTGGAACTTTAGCAAGACTTTTAATTGGTATTTTATCTACAACTCCAAATATTGAGGTTGAATTGAGAGGTGATCATTCTTTAAATAAAAGAAGTATGAAAAAGTTGATTGAGTTAATGAGTCAGTTTGGAGCATTATTTTTACCTAAAAAAAAATTTACGTTACCCTTAAAAATGGTATCTTCTAACTTTCCAATAGGTATCACATATAAAGCAGGCGTTTCAGCTCAACTTAAAAGTGCAGTTATGCTCGCTGGATTAAACTCTTATGGAAATACTCAGATTTTAGAAACTCAAAAAAGTAGAGATCATACTGAAAACATGCTGCTACATAATAAAAATGCAATCAATGTTAAAAAAAAACAAACAAAAATAATTAATATTTATGGAAAAAAATTTTTAAAACCAATCAAAATTGAAATTCCAGGAGATCCATCTTCTGCGGCTTTTTTTACCGCATTAACTATTCTTAATCAAAAATCAAAAATCAAAATTAAGAACGTTGGTTTAAATGATACTAGAACAGGCTTTTATAGGCTTCTAAAAGCCCATGGAGCTAAAATAAATTTTAAGAATTTAAAAAGACAAAACAATGAAATTCGAGGTGACATTGTTGTTGAAAGTTGTAAGCTCAAGTCAATCAAAGCACCTGCTAAGTATTATGTTAATTCAACAGACGAATATCCTATCCTGTTTGTAATTGCTGCTTTAACTAAAGGGAAATCTATTTTCAAAGGTATTGGTGAGCTTGCAAATAAAGAAAGTAACCGAATTAGTGAAATGCAAAAAGTTTTAAAACAAATTGGTATTCGTAGTACTGCTTCTAATGATCAATTAACAATAAACGGTATTGGAATGGTAGATGCAAATGAGAGAAAAATCTTTGTTCCAAATTTAGGTGATCATAGAATATGCATGGCTTCATTTATTCTCGCAATTTTAACTGGCGCACAAGCAAAAATTAAAAATTTTGAAACAGTTTTTACGTCTTCACCTTCATTTTTAAAGATTATGAAATTTTTAGGAGCAGATTTTGAAATACAAAAATAAATCGATTCAAATTTCATGTGATGGAGGAGCTGCAACAGGAAAATCTACTGGGGCAAAAATGATTTCAAAAAAATATAATTTGAAGTTTTTATCTTCTGGATTGTTATATAGATATGCTAGTTTTCTAATTTTAAAAGAAAAACCCAAAAACATACCTAAATTTCTTAAAATAAAATTTCGAATGCTTAATTATAAAAAACTGCAGAGAATTAAATTACATACACCTGAAATTTCAGAGTATAGCGCATTTATAGCAAAACAAAAAAAAGTGAGAATTATTCTAAAAAAGTTTCAGACCGATTTTGCAAAAAAAAATAAAAGTTGCTGCATAGAGGGAAGAGACATCTCTACAAAAATTCTTCCACACTCAGATATAAAGTTTTTTTTTAAGTGTAGCTTAAGCATTGCAGCGATGAGAAGATTCAAGGAATTAAAAAAGACTAACCCAAAAATTAAATTAAAAGAGGTGAAAAAAGCCCTTAGAATAAGAAATATCTCTGATACTAAAAGAAAAAACTCCCCTTTACTTAAACATAGAGATTCGGTAGAAATCGACACCGGAAAATTAGACAAACGTACAATGTTGCACAAAATGTCAAAATTAGTAGAAAGAGAATTAAAAAAAAAATATGGCAATTGA
The DNA here is from genome assembly GCA_902635795.1 of uncultured Pelagibacteraceae bacterium. GTDB lineage: Bacteria > Pseudomonadota > Alphaproteobacteria > Pelagibacterales > Pelagibacteraceae > Pelagilacustribacter. The sequence goes on from CACPPH010000005.1 coordinate 27,721, forward strand.
ACAAGAACTAAAGAAAAGCTCAATTCATAAAGAATTTCAAAACTTACTTGACCAAGATTTTAAAGATAGAAAGCTCAAAGAAAACGAAATTATTAAAGCTACAGTAACAGAAATTACAAAAAATTATATTGTAGTTGATTGTAAAGCAAAAATGGAAGGGATGATCCCTATTGAAGAATTCAAAAATGATGAAGAGTTTAGTAAACTTAAGGTAGGATCACAGATTGAGGTTTATCTTGAAAGAATTGAAAGTTTTAAAGGTGAAATAATAATTTCCCGAGAAAAAGCTCGAAAGATGAAAGCTTGGAAAAAAATGGAAAAAGTTTTCGAAACTCAAGAGGAAATGACTGGCTATATAACTGGTAAAGTAAAAGGTGGCTTTATTGCTACTGTGGAGGGTCTACCTTGTTTTATGCCTTCATCACAAATCGATGTAAGGCCACTTAAAAAAATTGATCATTTAATGAATACGCCAGTGAAGGTGATTGCAACTAGAATTGATAAGAACAGAGGAAATGTTTGTGTTTCAAGAAGGGCAGTGCTTGAAAAAAGTAAAAATGCAGAAATAGTAGAAGCATTAAAAAATATTAAGGAAGGTGATGTAGTAGATAATGCTATCGTTAAAGCTACCACTGACTGGGGAATTTTTTTAGACATCAATGGAATAGACGCTCTTTTACATGTTTCAGATCTAAGCCATGGAAGAGTAAAAAAACCTGCAGATTTAGTAACAATTGGTCAAAAACTAAAAGTTAAAATTACAAAAATAGACGAGAAAACAAATCGTGTTTCAGCCTCAATAAAAGCTTTAACTGAAGATCCATATGAGAATATAGAGAAAAAATACAAAGTAGGGGAATTTTACCAGGGTGAAGTGACAAAGATAATGGATTATGGATGCTTTGTTAAAATAGAGGATGGTATTGAAGGTTTAATACATAATTCAGAATTAGATTGGACTAATAGAAACGTCAAACCAAGCAAAGTTCTCTCAGTCTCACAGAAAATTAAATTTAAAATTGTTAACATAGATAAGGATACCAAAAGAATTTCACTATCTTATAAAGCTACACTAGAAAATCCTTGGGATAAAATTAAGAACAAGATTGGTGAAGCGGTTGAAATTAAAATAAATAATATTACAGATAAAGCTATATTTGGTGAACTTATTGAGTCTAAGTTATCAGGAATGCTTCATTATAAAGAAATATCTTACGAGGAAAACATAGATAATCTTAAAAAATTCAAAAAAAATGAGGTATTAAAGGTAAAGATTATAGAAATTAAGGATGATAAAATTAGGTTTTCAAAAAGAGCTTTAGAGAAAGATCCTCTAGATTGGTTTAATGAAAATAAAAAGAAAGTTGGAAGTGTTATAACTACAAGAATTCATGAAGTTCTTAAAACTGGAGTAAAAGTCTCAATAGATAAGGAAAAAAAATTAATAGTAACAATTAAAAAAGCAGATTTAGCAAAAGATGCAGCGGATGCAAGACCAGAAGTTTTCTCTCCAGGGAATGCATTAGATGCAAAAATTATTGAATTAGACTTAAAAGCTAGAAGAATAAAATTAAGTGTAAAAGCTGCTCAAATAGATGAGGAAAAATCTTTAATTGCTAAATTTGGTGAAGGAGCAACAAAGTCAGGTGCAACACTAAAAGGAATATTTGAAAAAGCTATAGGAAAAAAACAAAAAAAAGAAAAATAATTGTCAAGACCAACTTTTATTAAACAACTTAAAGATAAAAATCCCAACTTTAGCCAATCAGACTTAGAAAAAGTTTTAGATACGTTTTCAAAATGTATGGAAAATGCTCTACGTGAAGGAAAAAACATCGAACTAAGAGGTTTTGGTACTTTTTTTTTAAAAAAACTTAAGGAAAAGCATTCTGCTAGAAATCCTAAGACGGGGGAATTGATTTATGTGCCAGAAAAAAATAAAGTAAGATTTAGAGCAAGTAAAAAACTTAAAAAATTAATTAATAAATGAAAACAAAGATTTTTATTGCATGTGACACTACTAATCCTAAAAAATTAAACAATATTATTAAAAATACAAAAACAAATAGTTTAAAAATAGGTTACAAGTTTGGATTAGAGTTCTTTTATAGCCCTAAAGGAAGAATTTTTATCTCTAAACTTAAAAAAAAAGAGATTTTTTTAGACCTGAAATTAAATGATATTCCTAATACATGTGCCGCAGCGATAAATGCAATAAAAGATCTTAAAAATATTAATTATATCACTGTTCATATCAGCGGAGGACAGGAAATGCTTAAAGCTATAAAGAAAGCTTCAAAATTAATTAATAAAAAAATTAAGATTTTAGGTGTGACTGTGCTGACAAGTCTCTCAAATAAATCTATTAAAAAAGTAGGTCACACTAGATCAATTAAAGATCTAGTTATTAAACAGGCCACTTTAGCAAAATCGATCAAATTAGATGGAATTGTTTGCTCAGGTCATGAGGCTAAATACATAAAAAAAATTTGTAAAAACATGGAAATATTTACTCCAGGTATTCGGTTACCAGGAGAAGGCAAAGGAGATCAAAATAGAGTAATGAGCCCAAAAAAAAGTATCAAAAATGGAGCAACTTCGCTTGTCATAGGAAGAAGTATTACCAGTGGAAATATTAAAAAGAATATTCAAAAACTTATCCTATCAATGAAATAATAAATGAAATTAAAAATTTGTGGACTCTCTAAAGCGTTAGAAGTTGAGACGTGTGTTCTCAATGAGGTAAATTACTGCGGATTTATTTTAAATTTTCCTAAAAGTCATAGAAATCTATCGTTTGAAAAAGCTCGAGAATTAACGAATATAGAGAAAAATAAAACAAAGTATGTAGGTGTTTTAGTCAATCCAATTGAAAAAGAACTAGAAGAGTTTTCAAAACTAAAATTTGATTATTTTCAAATTTATGGGAATCTCAATAATCGATTATTAGTCAAAATAAAAAATAAATTTAATAAAAAAGTTATTTCTTCAATTCAAGTTAGAAAGAAAGAAGACGTCGAAAATTACAAAAAGGTAGAGAGTGAGTCAGACATAATTCTGTGGGATAGTTCAGGATACGAAGAAAGTTTAAGTTGGGATTTTAATTGGATGAAAACAGTTTCCACACCTGTAGAAAAAATGGTAGCTGGAAATATTACAATAGAAAAATTGCAAAATTTAGTAAGAATTGCTGATATAATTGATGTTTCTGGAGCTTTAGAAACAAATAAAGTAAAAGATATGGTAAAAATCAATAACTTTATAACAGAAATTAAAAGAATAAATGATGCAAATTAAAAAAGGAATTCCTTTTATAGATCAGCATAATAAAGAATATTTGTATGGGGGAAAATTTGGAGGCAACTTTATTCCTGAAACATTAAAAAAACCTATTGATGATCTAACGAAATTATTTTCAAAATTAAGAAAAAACAAGAATTTTTTAAAAGAAAGAGATTATTATTTCAAAAATTACATAGGTTCACCTACTCCTTTTATTAAACTAGAAAATTTAACAAAACATGTTGGTGGTGCGCAAATTTATGCAAAAGTTGTATCTGAAGCAAATGGTGGTGCACACAAAATATATAATGCCACTGTACATTGCTTAATAGCAAAAAAAGCAGGAAAGAAATTTATAGTGGGAGATACAGGTGCTGGATATGCTGGAAAAATGCTGTCAATGGCAGCTAAAAAATTTAATTTAAAATGTAAAATTTTTATGGGCGCTAAAGATATTAAACGGCAAAGACCTAATGTAGAAGCAATGAAAAAAAATGGAGCAGTGATAGTGCCGGTAAAAACTGGTAGTCAAACATTAGTTGATGCAGTCAGTGAGTGTATGCGTTACTGGGTTTCAAATTGTGATACCACACATATGTGTGTAGGCTCGACTGTAGGACCAAATATCTTTGTTAAGATATGTGCTTGGAGTACCTCCCAGATTTCAAGAGAATTGATTGTTCAACTCAAAGAGGAATTCGGGAAAATTCCAAAAAAAATTAAATTAATAAACTGTGTTGGTGGCGGGAGTTCAGCTATGGGATTTTGGAATGAGTTTATAGACACTGATGCAGAATTTTATGGAGTTGAGGCTGGCGGGCCAAAGAAAAGTAAACTACATGCAGCTCCGCTATCTAATGGATCTAAAATTGGAATTTTGCATGGTGCAGCACAATATGTTGTGCAAGACAAAGAGGGACAAATTGGATCAACAGAGTCTATTTCGGCTGGTCTTGATTATCCTGGCATTTCACCTTTGCACTGTTTTTTAAAAGATACAAAAAGAGCAATTTATACATCTGTGAATGATGAGGAGGCGCTAAATGCTTATCGACTTGTTTCTAAATTAGAAAATATCTCACCTTCACTAGAGCCCTCTCATGCTTTTGCTGAAGCAATAAAGTTTGCCCCAAAATTAAAACGGTCAGACGTAATTGTAGTAAATAGTTGTGGAGACTCATTAAAGGATAAGGATATTATTAAATCTCGACTTGGATATTATATACGATGAAATCAAAAATTAGTTTGGCTTTTAAAAATTGTAAAAAAGAAAATAGAACAGCATTGATAACTTATACTGTAGCAGGAGATAATACAAAAAATAACTCTTTAAAAATTTTAAAAGCTATTTCAAAACATGCTGATATTTTAGAACTTGGTTTTCCGCATAATACGCCCATTGCTGATGGAGGTCAAATTCAAGAAAGTTCCTACCGTGCTCTAAAAAATGGAATAAAACTGGAAGATGTTTTTCAAATAGTAAAAAGGTTTAAAAATATTCAACCGAATAAACCTTTAATTTTGATGGGCTACTTCAACCTAATTTACCAACATGGAGAGGATAATTTTTTAAAAAATTGTAAAAAATCTGGGGTTGATGGTTTAATTATAGTTGACCTACCCTGGCCTGAAAATAAAAAATTTGCAAGAAAGTGTAAAAAAAAATCAATTAACTTTATACAGCTTATATCTCCTACGACATCTCATAATAGAATGAAAAAAATAGTAAGGGACTCGCATGATATGATTTATTATATCTCGATGTTATCAACCACAGGGGGTAAATTAAAAGTTTCACCAAGAAAGATATTAAAAAATTATAATAAGATTAAAAAAATAAACTCAAAGAAGAACCTAGTCATAGGCTTTGGAATCACTAATAAAACAATAAATTCTCTAAAATCAGCAAATGGGCTAGTTGTAGGCAGTATGTTGTGTAAAACTATAAGTAATTCTCTTAAAAAGGGACAAAATCCTGTCACAAAGTTAGATAAAGTTGTTTACAATCTAAAAAATAAAATCTTATGAATTGGATCACAAAATTTATTAAACCTAAAATAAAATCTCTTTTTGAAAAAAAATCTTCCAAGAGTGAAGAAAATCTCTGGGCTACATGCGGATGTAAAAATTTGATCTATAAAGAAGATTTAAAATCTAATTTTAAGTGCTGTCCTAAATGCGGAGCTCATCATAAACTTACATGTAAAGAAAGATTTGAAATTTTTTTTGATAATAAACAGTTTGAATTATTAGAAACACCGCTTCCAAAAGATGATCCACTAAATTTTGAAGATAAAAAAAAATATGTTGATCGATTAAAATCTGCAAGAAAAATAACAAATCAAGATGATGCTGTTGCAATTGCTAAAGGCAAAGTAAAAGAAGTAGAAGTAGTTGTAGGTGCACAAGATTTTAGATTTATTGGCGGATCTTTTGGTGCAGCTTCAGGCGAAGCCTTTATTGCTGGGGTACAACATTCTATAGAAAATAAATTACCATTTATTTTTTTTAGTTGTTCCGGAGGTCAAAGAATGATGGAAAGTTCAATAGCGTTAATGCAAATGTCAAGAACGGCACTTGCTGTAAACGAATTAAAGAAAAAAAATATTCCTTATATAGTTGTTCTCACTGACCCAACAACTGGAGGAGTTACTGCATCCTGGGCTATGTTAGGTGATATTTTAATCGCAGAACCCAAAGCAACAATTGGCTTTGCAGGTAGAAGAGTTATACAAGATACTGTGAGAGAAACTTTACCTGAAGAATTTCAAACAGCTGAGTATGTCAAGGACCACGGTGGTATAGATCTAGTGATTGAAAGAAAATACCTAAATTCAACTATTGGAACTCTTTTAAATGTTTTATTGAAAAAAGCAGAGGCTCAAGTAAAACAAGAGTCAAATGTCACAATCGATAAATCTTTACAAACAGCTAGCTAGTCATAAACTTTTTAAAAAATCCGTAAATTTTGGTCTTAAAAGAATCAAGTTAGCCCTTTACTTATTAGGTAATCCAGAAAAAAAACTCAAAAACGTAATTTCAGTAATAGGTGAGTCTGGCAAATTTACTACTTTATTTTCTTTAAAGTCATTTATCGAAGCTAATAATCAAAAGGTAACGACTCATGTTTCGCCTTCTCTTAGAGACATAAAGGAAAGATTTTACATGGGTGATAAGTATTTAAGTCATAAAGAAATAAAAAAAACTATAAAACAAATTGAAAAATTAAATATTCCTTTAACAGTTTTTGAATGTCTTACATTAATTTATATTATAAATGCCTCAAAAATTAACGCTGATTATAATATACAAGAAACAGGTGCGCTCTGGAGATTGGACTCTAATAATGTAAATGATTTCCCGAGACTTCAGATTTGCACAAATATCAATAAGCAACATTTAAATTTTTTAAAAAGAAAAACATTGGATGAGGTAATTAGAGAAGATGTAGGTTTTCTTAGTAATTTTACAAATATTTATGTAGGTAAACAAACACCATATGTGTTAAAAAAAATTAAGAGGCTTTTAAAAAGTAACAAAAGTAAAATTTTATATCCAAACACTTGGAAACTTACTAAAACGGGTAACCGTTACTATTACCAAGATAGAAATTTTAAAATAAAACTTAATACTAAAAATGTTTATTCTAAAGGAATGTTTGAAAATATTTGCCTTGCTATAAAAGTAGCTCTTGATCTTAATATAGATAAAAAAGTCATTCAAAAAGCTTTGCCTTTTCTATCTTTTGAAGGTCGATTTCAATACTTAAATAAAGGTAAAATTAAAAATAAACTAAATAGAAATGAATTAATCATGATCGATGGGGCACATGCTACTGCTGATGCGCAAAACTTAGCATCATATTTAAAAAAAATTAAAATTCCTAAATATGGAATTTGGGCCATGACTAAAAATAAAGATCCAGATTTGTTTATTAAACAACTTAAGGGAGTATTCAAAAAAATTATTACAATGCCAATTAAAAATGAGGTCAATTCTGTCTCAGCTCAAGAGCTATATAAAATAGCAACTAAAAATAAATTTAATGTAGAAAAAAGCGATGATTTTGCCCAAGCATTAAAGAAGATAAGTAGTAAAGAAAAAAAACTTATTGTTTGTTTTGGTAGTCTGTATAACTGTGGAAATATTTTAAATAAAAATTAAATATGTGGTTTAATAAATTCAAGCATATCTTTTTCGCTTGATGCACCTACTTTTGTACCTAAAAGCTTACCCTCTTTAAATAAAAGAATTGTTGGTACACCTCTCACTGAATACTTAGTTGGCTCATTAGGCTGACTCTCAATATCGTGGTAATAACAATCAATCTTATCTGACATGTCATTAGAAATTTTTTCTACTATTGGTTTAAGCTGTTGACATGGTCCACACCATGAGGCTGAAAATTGAATTAGTGAAAGTTTGCTTCCACCAATTTGCTCACTAAATTTTTCGTCTGTAGAATCTTTGAATGCCATAACCTTTAATTAAGTATTTTTCATTTTTTGTCAACTATGCAGATGAATAATATTTTTCTAAATCTTCAACGTATGCGTTAATATCATCTAATATTTTTAGTTTTTCTGGTTGGTTTTCTTTTTCAAATTTTGATCTTAAAGTATCTATCTCTGAATAAGTTCTTGGAATCGTATTCCAGTTTTCATTATTAGTGCTTAAAAGTTTTTTTGAAATATCTTTATGAATTAAATTAAAGTCAGATTTATTTAAAACCTCAGGTTTTTCCATGTAAAGCAGTTTTTTTCCAAAGTACTGTAACCTCTGATCTTTGAATTTAGAAATGATTTGAAGTTTTTTATCCCAATCAACACTGTGAAACTCTGGCATTATTTTATTATCTTCTGTTGAAGTAAATTTAGCGTAAATACTTTCCTCATTATATAAATCTTCTTGTGACTTTGTCTGTTCTTTTTCATCAATTTCAGATCGTTTTATCGAGGATACCTTTTCTGCAAAAGCTTCATTATTTTTTATCATTTTAGCTCTTTCCTCTAATTTTTTTGTACCAATAAGTTTGTACTCATCAAATTGATTTCCATAAGATGGATTCATAATAACTGGATGTTTATTGTGTCTAACAGTTCTGATGAATTTTGGTTGTTTTTTCATTGCTGCAGTTAATTCTTTGATTGGCATATCCAAATATGGAGAAGGATCATGTCTTAAATCAAAACATAATGGCCATTGATATTGAGGATGCTGACAAATGAACGTTTGAACATATGGTCTGCTTCTTCCATAAAAATATTCATTCGTACAAAATAGTAATTCTTTTTTTATTAACTCTAAGGACTGACTTTTATCCATTGTTAACATGCTTGCTTTCCAAACATTTGGTGCTTTTTTAGAAATTAATTTCGCTATTCCAATGGTTGCTATTACATCACCAATTGCACTATGTGCATCTCCATGTTCAATTCCGTTTAAAGGTGCCATTTGATCTAATTTGTAAACATCGTTCCCTTTTTCGTTTACAGAATTTTTAAGTGTATTTGGGTAATATAAGTTAGCGGCCCTTGCCAAACTTAAGATGTCTCCTCTAGTGTTTCCATTGGTGCTAGTAATGTAAGGATATTCTAATGTTTGAAATAAAGTGCACCTTAAGAATTCCTCATCAAACTCAATACTATTGAACCCAATATAAGTAGCCTTTCCCCATCTTTTTAGTGTTTCAACAAACTGCCTAATCATTTGATAATGAGAAAGGTTAGATTTTTTTAGCATTGAGGGTGAGGTCTTGTTCACAATCAGTGCCATGGCTTCCGGGATGATTCCAGGACTTAATCTACACCTAGCATCGAAACGATCTAGTTCATCTAAATTGTCATTAGTTAATACAGCACCAATTTGAATTATTTGGCCCCAATATTTATTAGATGAACTGGTCTCGAAATCGTAAAAGACAAAGTTAGACATAATTTATGTTTACTTTAGAACTTTTATCTTTTCTGGATTTTCTTTCAAGGAATCTGTTACTTGCTCTGGATCTTTTATATTCCCAAGCGTATTCATTATGGATCTGGCATCCCTACCAAAACCATCAGTTGCAGTAAGCGCTTGTTCTAATTTTTTTCTTAAATCTTTAATTCCATCAAAATGCTTTTCAAACCTTGAGCTAATATTCCTCAAATCAGTGTAGATTTGAGTAGCATGTTGTTGAACTTTGAGTGTCTGAAATCCTAAATGATAAGATTGTAGCAAAGCAGATAAAGTGTTTGGTCCAGAAATCGTAACTTTGTATTTTGTTCTAAGTTCTTGCAATAAAAGTTCTTTTGTTTTGGGATCTCTGTAGCTTGAGAGTTCAGAAAATAGTCCTTCAGTCGGAACATAAATAATTGCAAAATCTGTACTTTTAGGTGGAGCAATATATTTTGCATTCACTGTTTTAGCTTTTAGTCTAAAAGCTGCTGCCAAGTCTTTTCTGGCATTTGCCTGTGCCTCTTTATCATTGGCATTGTACGCGTCATCAATCGCTTTGTATTTTTCAACTGGCCAATGACTATCAATTGGTAGTAAGACATCTTTGAGTTTAATAGCAAATTCAACTGTCTCAGATGTATCATCCTTCATTTTTGCGTTAGCAATAAATTGAGATGCTGGAAGTAAGTCTTTAAGAAGAGCGCCTAATCCAAATTCTGCGAGCGTCCCGTAAGTTTTTACCCCACTTAAAATTCTACTAAAATTGTCCTGACTTTTATTAAGCTCACTAACTTGCTGATTAAATACTGAAACTTTTTCATCGACTTTAGTCAAAGCACCTGTCATATCTTTAGCAATTTCTTTACTCATAGAACCAAAAGATTGACCAAAAGTTTCTTTAAATGAATTAAATTCATCTTTAAAAGTCTGCTCTGGGTTTACTGGTTTTTCAGGTTTATTTCTTATTAAAAAGAAAATTACTCCAATATTAATGATAACTAATAATACGACTAAAACTATAATTAACGAATCCATAATTTAATATACCTCACAATCTTATTTTCCTCTAGCGATATCAATTTGCAGCTGAGCGTAATAATCAGCAGCATCTTCATCTGTCCAATCTGGATTATTTTTTTTCCACTCAGCTAATGCTTCTTCGTGAGCTATTAAATCCTTATGATCAGGTTCATAACCTTCATACTGATCTTCTTGTTGATCAATAGATAAATTTTTAACTTTATCCATAATGTTTTCTCCTTTCTATTGCTTTTAACCTAATTTTTTGTTTTGTTTCTTCAGGGTGTTTTCGACCGAACATACCATTTTTGTTACCTTTAACCGAAAGGCCAATTTTATTTTTATGTTCCTCTGTCCATTTTTTTCCAAAATTGTGATGATTTTTCCCTGACCAAGCATGTTTTGCTGCCTCAGTCCATCTTTTTAAAGATCTTAATCTTATTTTATTTTTAGTTGCTAAAGAATGTTTTTTGCCAAACATATGATTTTTTTTGCCCATTTGTGACAACGATGTTTTTTTTCTCGTTTCAAAAGAAATTATTTTTCCCATATGAGCTTTTGACAGTTTCTTTTTTACTTCTTCTTTTAAAGGAATGCCCTTTCTCGCCTTAGCTGCTAAAATGAAGGGATGGTTACGATTAAGTTTTTTTCCAAACATTTTGTGTTGTTTGCCCTTATGTTTACCTTTCCTGTTGATAGACATTAGGATTTTACTTTGCTCAGAATGGATCATTCCTTTGCCTGCTTGAGATATTTTCTTTTTTGTCTCTAACGAATGTTTTTTTCCTCTCATTGGATGATTTTTTTGATTCCACTCTGAGATTTTTTTCCTAGTTTCATCGCTGTGTTTCTTACCTAACATAGTAGGAGTCTTATTAAAAATTGCTGGAAATGCATTTTTATTTATCCAAATTGTTCTTTTGTAAATTTTTTTATTTACTTTTTGCTCATGTAATCTTGCTTTATTAACAGTGTCAAAGGTCCAACAAAGTTTAATTTTAAAATTTGATGGATTATGTTTAAATTCATTTTTTATTTTCTTGCTGCTTGTAAAGTAAACTACTCCTAGATCTTTTATTGGAGGCACCTTATTTCCCCATCTAACACCATGGTATTTTTTGTTGTCTGACAATCTAGTTACTAAATAAGTATAAGGTTTGATTTTATTAAATTCTTTTGTTTTCATATTAATTTAAAACGCTATGTCCTCTATTGATTAAACATTTTCTATAGATTTTCTGGTATTGTGTTTCGGCTTCTACGCTACCTATCCAAAAGATAATATTGCCTAAAAATGAAGTATTATTTTTAGCAAGCTTTTTGCAGTGTTGAATATCGTTTGTAATTTCATGTGCCTTGTTTTCACTAAAAGTACCTGATCTTCCTGCGGTATCTACAACAGGTTTATACGCGCAGGAAGCCAGGGAGGAGAAAATGATAATAATTAATAAAGTTTTTCTAAAGCTCTGACCGATGCCAATATATCCAAATCGGAGAAAATTTCTGATGATATTAATTAGAGTTCGATCAGAGCTTTGTCTCATATGTTTTTCCTTTCTGTTTTTTTGTTCATATAAGAACCCTATTTCAATCAGATTAATTAAACCCGTCGTTTAAATTGGTTGTTTACGGACAAGAAAAAACTAAATAGAATGCCAAATATGAGTAAAAAACGTAATATAAAGCGAAATCCTTACTCAATTGAAGATGGAATTAAAGATATAATTGAAAAAATAGGCGATAAGGGTCTAAGAGAAGCTACAGGCAAAGGAATTGATACTTTTCTTAAAAAAAGTAATCCCGAGCATCCTGGCAGACACATTGATTTAAAAGATGCTGTTGATTTGGATATTTACTGCAGAAATAATGGCTTGGGAACGCCTTTATTAGATAGTTATAAAACAATTTTAGATAAAGCTACTGGTGTTTCATCTAATTATAAACCCGATGAAATTCGTAAGACAGTAACAAAAATTTTAGAAGAATTAGGTGATGTTTCGGAGACTGTTAGTAGTGCTATAAAAGATGGTAAAGTTACTGAGTCTGAAAAAAACAATATATCTAAAGAAATTAAAGAGTTAGAGATACAAATTTCTACCATAAAGAAACAAGTCGGATTAGGTGAAAAACACGATTACAAATATAAGACTGGTGAAAAAATTAAAAACCGAGACGAGGATGGTTTAAAATCAGATTAAACCGATTCGTTTAATTATTTTATTTGCAGGAATTGTTTTTTTTATCCAGGAAGCAGGGATACTATTTGGTTTTAACGCTGCAAAATAGGCCCCAACAAAATTAGCTCTAGAACAATTGCAACCACCAGCTTTAATCGTTTTTGTAATAGCAGATTTATAGCTGTTGGATGTTATAATCGCGTGAATTGATCCCATAAATGTGCCGGGATAACTACAAGCTTTTCCAAATTTTCTTACTGTTTTAATGTGATTTTGGTTTTTTAGTCTTATAACTTTTTTAATATTTGTTACTACGTCTTTGAAATATTTATTTTTTTTGTATTTTTTAACAAATGACTGAATAGGATTTCTATCTTTTTTACTAGCTAAATCTATAATCTTTAATTTAGATAAAGCGTATTTTTCATTTATTCTTGAATTAGCTACAGATTTAATAACTTTTTTAAGTTCTTTTTCTCTATCATTAAATAGAAAATAAGGCAGAGCAGCACAATAACCATCGGACTCGTTTACTTTCGTGCCACCAGTAATAATTTTCTTAGATTTGATATTTTGTATAGTCTCTAAGATATTCTGATGAATCCATGGGCCATTCATAGGTTTTTTCCATTTAACTTTTTTATATTTTTTTCTTAGTTTTAGATTTTTCCAATAATTCGACCCTGGCCCAAAGTGTTTTATGATATTTTTTTTGAAATTCCCAAAAATTTCTGATTTTTTTTTTGAGGAAATCAATGTTTGAAACATTACTTGTCCAATATCATTATACCCTGAAACATTTCCAGTTTTAATGTTATAGAAAGGACTTCTATTTTTTTTCAAAAAAGCTATTTCTTTTTTTCCCTTAATATATTTCTTTAACTTTTTTGGATCGTATACCCAATGTAGAGGTCTAGTCGCTGCGTCCGCAACTGTTGCACCTAAAAAAATATGTAAATTATTCATTACGTATAGCTTTACTATTAGCTAGAGATCCACAAGATGCATTTATGTCTCTACCTCTGCTTCTTCTAAATAGAGAAAGAAAACCTGCATCTTGAATTGTCTTAGAAAACTTATCAATATTTTCTTGGGTTGCTGGTTTGAAATCTTTATTTGATAAAGGATTAAACTCAATCAAATTTAATTTTGAAGGAACTTTTTTCATAATCTTTATTAGTTCTTTAGCGTGTTCATCTGTCAAATTCTCATCTAAACATATCCACTCAATAAAAATAGGTAATTTTGTTTTTTCATAATATGTTTTTAGTTTCGGTAATAATGAATTAATCGAATATTTATCATTTATTGGCATTAATTCTGATCGGTGTTTTGGTACAGAACTATGTAAACTCCATGCAAGATAAACATCTAACTCATTTGCAGCCCACTCTATTGCATCTAAATTGTCTTTTTTAGTTCCTACTCCTACTGTACTTACTGTAATTCTAGTTCTTCCGTACTCCAAGCCATCTTTATTTTTTGAATTGTCTATGGCAACTTTTACATTATCTAAATTTAGAAAAGGCGAGCCTTCACCCATCAATACTTGATTAGTTATTTTTTTCTGTGTTGACCAATCATTAATATAATCTTTACTTAAAATTATTTGCGAAACTATTTCTCCTGGTGATAAGTTCCTTACTAATTTTTTTGAAATTTGAGCTGTTGCACAAAATTCGCAAGAGAGATAACAACCCACTGATACAGATAAACAAATTGTATATCTACTTTGAGATTTATCCGGAATAAGAACCGTCTCAACATTTCGTTTGTCTTTAAGCTCTAAAAGAAATTTTATTGTCCCGTCTTTAGATTTTTGAACATCTATAATTTTTGGTTTTTCTAAACTAATCAAATCTTTGATCTTATCTCTGAGTTCAACTCCGAATGTGGTAAGCTCATCAAAACTTTTAATATTTTTTTTATAAACTGCATTAAAAAGTTGTTGAGACCTCATCTTTGCTTTTTTTGGCTCAACTTCTCCTTTTTCAATTAAAAAAGTTTTTAGTTGATCAAAATTAAGATCATAAAAATTTTGTTTTTCCATTGGAAGGATATTAAAGACTTGAGTGGGGATTTTAAAGTCCCCACCCTATAAAAGTTTAAAGCTGATTTTTATCAGTTTTTAAATGCTTCAAAATTTTTCCGGAATTTTTTCCGTTTTTAACCAAATAACCAGCCGTTCCATTGGCGTTAGCCTCGGGGGCTTTTTGGTTTTTACTTAACTGCATTGAGAGTTTCTGCTCAGCTTTTTTAACGGCAGAATTTCCATACAGTTTGCTAAATCTATTCATAGCAACTCCTTTCATTTCTACCGACTTTGCAACCATTTATAGGTCCGGCATGTCGAATGCCGAGTCTTTTTTCCCATGACAGATGGGTAAGTAAACTTTAATATAAGGTTTATATTTGTCAATGGATAATAAGCTTTTAGGAGTAATCATTATAGGTTTTGGTCTATTAGTTCTTTTCAGCGAACAAGAATACTCGTGGGTTATATCAGCCATTGCAGTGGGGATAGGTTCGGGATTTATAATACGAAAAAATGAAAAAAATGATATAGACAAATAAAGATGTCTAAAAAAATTTTTATTGTTTACGGCCATCACGACATAAAAAAATCATTTAATGCTTCCGTAAGAGATACTTTTATAGAAGAAGCAAAAAAATTAGGTTATCAAATTGATTTAATTAATTTACATGATGAAAAACCGATTCCTTTTTTTGATGGTTCTGGCCCTAATGATCAAATTTTAGATTATAGAAAAAGACTAGAAGCTAGTGATGTATTATTTATGATTTCACCTTGTTATAATCTAAGAGCAACTGCAATTTTAGAAAATTGGATTGATTTAACTTTAGCTCCTAAATGGTTTTTCTCTTTTAAAAGACTTGTTGGCAATTGGGGTTATCCTGTTGCAGGTGCGATGAAAGGTAGAAAGGCTATAATGTCAATGTCTTACGGTGGAAATTGGTTTTCAATTCAAACCTGGTTTCAAAATATTCCATTTAGGAGAATTAAAGCAGGAGTTTTAAAGCTTGGTGGAATGGAAACAACCTACATAAGATTTTATGAGGTTTTACCAGGTATGACACAAGAAAAATTTAATTCACATATGGAAAAAGTAAGAAAACTAGTGCGAAATTTATAATAATTTTAATTTCAATTTAAAAAGTATATAAGGCAATTATGGAAAGTTTTAAAAATTGGATGACTGAAGCAGCTAACATCATGTTTGATGATAGTAAAAACGACTTAAGAAGCTTGCCAAAGTCTGTAAGGCTTCAAATTTTAATTGTTTTGTCTTTTGTTTGGTCCACTGTGTTTAGCCTCTATGTATTTAGCGTAACCTCTTTTATTTTTGGGTGGGCTGGAGTAGTTATGGCGCATATTGGATTAATCATAGCAGTTTACCTAACATTTAAATTTTTTCACAAAAAACAAGAACAACCAGTAAGCGTTTTTCAATCTGGAAATTATAACCCAGCAAAAATATTTGCAGTTTTTTTCATTGTTTTTTTTATCTTTATTTTTACTAAAGGAATTGACGTTCTAACAAGAACCAATAGCTACGAAACACCTTACTCTGGTCCTGAAACGACTACTGAAGAAAGAATTAAAAGATTTGTAAAATAGCGATTCCAAGAATAAAATTAATCAATGAAATTATTAAGAGTTGGTGAATTAGGAGCTGAGACTGTTGCTGCCTTAGATAGTAACAATATCGTTAGGGATTTATCAGATCATATTAAAGATTTAAATCAACAGACAATTAATGAAGAAACATTAAATAAATTAAAAAGAATAAAATTATCTGAATTAAAGGAAATTAACTCAAACATTAGAATTGGCGCTTGCATTTCAAATCCTGTAGATTTTTTAGCGATAGGTTTAAACTATAAAGCACATGCAGAAGGAACCAAATCAAAATTACCCACTGAACCAATAGTTTTCAATAAAAGCTCTGGATGTATTCAGGGGCCTAATGATCAAATAGTAAAACCTAAATCTGCTAGCAAAATGGATTATGAGGTTGAAGTTGGCATGATTATTGGTCGGAAAGGAAAATATATTAAGGAGAAAAATGCTCAAGATTATGTATTTGGCTATTGTATCGTTAATGACATATCTGAAAGATCTTGGCAAAAAGAAAGAGGTGGTCAATGGATTAAGGGTAAATCTATAGCAGGACCAACAGGGCCTTATCTTGTAACCAAAGATGAAATAAAAAACTTAAATAACATTAATTTAGCGTTAGATGTAAATGGCAACAGAAGACAAACTGGAAATACAGAAAGAATGATTTTCAATTTCAATTTTTTAATTTCTCATTTAAGTCAATTTATGACTTTATATCCTGGGACAATTATCACTACCGGGACACCTGCGGGTACAGCAATGGAAATGGAAAAACCTGAATTTCTTAAGTCAGGTGACAAACTTCACTTAAAAGTAGATGGACTAGGTGAACAATTTCATGAAATAATAGATGAATAAGTATGTCAAAAAGATATTCGGGTAAAAGTCAAAAAGATAGAAGCTTTATGAAAAAAGCAAAGTTATCTTTAAAAGAAAAGAGAAAGCTTAAAAGAGAGAAAAAAAATAAATAATGTGTGGAAGATACAGTATTCGAAAACCAGTAACTAAAACCGTTGATTTGGTAAAAACAAACATAAAGGTTGAAGATACAGATAATTATAATGCACACCCAACTCAAAAGTTACCTGTAATAAAATCCTATTCAAATGGTAAGGCTCTTGAGCTTTATGAGTGGGGATTAGTACCGAGTTGGTCTAAAAAATTAGACAAATTTTCTCCTCTTATCAATGCAAGAAGAGAAACCCTTATGGAAAAAGTTACTTTTAAGAATCTTATCCAGACTTCAAGATGTATTATTCCAGCTGATGGGTATTATGAATGGAAAAGAGAAGATAAAACAAAAACTCCCTATTATTTTTCAAAAGAGGATGATAAATTGATGTATTTTGCCGGGATATATCAGAATGACCAATTTTGTATAATTACAAGAGAAGCAACTGAAAAAATTAGTACCATCCATCACAGAGAACCAATGATTATTAATCAAAGCCAGATTAATAATTATTTGAACATTAAAAAAGATGCTATGGAAATATTAAACTCTATTAAACCACCCAATTTAAAGTTTCATGAGATATCAAAAGATGTTAATAATCCAGTAAATAATGACCCTGCTTTAATTAAACCTTTGAACTAAATGAATTTATCTATCTCACCAGGAAAAAATAATGTTGGAGCTTACATCAACAACATTAATTTAAAATCCCTAGATCAAGATCAGGCAACAGAAATAAAAAAGATTTTAAATAAATACGGAGTTATATTTTTAAAAGAACAAAATCTTGATCCTGAAACTTATCAAAATTTTGCAAAGAATATAGGTCAACCCGTAGTGTATCCAAGACTTAGAGGTTTAGATGAAAAATTTCCATTTATAAATGTAATCGAGAGAAAGCCTGATGATAAAAATTTAAGTTTTGGCTCTAGCTGGCTTCATCAAGATACAAGTTATTTAGCTAATGATAGACCTAGATATACAATGTTAATGGGTATAGAAATACCAGTTGGACAAGGTAATACAATATTCTCATCTGGCTTTAATGCTTACGATAAATTACCAGACGACATTAAAGAAAAAATTAAAGACGCTACCGGAGTTTTTTCATCAGCAGGTCCGATAGCAATAACCAGACTCGAGCGAGAAAAAGAAATGGGAATAAAATCTTCAGAAAGTATGGAAGCCGAACATCCAATAGTTATTACTGTAGATGGAAAGAAAACTCTTTATGTATCTCCAGGACATTTAATGAAGATTAAAAATGTAAAGGAAGACGAAGCTGAATATTTAAAAAATTATTTAGTAGATCACGTCAACAAAGAAGATTTTATATTTTCATACGAGTGGACAAAAGGTGATATCTGTCTATGGGATAATTTGAGTATTCTGCATATGGCTAGTGAAATTAAGAACTGCAGAAGAGTTATGCATAGAATAACAATTAAATAACTATTTTTTTAAAACCGTAAGGTGTCCCATTTTTCTTTTATCTTTAATTGATTTTTTCCCGTAATCATAAAAAAATTCATTTTTACTAAATGTTTTGGACCTATAAGTCTCGATATCTTTACCCAAGACATTAAACATTTCAGCGTTAGAAATTTTTTCAACTTTTTTTACACCAAGATTACACACAGCTGCTACATGTCCAGAAAATTGGCTTATGGAAAACGCATTTATTGTTAGATGACCTGAATTATGGACTCTTGGAGCAATTTCATTGACTAACAAATTATCATCTTGATCAATGAAATATTCAACACACATCGTGCCAACATAATCTAATTTTTCTGAAATAAGTTTTGCATTACTCTGTGCTTTAAAAAAAATTTCTTTATTTATATCTGCAGGGATTTTTGAATGATTTAAGATTTGGTCTTTATGAATATTTTCTATAGGCTCATAAATATAAGTTTCACCATTTAAATATCTTGTTATTACAACTGATATCTCTTTTTTTAAATTTACCTTTTTTTCTAAAATATAATCAGCAGTAAAACACCAATTTTTTTTTACATCTTCAAGAGTATTTAAAATATATTGTCCATGTCCGTCATAACCAAGTGTATTTGATTTTAAAATTCCGGGTAATAAGTTTTTATTCTTTTCGACGTCTGCAGCTTGTTTGATAAAGGCCCAGTCTGTAGTTTTAATACCTAAATCATTGACGAAAGTTTTTTCTAATTTTCTGTTTTGAATTATTTTATTTATTTCAGGTTTAGGTAAGACTTTTTTTTCTTTATCGATCTCATTTAAAATATTTATTGGAATATTTTCAAACTCATAAGTGATAATATCGACTTTGCTTACAAACTCTTTTATCTTTTCTTTGTTGTCGTATTGTGAGTAGATAAATTCACCCGAATAATTTTGGGCAGGACCATTTTCATCGTCTGATATTACTATAGTCTTTATATTAAGTTTTTTTGCAGCCTGGCATAACAATGAACCAAGTTGACCTGAACCAATGATTCCTAGGGTGCTTATTGTCATCGAATTAAGGTTTTTTTTTAATAGATTTAGTTTGTAAACGTTTCCATTTATCTAAATTTGATTTAATTTTTTCATCAAAATTTCCAATAATTGAAGCTGCGAGTAAACCAGCATTCATTGATCCATTTATAGCCATTGTGGCTACGGGACAACCTCGCGGCATTTGTACTATTGATAACAAACTATCTAAACCCTTAAGTTTTTTTGTTTCTATCGGAACTCCAATAACTGGCAAGGAAGATAAAGATGCAACCATGCCAGGCAAATGTGCTGAACCTCCAGCTCCAGCCACAATAACACCAAAACCGTTTTTTGAGGCTGACTCTGCAAATTCAAACATTCTTTTTGGTGTTCTATGCGCACTTACTATTGAAATTTGATATTTAATTTTGAGAGTGTTTAAAATTTTCGCGCATTCTTTCATTATGGAATGATCCGATTGAGATCCCATAATAATTGCTACTTTATTATTCAGTTTATTACGCTTCACAGATTAATTTAACAATTATTTGTATAAAAACAATGGCCTAATTAGATTAAGCCACTGTTTTATTTAGGAGGAAAGATTATGCTCGAACTCTAAAATTTAGAAATTTTGGACTATTTTGAAGTTCGAATAGAGAGATTTTTTTGAATTTCTTATCAACGTTAATCTTTAACTTGTTTTTTTTCGCTTGTTTAATTCTCATAATTCCTTTTAATTTATTTTTAATTCTATGAGTATTGCTGAATTTGCAAACTTGAGTTGAATATAGTTTATAACGTAAATTTTGGCAGATATTAGGCGTTTCTTAGCCAAATTTAAATTTTTGCAAAAAAATCTTTAGAAAGTTTTTTTATTGACCCACCTCGATCTACCACTGCTAGTTCCACTTCTGCACTAACAAGTACTTCTCCACCTCTTTTAACCTCTTGTAGCAATTTTAGTCTAACGTTGGTTTTTTTTAAAACAGCTGTTTCGACGCTTAGATTATCCTCAAAAACTGCTGATTTTAGATATTTAATGTTGCATTTTCTAACGACAAACATTGTGTCGTGCTCGTTCATAAGTTGAGTTAAAGTAAGACCCAATTTTTCGTGTATTAGCTCCGTTCTACCTCTCTCGATATACTGAAGATATCTAGAGTAAAATACTCGACCAAAGTCAACGTCTTCAACATAAACTTTCAATTCATAAATGTGGCTTTTAGTCATAATTTCAATCATAAGGCTAAAGTTTGTCTTATTCAATAAAGTTTCAATTTCTTTTTTTGGTCGAAATTATGCCAAGCAAAGCACAGACTCTAACTTTAAATTTTAATTATGAAAATATTATCTACTTTTATGTTGTTGCTTATGTTGACTAATTGTGCTGGAAGCAACATGGCCAAAGTAAAATTTGGCAAAAGATGTACAGCTGCCGATGAAAATGGTTTAAAAGAAAGCTCGTATGTTTGGGTCATTTCAAAAGAAGCACTTAAATCATTTGATAAGAGAATAAATAAATCTAATTGTTCGGATATTTAATTTCCTTTTAAATTTAATTGTCTGTGCTAATAAGGGGTATGCGAATACCCCTTATTCTGTGTATATTATTTTCATTAAGTACTAATTTAAATGCTATGGAAAAAAAACCTTATCATCATGTTTATAAAGACGGAAAATTATATGCTTTTAGAAACCTTGAGGGAGGTCCTAAAAGGGATCCTAATTTTAAATGGGATTGGAAAGTTTTTAGGGAGGAAAAAAAGAAACTTAAGATTGATTATCCACCTGAACATGTAATTGATAAAAAAATAGTTTTAAAAAATCTTGAAAAACATAAATCCGACTCATATGTGATGTGGCTTGATCACGCGAGCTTTATAATTAAACTCGGAAACACTACAATTATTACTGATCCGGTTTTTGAAAAGAATTATGGGCCTATGGTATTTGGGCCCAAGAAATACATAGAGTCTCCTCTAACTCTTAAAGAACTTCCGAAAATAGATTTATTTTTGCTGACACACAATCATTATGATCACATGAGTATTCGTACGATAAAAAACTTTCCCTATAAGAATACTAAAGTTCTTGTGCCTCTTAAGCTTGGGAAATATTTCACAAAAAACGGATATAAAAAAGATACTGTTAAAGAAATGGATTGGTTTGATAAAATTAAAATTAATGATGAAATCACAGTAACAATGCTTCCAAGTCAACATTGGTCCAAACGATGGATCTGGGGAGATGGAAATACAAATAGATCACTTTGGGGGAGCTTTTTAATTGAATACAAAGATAAAAAAATCTTTTTTGCTTGTGATACTGGACCAGCTCCATTTTACAAGGAATTAGGAAAAAAATTTGGTCCTATCGATTTGGGTTTTGGAAATTTGGGCGCTTATAATTTCTATCCACTGACTCCAGTCAAGGATAAATCTACAGCTCACGCAAATCCTGAAGAACTTTTATCTTTAATGAAAGA
>CACPPH010000006.1 GCA_902635795.1 uncultured Pelagibacteraceae bacterium
TAGTTTTAATTTCAGATTTAATTTTCTTAATTTGCTTATTTGATAAAATCTTCAAATCTTTGTTAGTCTCTTTTTTTTTTTCAATACTTATTTTTTTTTCAAAATTAGATTTATTTTCCAAATTAAGTTGAACCAGATCAAATTCATTCATTTTTTTCTTATTCAGAATTTTCACCTCTATAGTTAAATTTTCTTCAAAAAACTGTTCTGCTTCATCTTTATTTACACATACATGATCACCACAAATAAGCACTGTTTCAGGTTTTGAACAGTTATATAAAAATACTAATGAAAAAATCAAAAAAAAATATTTCATTTTAAGCCCAATGACTCGTTTAATTTGAATTGTAAATTCATATTTTGCACCGCTTGTCCTGCAGCACCTTTCATTAAATTATCAATTGCGGAAAAAATAATTATTTTATCTTTAATTCTTGTTTCACAGATGGAAATTTCACAATTATTAGTTTTTAGGACATTCCCAGATCCTATTTCTGAATTAAGTTTTAAAATTTTTATAAATTTTGATTTTTTATAAAATTTTATTAATTCATTTCTGATTTTACTTAATGGAACATTTGATTTTTTTTTTAAGTAAATTGATGTTAGTATACCTCTAAACGTTGGTAGTAAATGAGGATTAAAAGAATATTTGATTTTTCTTTTTGTAAGTTTAAAAGTTTCCTGATCAATTTCGCAAATATGTCTATGTTTAAAAGTACTATAAGCATATGTTGAGTTATATAAATTCTTATGTTTAAATTTTTTTTCGAATTTTTTACCTGCACCTGAAAAGCCAGATTTAGAGTCTATTGTTAAATCATTTATATTTATCAAATTTTTATTTATCAGAGGAATAAGTGGTAATTGTATTGATGTTGGATAACAGCCTGGATTAGCTATAATTCTATAATTTGAAACCTTATTATTATTGAACTCACTTATCGAATATAATGAATATTTTATCAGCTTTTGTGCCGAGTGATTTATTTTATAATTATCTTTATATATTTTTGGATTTGTAATTCTAAAATCAGATGATAAGTCAATATATTTTAAATGATTAAACTTATAAAAAGTTTTATTTATAATTTTTTGGGCTTCACCATTAGGGAGAGATAAAAAAACTAAATCAAGTTTTTTCCAATCAATTTTTTTTACTGAACTTATTTTAGGTAGTTTTTTTTTAATTCTTTTATCAAAAAGTGATATTTTTTTTCCAATTTGTTTAGTAGCACATAAATACAACAACTTTACATTTATGTGTCTAGATAATAAATTAACAAGTTCTAAACCAGTATAACCTGTTGCTCCAATTACAGCAGTTTTAATTTTAAATTTCATAAATATAGTGATTTATATCACTGTCTTTATAATAATTAAAATCAAATGATTATCTTTTTGAAAATTGAAAGCTTCTTCTTGCTTTTCTATGACCGTATTTTTTTCTTTCAACAACTCTTGAGTCTCTTGTTGTTAACTTATCTTTTTTTAAACTTTTTTTTAGACTTTCATCATGAGCTATTAAAGCTTTGGAAATTCCCAATATTATTGCACCTGCTTGACCTGAAAGACCCCCGCCTTTAACAGAACATTTTACATCATAATTTGTTGCTACCTGGGATATTTCTAAAGGACGGGTAACTATAATTTGATGAACAGGTCTTTTAAAATAGTCATTCATTTTTAATCCATTAACATGAATATTTCCTGAACCTTTTTTTACCCAAACCTTAGCAATTGACCTTTTACGTCTTCCTGTAGCGTACTTGCTATCTTTAAAATCTAATTTTATTTTTGATGATTTAATAACGTTTGAATTTGAATTTTCCATTAGTTAATCAAGTTTTTTTTATTCAATTTTTCAAAACTTATAATTTTAGGTTTTTGTTGTTCATGGGGATGATTACTTCCATTATAAATTTTTAGTTTGGTTAATTGTTTCTTAGCTAATGGACCATTTGGTAGCATTCTTTTTACTGCAAGTTTCAATATTTGTTCCGTTTTATTTTTTTCTTTTAATGATAGCGGAGACGATACTTTAATTCCTCCTGGATGCCCTGTATGTCTAAAATATTTTTTTTCTTTAAACTTTTTACCTGAGAACTTAATTTTATCTACATTTGTAACAACTACAAAATCTCCATTATCTATATGAGGATTATAAGTAGTTTTATTTTTACCTCTTAAAACTTTAGATATATAAGCGGCCAATCTCCCTACAGCAGCGTTTTGCGCATCAATAATATACCAATCGTTTTTTGTATCTTTTTTTTTAGTAAATGGTGTCATGATAAAGGGCGATAAATACAGAGAATAGTTGATAAAGTCAATTTATTTAATATTACAATAATATAGATTTATTGAACTAAAAATAAGTAAGATACTAGTTATTTGATGTGCAGATGCACTGTATATGTTTAAACCACTTATTAAAGTATAGATTCCTAAAATAACTTGAAGTATCAAAAAAAATAATACTAAAAAAATAGGGTTATATAACTTTTTAATTTTTTCTTTATAAATGTAAGAACTTAATATTAAAAAATATAAAAGAATAATATATGCTAAATTTCTATGATAAAATTGAACTAAGGAGTGATTATTAAAATCTGTATAAGTACTTAAATTTGTAAAAATCAAATCATTGGGAAAATAAGAAGTGTTCATTAGTGGCCAAGTTTGATATATCAATCCAGCATCTAGTCCTGATACAAAAGCGCCAATTATTATTTGTAAATAAATCAAAAAAAGTAAAAACAGAAAAGGTAAATTTTTTTTTGAAAAGTCAAAAAAAACTTTAAATGTCTTTTTATTAAAATTTAACAAAAGCCAAAAAATCATTCCAATTATTGCAACAGCAGTAGACAAATGTAACGAAAGTCTGTAATGGCTAACAGTAATATCATTAACTAAACCACTTTTGACCATATACCAACCAATTGTGCCCTGAATTAAAATTAGGAGAAATATTATTGAACAATAATTTAGATATTTAATTTTAATCTTTTTTGAAAAATAAAAAAAAATTAAAGGTATGATAAAAAATAATCCAATAACTCTTCCAAGAACTCTATGAAAATACTCCCAATAGAAAATAATTTTAAATTCATTTAAACTCATGTTAAAATTTAAAATCTTATATTGAGGAATTTCTTTATATTTATCAAAGTACTGGATCCAAGCTGCATCATTTAAGGGCGGTAATATTCCTTTGAAAAGCTCCCACTGAGTGATTGATAAACCAGAATTGGTTAATCTTGTTAACCCACCTACTATAATAATAAAAAAAACTAATAATAATGAAATGATGAGCCAGTATTTAAAAAGAATGTTAATTTTTATATCGTATTTTATCATTCCATATAATATATATAGATAATCAATTTTCTAAAATTTAATAATGTCGCGATGGCAAATAAAAATATAATCCGTATAAGAAATAATCTAGATAAATTAGACGATCATTTTTTAAATTTAATAAAAAAAAGGACGAAACTTGTAGATCAGGTATTAAAAAATAAGAAGTTTAAAAAGGACATTATTGATAAGAAAAGAATTAAAGTGATTTTATCTAATATTAAAAAAAAATCCAAAAAAAAAAGTATAGATCCTAAGATTACACTAAATATTTGGAAATCTATGATTAAATCTTACATAGATTATGAATTTAGAAATTTTAAAAAAAAATAAAAATTATTTACTGTGAGGAGGTAGTTTTTTTTCAACAAAAAACTCGTGTTTCCTTGTGTTAGGATTGTATTTTTTAAGTTTTAACTTTTCTTTTGCCTTTTCTCCTTTAGTAGGTTTTTTGGCGTAATAAATGAATTTGCTATCCGGGTTTCCTTCAGGAACCATTCTTACTTTGACGTGTGTTTTTTTTGCCATATTTTTTAAGCTCTTTTAATCTTTTAAGTATATTCTTTGTTTTATCTTTTAAACTTCTTTTATAGTAATCTCTTATTAAACTATCTGAATTATAATCGTCAAGTTTATTTTTCTTATTATTCAAAATAGATTTAACCCCATTAACAGTTAGTCCTTTATTTTTTAAAAGAAATTTAATCAATCTTAAAATTTCGACTTGTTCTTTTGAATAATATCTTCTTCCATTTATCATCTTAGGCCTTATCTGAATAAATTCTTTTTCCCAGTATCTTAGTACATGGTTTTTTGGTTTTTTGTTAACAGGATCTACCAAATCTAAGGTAATAGATAGTTCACTTATAGATAGATAATTTTTATTCATTTATCGTTTATTTTCCCTAATAAATTTTTTGAACAAATAAAACTTATAGAATTTCTTTTAGTTATAATAAATTCTTTTTTCGATTTTGGATTTCTACCAATTCTCTCTTTTTTTTTTATTATTTTAAAAGTCCCAATATTTTTCAAATAAACTGAATTTACTTTAACTTCTGTTAGGATAATATTTAATATCTCTTTAACTAATTTATCAGATATGGATAAAGAATACCCCATATTTAGACTTATTTTTTTTGATAAATCTTTTCTTGTAAAATTATTTTTTATTGACACTTAAGTGACTTAGATTATTTTTTATTTGGTCCATTAGATTGCCTTTTACAATCTTATAACATAAATCTATTGAATGATAAAAACCAATACCATCAATTCCACCATGGCTTTTTACAACTGGACCGTTTAAACCTAATAGAATTGCGCCATTATACTTTCTGGGGTCTAGTTTATTTTTAAACTTTTTGAGTGCATAGTAAGAAAAAATAAGTGATAGCTTAGAGAGGATATTTCCTGTAAGGGATTCTTTTAAATTATCTGTAATAAATTTTGCAGTTCCTTCTGCTGTTTTTAAAGCAATATTTCCTGTGAAACCATCCGAAACTATTACATTTGTTTCTCCATCCATTATTTTATTACCTTCAATGTATCCCTTAAAAATAAAATTATTTTCACTACTTAAATGATTTAATTTTTTATAAGTTCTTTTTAAAATTTCAGTACCTTTTATTTCTTCAGATCCAATATTTAATAACGATACAATAGGTCTATCATTTGGAAATAAAGATTTATATAAAGCAGAACCTAGCTCGGCAAAGTCAACAAGATTTTCATCGTTACATTCTATATTAGCTCCTAAGTCAAGAACAACGTTTACATTCTTAACATTAGGCCACAAACCAGCTAAAGCCGGTTTGCTAACTTCTTGCATCATTTTTAATATCATTCTCGATATTACTAAAAGAACACCCGTGTTACCTGCTGAAAGACTTATGTCTGCATTTCCATCAGTTTGAGATTTAATACAATTCCACATACTTGTATTTTTTGAATTTTTTATTGCTGTCAGAGGTGTTTCCTCATCGGAGACTATTGATTTTGTATGAGTAATTTTAAAAAAACGAGATGGTATTTTATACTTAGATAATTCTTTATTTATCTTACTTTCGTCTCCAAATAGATTAATTATAAAATCTTCTTTAAAACTATTTTTTTTTATAAATAAATTTACACCTTCAATAGTTTTAAATGGTGAATTATCACCACCCATTGCATCTATCGCAATAGATATTTTTTTAGTCATTAAATATTATACGTCTAAAATTTTTTTACCGTTGTAAAAACCAGATTTAAGATCAATATGATGCGAAAGTTTATACTCTCCGCTTTTTTTATCTTCAATTATATTTAAAGAATTTAATCTATGATGAGATCTTCTCATCTTTTTTTTAGATACAGACGTTTTTCTTTTAGGAACTGCCATAATTAAATTTAAATTTTAATGCTTCTCTTAACATATTATTTGGAGACAATTCAAAGCAAAAATCGTAAAAGTTACTAAAATAACGCTCAAAATTAACATATTTATCATTCCTTGTATGATTAAATTCATCAAAGTACTTAAAAATCAATTTTTCATTAATGTTAAATTCTTTTTTGCTGGCTGTTTCAATTTTTAACAAAAAATCATAAAGAATTTGGTTAAAAATCTTCATTTTCTTGTTAACAGTAACATCTCCAAAACCCATTTCCCTGAGGTTATTCTCAATATTAAAAAAAAGGGAGTCATAAGATTTTTGATCAAATTTTAATGCTTTTTTTTTATATATTATTAATATTACTGAAAAATGAATAAACATAAGATAAATACGACTTTCAAAGGTGTCTTTAAGTTTCACTTTTTCATAAAAAAAAATATTTCTAGAAAGTTGTAATAATGTATTATAAAGATCTGATTTATGTTCAGTAAAATTAATATTCATATTTTAATATATTTGGTAATAAGTTTTTTTATTTTAAATAATTGTCAGTTTCAAGAGCCTTCTCGAAATCATGGTATTTTATTTTTAGAAAATCGATCTAATAAATTAGTAGTTAAAGTATCAAATAAAAATGATGTTTTAAAAGTAATTGGTCAACCTCACTCAAAGTCTCAAAATGAAGAAGATCAGTGGATATATATTGAAAGAATCTTTACAAAAGGCGAATATCATAAACTAGGTCAAAATGTTTTGAAAGAGAACAATGTTTTATTATTAAGTTTTGATAAGTATGGCGTCTTAATTGATAAACAATTCCTTGATATTGATGATAATAAAAAAGTGGCATTCTCAGAAAAAACTACTGAAAATAAACTTTCCCAAAAAAGTTTTGTTCAGAATTTTTTATCTAGTATTAGAGCAAAAATGTATGGAAAAAAATAACTTTTAGTGAGCTATAACTGCTAATAAAAGAAGTGCAACTATATTTGTAATCTTTATCATCGGGTTTACAGCTGGACCAGCTGTATCTTTGTATGGATCTCCGACGGTATCACCTGTAACAGCAGATTTGTGAGCCTCGGAACCTTTGCCGCCAAAATTACCATCTTCAATATATTTTTTAGCATTATCCCATGCACCACCTCCGGCTGTCATTGATACTGCAACAAATAGACCCGTTATAATCACTCCAAGTAACATAGCTCCTAGAGATGATAAAGCAGCTTCTAAACCTCCAATTTGTAAAATTATGAAATAAAGTATTATTGGAGATAGAACTGGTAATAAAGATGGAATTATCATTTCTTTAATCGCTGCTTTAGTTAATAGATCAACTAATTTGCCGTAATCTGGTTTTCTTTTACCTTTCATAATGCCGGGTATTTTTTTAAATTGTCTTCTAACTTCGACGACAACTGCACCACCTGCTCTTCCAACCGCTTGCATACCCATTGAACCAAATAAATAAGGTAACATTCCACCAATTAATAAACCTGCAACAACAAAAGGATTAGATAAATCAAAAGTAACATCTACTCCCTCTAACGCTGACCCTTTTACTTTAGAAAAATATTTAATATCTTCGGTGTAGGCAGCAAATAACACTAATGCACCTAATCCAGCAGAACCAATTGCATAGCCTTTTGTTACTGCCTTGGTTGTATTTCCTACTGCATCTAATGCATCGGTTGTCTTTCTAACATTTTTAGGCAATTTAGACATTTCGGCTATTCCACCTGCATTATCTGTAACTGGTCCGTAAGCATCTAAAGCTACTACCATCCCAGTTAAAGCTAGCATCGCCGTAACCGCGATAGCTATTCCATATAATCCTGCCAAACTGTTAGTATATAAAATGCCAGCTACGATGATTAAAGCTGGTATAGCTGTAGCTTCCATTGATATTGCCAAGCCTTGAATTACATTGGTGCCGTGACCAGTTGTTGAGGATTTAGCAACTGTTTTAACAGGTCTGTAGTCAGTTCCTGTATAATATTCAGTTACCCAAATAAGAAGTCCTGTTATTGCAAAACCAACTACTCCACAAATATAAAGATCCAATCCTGAAAAAATGGCTCCAGCATTATTATTATAAGTCGAAGACATACCTATAATTGAGTCTGTTACTGGATACATAATGATAAGTGAAGTTACTGCTGTTACAATAAAGCCTTTATATAATGCTCCCATTATATTTTTATTTTTACCTAATTTTACAAACCATGTACCAATTATAGAGGTTAATATGCAAGCAGCTCCAATAGCTAAGGGATAAATCATTAAATTAAAATCTTGAGGAGAAAATATTGAAGCTAAAACCATAGTAGCTACTATTGTTACTGCATAAGTCTCAAACAAATCTGCTGCCATACCTGCACAATCGCCAACATTATCTCCAACATTATCTGCTATTACTGCTGGATTTCTCGGATCATCCTCAGGAATTCCAGCTTCAACTTTTCCAACTAAATCAGCACCTACATCAGCACCTTTTGTAAAGATACCACCACCAAGTCTTGCAAAAATTGAAATTAAAGATGCACCAAAACCGAGTGCAACTAAAGCATTTATAATCTCTCTGTTTTCAACATTAAAATTAATTAAAATTATATAATAAATTGTTATTGCTAAAAGAGCTAATCCAGCCACTAACAAACCAGTAATTGCACCAGATTTAAAAGCAATCGTTAGGCCTGCTTGTAAACTTTGTCTTGATGCCTCGGCTGTTCTTACATTTGCTTTTACAGATATTAACATTCCAACATAACCTGCTACACCTGATAGAAAGGCTCCGATAAAATATCCTAACCCAACTAAGTAACTAAAAAAATAGCTTACAATCGCTAATACAATTAATCCAACAACAGCGATAGTTTTATACTGTCGATTTAGATAAGCTTTAGCACCTATTTGAATTGCCTCGGCGATTTCTTGCATTCTGGAATTTCCTGCACTTGATGAAATAATTTGACCTGAAAGAAGATAGCTATAGGCAACTGCTAAAATACCTATGAATGAAATTAAATATAGAAGTTCTAAAAAATTTGTCATTTAATTATCGGATAAATGCCAAAATTGTATTAAAAACGCAAGCTAAACTTGTAGTTTTTTAACAGTTTTACTCATCTTTTCTTAATACCTTCGATATTTTATCTAATATAGCGTTTAAATAACCGATTTGAACTTTTTCTAAAAAGAATTCTGATGCAAGAATATATTCACTTATAATTACTTTTTTTGGATTATTATGTTTAAATAAGAGTTCGAAAACTGCTGCATATAAAATAATTTTAAGAAGTTTATCAGTTTTTGATAAATTTATGTCATTGCCTATATGTTTTGTAACAGTATCCTCTATTAATTCTGACCTTTCTAACGTACCTGAAACTACATCTTTAATAAATTTTTTATATTGACTTTTTGTGTACTCTATTTCTTCATTAGGATTCATTAATGAATTATAAATCTTCTGTATAATCTTAATTCTCGGTGATGAATTTTTAATTTTTTTTTTATCCATTTTTTAGAATGGACAAAACTGCCCTTGCAGCCTCTGAACCTTTATTTGGCTTATTAGATTTTAATTTACCACATCTTTCATACGCTTGTTTTTTATTTAATGCAGTTATAATTGCGTTTCCAATAGGTTTGTTATAATTGACAGAAAGGTTTATAATTGCATCAAAAGCAGATTTACAAATAAATTCAAAATGAGGTGTTTTTCCTTTTATAACGCAACCTATAGCGATAAAAGCGTCAAATTTTTTTATATTTTTTTTTATCACGAAGGGTATCTCAAAAACACCAGGAGCGGTAGTGGAGCTTATTTTAAAATTTTTTTTTTTAAAAGTTTGATAAGCAGCTTTTTCAAGTTTATCTGTAATATCTTTATAGTAATTTGCATTTATTAATAAAATTTTTTTCATTTTATTATAACTTGCCTCTTTATTTTAATTCCAAAACCTTCAAGACCAATTATTTTTTTTTTTGTTCTAGAGATTAATATCATATTTTTAACTTTTAAATCTTTAATAATTTGAGCTCCTATTCCATAATATCTTAAAGTGAAATCGTTTTCAGTATTGCCTAAATTCATTTCATTATTAATAATTACTAATATAAAGCTTTTATACTTTGAAAGAATCTTAATATTTTTTCGCACTTCTTTATTATTAAGTAAACTTTTACGTTTTATTTTTTTTGAAAGAACTCTTACCGGAATAGATTTGTTTCCTTTTAATTTTCCTTTAGTAAAAACAAAACTCTCATATTTATTTAATTTATTCTTATAAATACTGAGTTGTGATTTAGGTATATCTTTTAAAATAACGTTTTTAGAGTGGCATTTGTAAACTAATTTTTCATTTTTAAGTCTGTAGGCAATCAGATCTGCGATTGATGCAATTTTAATTTTATGTTTATTTGAAAACTTGATTAAATCATCTAGTCTTGCCATTCTTCCATCTTCATTCATCACTTCACAAATTACAGAACTTGGGTTTAATTTAGACAATTTTGAAATATCTATTGATGCCTCTGTATGACCTGCTCTTTCAAGTACGCCCCCATTTCTGGCTACTAAAGGGAAGACGTGACCAGGTGAAACAATATCTTTCTTTGTCGATTTATTACTAATTGCTACCTTAATAGTTTTAGCTCTATCAAATGCAGAAATTCCTGTTGAAACACCTTTTTTTGCTTCTATAGAAACTGTGAATGCAGTTTGCATTCTTGATTTATTAATTTGAGACATGAGAGGAAGTTTTAATTTATCAATTCTATCCTTTGTTAAAGCTAAACAAATTAATCCTCTTCCGTGTTTAGCCATAAAATTTATTATTTTTGAATTACATTTTGAAGCAGGTACTACTAAGTCACCCTCATTCTCTCTATTTTTATCATCCACCAATATAAACATCTTTCCTTTTTTAGCATCCTTTATAATCAAAGGTATTGGTGAAAATTTATTTTTAGGCATAAATATATTTATATATATATTTACCAAAAATATCTAATTCTACATTTACCAAATCATTTACCTTTACGTTTTTTAGGTTGGTTAATTTTAATGTATGGGGAATAATATTTAGATAAAAGTTTTGTTTTGATACACTCGATATTGTTAGAGATACACCGTTTATTGAAACAGAGGCCTTAGCAACTAAGTGCTTCAAAAGAGATTTTTCATTAATTTGTAGTTTTAAAACCCAAGATTTATCTATAAAATTAATTTTTTTAATTTTTGCAGTGCTATCAACATGACCTTGAATGAAGTTCCCAGAAATTTCTTGACCGAATTTAATAGATTTTTCTAAATTTATTTTTTGTCCAACTTTTAAGTTAGCAAAATTTGTTTTTTTAATTGTTTCTAATGAAATATAAAAATACAATAAACCTTTCTTTATATTTTCTAAAGTTAAACATACTCCGTTACAGCATATTGAAGAGCCAATATCTTTTTTTTTTAATTTTAAATTCGTTTTAATACCAATTAAAATACTTTTTTTATTTTTTTTTAAAAAATTTATTTGACCTGTGTGAAAAATAATACCGTTAAACATTACTTAATCCTAATCTTAAAAAGATCATCTTCATTTAAATTTACGTTTAGTTTCTGCTTAGATTTATATTTTTTTTTATTAAAACTTATATTGGCATTGTTATAACCAGATTTAAATAATTTATCACCAGATTTAAATATAAATAAATTATTTACTAAATTAAGTTCTAAAAATTTATTCAAAAATATTATGCCAGATTCAATAAAAACTCTTCTTTTACCAAGATTAAAGATTTTTTTTAACAAAAGTAAAAAATCTTTTTTTTCCTCAAGTTTATTAATTTGTATTATTTTAATATTCTTTTTTTTATAAAAAGAAAATTTAGAAGTATTCTTTTCTGTAGTGAAGATAAAAGTTTTTCTTGTTTTTGTGATATTAAATAATTTAAGATTTTTTTTTAATTTAAGATGTCTATCAATTATAATAAGATCTGGTTTAAAATAATCTAAGCCCTCAATCCTCGTATTTAATAATGAATTATCCTTATTAATAGTGGTAGAAGTAGAGATTATACTATCATATCTCGACCTTAACAAGTGAGCAACATTTCTTGATCTATTATTTGTAATCCAACGTTTTTTTTTACTTATTGTAAAATTATCCTTTGAAATAGCAATCTTTGCATCTACTAAAGGTAGTTCTTTATTTTTATTCAAAAAATAACTTTCATAAAAATTGTTATTTAATAACTTAATTTGTTTAACTTTAATTTTATTTTTTTTTAAAATTTTAAAAGCTCTTTTGTTTGACCTTTTATCTGGATCATTAAAAGTATAGTAAACTTTATTTATCTTTTTTTTTTTAATAAAATCTGTGCAAGGTGGTGTTAAACCGTAATGCGAACAGGGTTCTAGAGTTACATAAATTTGACTATTTCTAAAATTATATCTTTTATTTAAAGCATTAAACTCAGCGTGAGGTCTGCCATTAATTGATGTAATACCAGAGCTAATCACACTATTATTTTTAACAACGACACAACCAACTGACGGGTTTATTTTTGTTTTTCCTAAATGACATTCAGCTAAATTAAAAGCTAGATTACAAAAAAAACTATGACTTGTTTTCATCTAAATTGCCTACGAACTCCTCAAAGTCTTTTGCCTCTTTAAAATTTTTATAGACTGAGGCAAATCTTACGTAAGCTACTTTATCTAATGCTGATAGTCCTTCCATTATAAATTTACCTATAGTTGGAGTTGGAATTTCACTTTCACCAAGACCTTCCAAATTTCTAACTATTTTAGAAATAAATTTTTCTATAGTCTCAGAGTCTAACGGTCTTTTCCTTGTGGCAATTCTTATTGATTTAGAAATTTTATCTCTATCAAAAGGCTCTCTTTTTCCATTCCCTTTTATTACTGTTAATTCCTGAAACTGAACTCTTTCAAAAGTTGTAAATCTTTCTTTTCTTTCACATCCACACAATCTTCTTCTTCTTATTGCAGTGCCGTCCTCCGTGGGACGAGAGTCTACTACTGAAGTATCTTTTTCTCTACAAAACGGACAAAGCATGATTAGATTTTATTTACCATATATAGGAAAAGAGGAACAAAGATCAATAATTTCTTTTTGTACTTCTTTTTCTATCTGAGAATTGTTTTCTTTATTTGAACTTAGACCCTGTATTACTTTATAAATTAGACCTGCAATTAGTTTAAACTCTTGAGGCCCAAAACCACGTGTTGTACAAGCTGGCGTACCTAGACGTATCCCTGAGGTAATCATTGGACTTTCTGTATCGAAAGGTATTCCATTTTTGTTACAAGTTATATTAGCTCTTCCTAAAGAAGCTTGTGCATCTTTTCCATTAACACCGAATGACCTTAGATCAATTAACATTAGATGAGTATCTGTTCCTCCAGAAAATATTTTAAAACCTTTTTCTGTTAGGCTTTCTGATAAAACTTTAGCATTGTTAATTACGTTTTTAGTATATTCTTTGAAATCATCTGTTAGCGCCTCTTTGAAACAAACTGCCTTGGCAGCTATTACGTGCATCAAAGGTCCACCTTGTAATCCAGGAAATATTGCACTATTAAATTTTTTAATCAGATCTTCTTTGTTAGTTAAAATTATTCCACCTCTTGGTCCTCTTAAAACTTTATGTGTTGTTGACGTAACTACATCAGCATATTTAGTAGGATTTGGATAAGCACCCCCAGCCACTAGTCCTGAAAAATGAGCCATGTCTACTAAAAGGAAAGCTCCGACTTTATCCGAAATTTCTCTAAATTTTTTAAAATCTATTATTCTTGAATAAGCGCTTCCGCCTGCAATTATAAGTTTTGGTTTATTTTCAACAGCAAGTTTTTCCAACCCTTCATAATCAATTAAACCAGTTTTTTTATCTACCTCGTAATGCAGTGCATTAAACCATTTTCCTGATTGAGCTGGTTTAGCACCGTGGGTTAAGTGACCACCAGAGTTAAGACTCATTGCGAGTGTTGTATCACCTGGTTTTAAAAGAGCTAGATAAACTGCACCGTTAGCTTGCGCACCAGAGTGAGGTTGAACATTTGCAAATTTACAATTAAATAATTTTTTAGCTCTTTCAATTGCTAAATTTTCTGAGATATCGACATGTTCACATCCACCATAATATCTTTTTCCAGGGTATCCTTCTGCATATTTATTTGTTAACACAGAACCTTGTGCTTCTAGTACAGCCTTTGATACAATATTTTCCGACGCAATTAATTCTATGTGATTTTGCTGTCTAGAAAATTCACTCTCAATAGAGTCGTATAGTTCTTTATCAGAACTTTTTAAATCTAATTTAAAAAAACTGTTTATAAATTTATTTAATTTTATAGCTATAGACATATTTATATTTTTTTTATCCTTCTTAAATGTCTTCCACCTTCAAATTTAGTTTTTAAAAAAGCGACAACTAATTTAAAAGATAATTTTTTATTTATTAATCTTGATCCTAGTGCAATTATATTAGCATTATTATGCTGTCTAGACAATCTTGTAGACTTTAAATTGTAACAAACTGCCGCTCTAATTGATTTGATTTTATTGGCACTAATTGCCATTCCAGTCCCAGATCCACAAACAAGTATACCCACGTCACTTTTTTTACGTTTGATTCTATTTCCTAGTTTTTTCGCATAATCAGGGTAATCAACAGATGCATCATTAAAAGGTCCTACGTCAAAAATTGAAAAATTTTTGTCAATTAAGTAATTTTTTATATCCTCTTTTAATTTATAACCTGCATGATCTGAGGCAATACATGCGGTTTTAAAAATATTGTCTAATTTTATATTGCTCATATTAATTAATTAAATTACACTTATGAGAATTATAATAATATATTTGTCGCATTACATTAAAATAATCAGGACTTTAGATGAAAATTATAGGCTCTTTTCCAAAAACAAGGCTTAGAAGATTAAGAAAATCGGGGTGGTTAAGAAATCTAATATCTGAGAACAATATTTCACAAAATGATTTAGTGCTACCGATATTTATAAGAGATGGAAGAAATAAGATTGACACGATTAAATCAATGCCGGGGATAAGAAGATACACTATTGATAAACTTCCAATTATTCTTAAACAAGTAAAAAATTTTAAGATACCAATGGTAGCTTTATTTCCTTATACTCCAAATAAGAAAAAAGACAATTCTGGATCAGAGGCACTAAATCCTAATAATTTAATATGTAAAGGTATAAGACTAATAAAAAAAAAATTTCCAGAAATCGGAGTTATGTGTGACGTGGCTCTCGATCCATACACATCGCATGGTCATGATGGGGTAATTATAAATAAAAAAATAGATAATGATGAAACAATTAAAATTTTAGAAAAACAGGCATTATTACAAGCTCAAATGGGTTGTGATGTAATTGCACCATCAGACATGATGGATGGCAGAGTTGGTGTGATTAGAAAAATTCTTGATAAAAATAATTTTACGGATGTATGTATTTTATCATATGCAGTAAAGTATGCTTCTAATTTTTATGGACCTTTTAGAGATGCTGTTGGTACAAAATCAAAATTAAAAACTAGTAAAAAAACATATCAGATGGACTTTAGAAATTCATCAGAAGTATTTAGAGAAGTTGGTTTAGATATCAAAGAAGGTGCTGATATTGTAATGGTAAAACCTGGATTAATTTACTTGGACATAATTAGTAAAATTAAAAAAAATTTTAATGTTCCTGTGATGGCTTATCAAGTCTCGGGAGAATATAGTCTAATAAAGAATGCTATCAAAAAAAAGCTTTTAGATGAATCGTCAATCATTGAGAGCATTACTTCGTTTAAACGTGCTGGTGCTTGTGCAATAGTCACATACTTTGCTTTAGATATTGCAAAAAAAATTAAATTATCTAATTAAAATAATTTTCTAATAAAACTCTAGATTTAGGAAATAGTAGATTATTAGGTATAAAAAATTTATTTTGAATAACATTTCTAGTAAAATAAAGAGATTTTTTTATAAGAGAATTTGATATCTTATCTGGAATTTTTTTTAGAATTAAAAATTCTGGTACGTCATAAGTATAATTATCAATTTTTATCTTTTTAGAAAAATTATTTATTAATTTGCCATTTTTGAATTTTTCTAAATTTGGATCATATCCTAAATCTTTTATTAAATTTAATTCAAAAAAAATAAATAAAATAATCCAATTATCTAATTTGATCGAATCAAGAAATTGTTCAAATGAGAAATAAATATTTTTATTTGGTTGCTCTTCTGGAAGTAAGATATTTAAAATTGAACAAATAGATGTTAAAGCAGAAGCTCTTTCTTTATCATGAAAATATAAAGGCGATATAGGTTTAACTAGTTCTGTTTTAAAATATCCTAATTTGTTTTGGCTTTTTGAATTATGTACAATAAACAATTTATTAGATATTTGTAAATAATTTCGTATTTTTCTTGAATTTCCTCCATATACAATTCCTGAAACTCTCCCTCTTAATCGAGAAAAAACATTTATTATATTAGCGTTTTCTCTAAATTTTCTTTTGGACAAAAGATAACATTCATCTTCCCAGTTCATATATTCAATATTTTAATTAATTTTTCTGCAGCATTCTGTTGTGCTTTTTTTTTTGATGCTCCTTCACCAATTATCTTTTTAGACTCTGGAATTTCTACTTCGGTCTTAAATATGGGTTTGTGTTGGGGACCTGTTTTTTTAAAAAAAGTATATTTAGGTAATTTTTTAAATTTTTTTAAACTGTACTCTTGCAATTTAGTTTTTGAGTCAATTAGAGTAATAATAGAATTCACAATAAAACTCTCCCATAGTTTTAGTATAAATTTTTCTGAAGATTTTATGCCACCATCTAAATATATCGCTCCAACTATAGCTTCAAGACTATCGCTTACAATTTTGTCTGCAGATCTTTCTATATATTTTTGTGAGGTTCCTAAATAAAGATATTTCTTAAGATCTAACTTTCTTGCTATTTTAACACATGTTTTTTTGTTCACTAAATTAGCAAATTTTTTATCAATAATTCCCTCTTTCTCATTGGGATATTTTTCTAAAAGTTTTTTTGAAATAACTAAGCCCAAAACTCTGTCTCCTAAGAATTCTAATTTTTCATTATTGTTATCTGAATTAAAACTTTTATGAGTTAAAGCTTTGTGAAGTAAATCTTTATTTTTAAAGCTATATTTTAATGAAACTTCTAGTTCTTTTATAGATTTGCTCATTATAAACTTTTAAATAACCTTTCTAATCTAAAAGAATTATGTAAATTCCATATTTTTAACAAACTCCCTTTCTGTGTATCGTTTGAAAAGAAAATTATTTTTGCTTTTCCTACCAAGTTTAAATTATTAACATAGCCTACCTCTTCAAGAAATCTGCTATCTTTTGAGCAATCCCGATTATCCCCCATTAAAAAATAATGGTTTGGTGGAACAATATATTTTTTTGTATTTTGTAATGTTCCAGCTTTATTATAAGTTGCTAAATGTTTTACTCCGTTGGGCAGTGTTTCAGTGTAAGTAATAGAGTCAAATGTGAAATTTCCACATCTTATAGGTTCTATAATCTCCCTTTTTTCTCTTAATATTTTATTCCCATTGATAAAAAGTTCTCCATTAATAAATTGAATTTCATCTCCAGATAGTCCTATTAATCTTTTAATATAATCAGTTCTATTATCTGCAGGGGTTTTAAAAACTACTAAATCACCTTGTTTAGGTTTTTTTGACATAAAACGCTCATTAGAAAAATTTGGGCTAAATGGAAAAGAATGTTTACTATATCCGTATACATATTTAATTACAAATATTCTATCACCCACCAATAAAGTGGGTTCCATTGATGAAGAAGGTATGTAAAAAGGTTGAACAATTAAGGACCTTATCAATATAGCTATAAATAATGCACCTAATAAAGTTTTTATATTTTCTACAATAATCTTAATTAAATTTTTTTTTTTCATATTGAAATTGTTACAAAAGCTACCGCGTACTCAGCCTCGTCAGTAAGCGATAATGAAATCTTATAATTTTTTTTCCTTAACTTTTTTTCAACATTTTTTTTAGTGTTTTCAATTAATTTAATAAAGGGTTTGCCATTTTTCTCGTTTAGAACAACTATTTGATTAAAGTTAATTCCTTTTGAAATACCAGTGCCTAATGCTTTTGAAAAAGCTTCTTTTGCAGCAAATCTTTTTGCATAACAATTTGCTGTTTTTTTAATTCTTTTACATTTCATAATTTCTTCTTTATTAAATATTTTTTCTAAAATATTCTTCCTTCTCAACAATTTTTGAATTCTATTTGTTTTTACTATATCAGTACCAACACCAAAAATTTTCATTACTTAACGATCTTTCTGAAATTTTTAATAGTTTTATTGAGACCTACAAAAATTGATTCTCCAATTAAAAAATGGCCAATATTAAATTCTTCTATACCTGAGATTTTTGCTAATATTTTTGCTGATTTGTAAGTAAGACCGTGCCCAGCATGAACTTCCAAACCTAACTTATTTCCTAATGAAACTGCAGCTTTTATTTTTTTTAATTCATTTTTATAATTTTTATTTTTGTTAACCAAATTACAGAACTTCCCAGTATGTATTTCAACACAATCAGCATTTAAATTTTTTGACTCTTTAATGTCATTTAAATTTGGTTCTACGAAAAGACTAATTCTTGATTTATTTTTCTTTAATTTATTTATTAATTTTGTCAAAAAATTTTTTCTAAATTTTAGATTAAGGCCTCCCTCTGTTGTAATTTCTTGTCTTTTTTCAGGAACTATACATATAAATGGTGGTTTTCTTTTTAAAGCTATTTTTAACATTTCGCTAGTAGCTGCAATTTCAAGATTGAATGGGATTTTAAGTTTAGATTTTATTTCTTTCAAATCAGTATCATTTATGTGCCTTCTATCTTCTCTTAAGTGAATGGTAACAGAGTCAGCTCCACATTGTTGCGCGAATAAAGCTGCTCTTAAAGGGCTTGGATAATTTTCTCCTCTTGCGTTTCTAACTGTTGCTACATGGTCTATATTGACACCAAGTCTTATTTTACTCATTAAAGATTTCTACTTCCAGGTTTTATAGCTTTAAGAGTTAATAAATTTTTTGGTAAATTTTTTTCTGTATAAGTAGGAATATCTATCTTTACCTGTGATACTATTTTTTCTTTAATTGCTGATTTTCCGCTAGATCTATCTATTAAACAAGCGTACCCCACGATAGTTGCATTGTTATTTTCCACAATTTTTGAACATTCTAAGCTTGATTTTCCAGTGGTTATTACATCTTCGATTATTAAAACTTTTTGATTTTTATTTATTGTAAAATCTCTTCGCAGTTTAAATTCACCGTTAACTCTTTCAGAAAAAATAGTTTCTTTATTTAAAATTCTGCCAATTTCATAACCTACAATTATTCCTCCCATAGCAGGTGATAAGATAAGATCGAATTCTTTAAATTCTTTTTTTATTTTTTCAGAAAGAGAGGAGCATATTTTAAAAGCTTCACTTGGTTTGCTCATTAATTGAGCACATTGAACATATTGAGGGCTATGTAATCCAGATGACAATATAAAATGTCCTTCTAAGAGAGCGTTAGTTTCTTTTAAAATTTTCAAAGATTCTTCTAATGAAAGCATTTTTTTTCTGTTTGTGTCGAATAATTTTAAATCTTAAATTACTTTGCTTTATTTGACTTATCAAGTTTGTAAAGTTTTTCAAATCTTTAATTTGCAAATCAAAAGAAAAGGTAAGGTGTTCCTTTGATCTTCTAATAATTTCTAAATTCACTATATTTCCTTTATTAAGACCAATAAGTGAGGTTATGTGACCTAATACTCCAGGTTTATGAGGTAAATCAACTTCAATTGTGCTTGAATAATTTTTTTCAATAACATTTAAGTTTTCTGTAGATCTATCTTGCCAAAATCTTCGAATGGCCGATCGCGCTTTCCCGGTTTTAGAAGATGAGAGCCAATGTAAAGATGGAGTCCCGTTTTTAGAAGTTTCAATATTCACTAAATCTCCGTTTTTCAAAATTGTTTGTAATGTAGAATGACTTCCGTTAACGGAGCAACCTACTGCGCTATTTCCAATTTTAGTATGAACAGCATAAGCAAAATCAATTGGAGTCGCTTGTTTAGGTAATTTTATAACAGCTCCTTTAGGGGTAAAACAAAATACATTTTCTTGAAACATTTGTAATTTTGTAAATTCATAATAATGTTCAGGACTAGTACCTGCCTCAATAATTTCTACCAAATCTCTTAACCAGTCGTATTCTTTCCATGATAATTCTGAAAACTTTTCTGAAGATTTGTATTTCCAATGAGAAGCAATACCCCTTTGAGCAAATTCATGCATTTCATGTGTTCTAATTTGTATCTCTATTCTATTTTTTTTAGGACCAATCACAGCTGTATGAATTGATTTGTATTTATTAATCTTAGGTGTCGATATATAGTCTTTAAACTTTCCTGGTATAGTTGGAAATCTACTATGAAAAATACCTAAAGTCTTATAGCAATCTTCTACTGTAGTAACTATTACCCGAAAACCTATAATGTCAGTAAGTTGTTCAAGCGATATTTTTTTATTTTGAATTTTGCGCCAAATTGAAAAAGGCGTCTTTTCTCGTCCTGTTATAGTGGCAGTTATTCCATTTTGTTTTAATATTTCAATAAATTCTTTAGAAATTATTTTAAATGTATCATCAGTATTATTTTTAATAAAATTTAATCTTTCTAAAATTAAGTCTCTTGCTGGTGTATTAAGAACCGAAAAAGACAAGTCTTCTAACTCATCTCTAATTCTATTCATCCCCATCCTATCTGCTAATGGGGCGTAAATTTCCATAGTTTCTTTTGCTTTTCGAATTATTTTGTCTTTATCTTTTACAAACTGAATTGTTCTCATATTGTGTAATCTGTCGGCAAGTTTGACTAATAAAACTCTTATATCCTTAGATGTTGCTAAGATTAATTTTCTAAAATTTTCAGCTTTGGAATCTGTAGATGCTTTATCCTCTAAAGCAGAAATTTTTGTTACACCTTCGACTAAATTAGCAACTTCTTCACCAAATTCTTTTTTAACGGTTTCATAAGTCACGTTAGTATCCTCTATCGTGTCATGAAGAAGACCAGTTGTAATTGTTGCGCTATCTAATTTTAATTCTGTTAATATTTTTGCTACAGCAACTGGATGGATGATGTATGGAACACCCTCTTCTCTTTTTTGATTTTGATGAGCTTCTAAAGCAAAGTCATATGCCTTGCTTAATGACTCTGAATTTAAAAATTTATTGTAAGATTTAATCTGATTAATTAATTCATTATTGTTAATCATGCTTTATTTTAACATTTTTATTTAATCTTGTAATCTCAATCCGAGATTTTTGGCTTAAATTATTTATTAAAAACTGGGCATTTTTCTTTAAAATTGGATGTGACCATTTAGAATCAATTTCTAAAATCGGATATAAAACAAAATTTCTTAAATGTGCTCTCGGATGGGGCAAAACAAGATCTTTTGAGTCTTTTATCAAACCATTAAAATCAACTATATCAATATCAATTACTCTAGGATCATTTTTTTTTGTTTTATTCCTGCCAATTTTTTTTTGAATTAAATTTATATCTTTAAATAACCTTAAAAGATTTAAGTTTTTGTTTACTAAAATTCCCACATTAACAAACTTTGGTAGTTTCTGATTTGGATAAGAAGGAGTTTCATAAAAATTAGAAATTTTTTTAATTTGAATCTTTGCTTTAATTAGTAACTGAATTGCAATTGAAATATTATCAAATCTAGAACCATGAATAGAATGTAGATTTGATCCAATATTAAGATGTATCATTTATTATTTCTACTTAACAATCTTGCTCTTTCTCTATTCCAATCTCTCTTTTTTTTTACTTGTCTTTTATCATAAAGTTTTTTTCCTTTTGCAACTGCGATTTCAATTTTAACTTTTCCTTTAAAGAAATACATCTTAGTTGGAATAATAGTCAAACCTTCCTGATTTATTCTTCCAATCAACTTATTAATTTCTCGCCTTTTTAAAAGAAGTTTTCTTTCACCTTTAGGATTATGATTGTTATAGGATGATTGTCTGTAAAGCGGGATGTGAGAATTAATTAAAAATAGTTCTCCGTTGTTATCTATAGCGTATGAGTCTGCAATGCTTCCTTTACCCTCTCTTAGTGATTTTACTTCTGATCCTTTTAAGGAAATACCTGCCTCTAAAGTTTCTAAAAAAAAATAATTAAAACTAGCTTTTCTATTCAAACAAATTATTTTTCTTCCGGGCGCTATATTTTGTTTCATTAAAGTAATTTAGCTACTTTAAGTGCTTCTGAAACCTTCTTTTTTGTTTCTTCTCTGATTTCAACTAATGGTAATCTTACAGATGGATTGCACATACCTAATAATGATGCTGCATATTTCACTGGCGATGGATTGCTTTCAATAAATAATGCTGTATGTAAAGGCTGTAAGAGCTTATCTAATGATTCTGCCTCTTGATTTTTTTGCTCACAAGCTTTTTGAAAATCAGAAGAAATTTTTGCAGCTATATTTGCTGTGACACCGATAGCTCCCACTCCTCCTCTTTTATTAAACTCAAAAGCATTATCGTCATTTCCAGTTAGCTGAATAAAATCTTTTCCCATTGCTTTTAATTGCTGATCTACTCTATTTAAGTCACCAGTTGCATCTTTTACACCGGCTATATTTTTTAGTTC
Source organism: uncultured Pelagibacteraceae bacterium (assembly GCA_902635795.1). GTDB lineage: Bacteria > Pseudomonadota > Alphaproteobacteria > Pelagibacterales > Pelagibacteraceae > Pelagilacustribacter. Next base: position 22,520 of record CACPPH010000006.1, read on the forward strand.
ATATAGTTTGCTCATGGTTTCTACTGACATATCTATTACTGATCTTGAAGGAATGTTATAAATTATAATTGGTATTCCAACACTATCGTTTATCTTTTTATAATGTTGGTATAGGCCCTCTTGAGTTGGTTTGTTGTAATATGGTGTAACAACTAATAATGCATCTGAACCCGCTTTTTCTGCGTATTGAGATAGTTCAACAGCTTCATCCGTTGAATTAGATCCTGTGCCAGCTATCACAGGTATTTTTCCATTACATTCTTTAACTGCTATCTCTATAATTTTTTTGTGTTCACTATGAGATAAAGTGGGGGATTCTCCAGTAGTGCCTCCGGGTACTACACCATTAGTGCCGTTATTTAAGTGATAATCAATTAAACTTCTATAAGTGTTCTCATCAAGATTATCATCTTTAAATGGGGTTATTAATGCAACAATTGATCCTTTAAGCATAAAACAATATAAGGTAGATATCCTTAAACTTATGCTTAATAGATTAATTAGTCTAGTATTTTTATTATCATTTTTGAAAATTGGTATCGTTTATTCAGAGACAGACTTCTTATTGCCTCAAAAAAAACCATCAATTTTTAAAAAACCAGAAAAACAGATCCAAGAAAGTATTAATAAAAATCTACCTGCACCAAAGCCATTATTAGAAAAAAAAGGTGAGACCAAACCAGCCGTAGTTGAACAAAAAAAAGAGCCTGCTAAAAAAAAAGAAATAAAAATAGAGCTTAAGGAAGAAGTAAAAATACAAGTATCATCTACATTTGTATACCCTAGAAAAAAACCAATTACATATAAAGTTTCATCAAAAGAATTAAAAAGTTCGAAAGTTCTTAATAAAAAAGATTTTGAGAGAGCAAAAGAAACAATTGATTTTATTAAACAAAAAAAATGGAATAGTGCTTTAAAAAGTGCCCAAAAGGTTAAAGATAGTGAGTTCAGAAAATTAATTACTTGGATGCATCTTAAAACCACTAGAAATGGAGCATCATTTAGTGAATATAAAAAATTTATAGAACAAAATGATTATTATCCTAGAATTAACAGAATAAGGTATTTAGCAGAAGAAAAAATATATTTAAGAAATAATTCACCCACATCAATAATTAATTGGTTTGAAAAATATCCTCCTTTAGGTGGTTTAGGTAAAATTAAATTAGCTGAGGCCTATCTAGAACAAGGAAAACTAGAAAAAGTCAAAGAGTTAGTTAAAGAAGGATGGATAACTGCTGAGATAAGAAAAAATGATTTAGGTTATTACAGAGCTAAATTTAAAAAATTCATCTCATCAGATGATCACGTAAAAAGAGCTGATTATTTAGCATGGGAAAGGAAATATTGGGATTTAAAAAGAATGCTTAAGTATTTGCCTACAGATCAAAGGGCTCTTTATAATGCAAGACAAATTTTAATGAGTAACTCTTACGGAGTAGACAATGCAATAGCAAAGGTGCCTCAATATTTAAAAAAAGATCCTGGTTTAGAGTTTGATAGATTGAGATGGAGAAACCGAAGAGGACGATTAGACGGATCTTTAGAAATTTTATATCAAAACGCGAATAAAACTGAGACACAAATGGTTAGACCGGATAAATGGTGGGAACAGAGAGAGAGTGTTACAAGAAGTTTAATTTACAAAAAAAGATATAAAACAGCATATAAAGTAGCTAGTGAACACTCCCTTTCTTCTGGTCCATCCTTTGCGGAAGCTGAATGGCTCTCTGGTTGGATAGCTTTAACTTTTTTGAAATCTCCTGAGTATGCAATTAATCATTTTCAAAATTTTTATAATAATGTCGGATATCCGATAAGCTTAGCTAGAGGAGCATATTGGTTAGGAGAGTCGTATGAAAAATTAAATGAAAAAGAAACTGCTAATAAATTTTTTTTAGAAGCAGCAAAATTTCCAATGACTTATTATGGACAACTTGCTTTCAATAAGGTTAATCCTGGTAAGAATTTTGAATTAAGAGACGAAAGTAATTTTGATAAGGATTATGAAAAAGAGTTTAGAAAAAATAAACTTATTAAACATGTTATTCTGTTACATGAACTTGATGCAAGCCAGTATGCTAAAGATATTCTTAAACATTTGGCTGAACTTAATATTGAGAAAGGTAGTGAGGTTTTAGCAGCAGAGTTATCTACGTCTGTTGAAAGATACGACTTTGCAATTCAAATATCAAAAAAAGCATCCTATGAAAAAAGATTTTTGAACAAATATAATTACCCAGTTATTGCTACTCCGAAAATTGTAAATAATAAACAGATGCCTAAACAGGAAATTGTTCTCGCAATAATCAGACAAGAAAGTGAATTTGATAGGAAAGCAAATAGTTGGGCTGGAGCTAGAGGTATGATGCAGTTAATGAAATACACTGCTAAGATCGTAGCTAAAGAAGCAAAACTACCTTACAGTATTAGTCGACTAACAGCAGATCCAGAATACAACATTAAGCTTGGTTCATATTATTTTAATGGATTGCTTAATGATTATAATGGCGTTTTCCCGTTTGCTATTGCAGCGTACAATGCGGGTCCAAATAGAGTAAAAACTTGGAGGAGAGTAAATGGTGACCCTTCTAAAGGTCAAATTTCTTATATTAATTGGATTGAACAAATTAGATTTGAAGAAACTAGAAATTACGTTCAACGAGTTTTAGAAAACATTAATGTTTACAAATATATTTTAAGAAAAGAACCAGTACAAATAGATAGTTATTTTAACTAATTGGCGGTGAGAGAGGGATTCGAACCCTCGGTAGCATAGTTAAATACTACGGAAGTTTAGCAAACTCCTGGTTTAAACCAACTCACCCATCTCACCACAAGCTTTACATATCTTTATAAAGAAAATTAACTTATATTGCACCAAATTTGTAATGCAACAAAAACAATTATCAGGAATTTTTTATGCTGCTTTTGCATCTCTTTGGTGGGGTGTTGTAGGTACTATTTTTTTCAAATTTGTATCTTTTGCATCATTTATTGAATTAACTGTTCACAGAACAATTTGGACAGCAGTTCTATTAATTCTGACAACAAGTTTTTATAAAAAGTGGCCAGAATTTAATCAAATTTTTAAAAAGAGAAAAAATCAATTATTGCTTTTTTTATCAGGTTTATTGGTAAGTATAAATTGGGGAACTTGGCTTTATGCCGTCAGTGTAAATAAATTATTAGACTCAAGTTTAGGATATTATATCTACCCAATAATAAGTGTATTTTTAGGAAGAGTATTTTTAAAAGAAAAACTAAATAGAAATCAATTTATTGCGGTAATATTAGTTGTTATTTCTTTATTTTACTTTTTAATAAAACTTGGTGAATTACCTTGGATTGGTCTTACTGTTGCAATAACTTTTAGTATTTATGGATTAATAAGAAAAAAAATTAAAGTTTCATCAGATATAGGTCTGTTGATAGAAACATTGCTAATATCTCCTATAGCAATTGCGTTATTTATTTATTTGATAAATTTAAACTTAAATGTTTTTTCTTATAAAGAACCTCTTTTATCTTTTTATTTATTTTGGTCAGGATTTATGACTTTAGTGCCTCTCTTTTTATATACTTTAGGTTTTAAAATAATTGGAATCGGTCCAGCAAGTATGATTTTGTTTTTAACTCCAACATCACAATTTCTTTTGGGAATAACTTATTTTGATGAGACTCTAACCTTAGAAAAGTTTTTTGGTTTCGTAATAATTTGGATAGCTGTGACTATCTATCTTAATGAATTACGTAAAGAGTGAGTTGTGATTATTACAAGTGGTACAATTATAGCTACAAAAAATGAAATAAATAGTAAGTTTGATAAGACAATGGGACTAAAATTTTCTATAGACATAATATTACCTACTAAAAGACTTGATTGAAAATTTTGACTTGGAAAAAATAATAAACCTGAGCTTAAACCAAAAATAATTGATACTAAAGACAATCTTGTATTAATTTTTTTCTTAAAAAATCCATAGAAAATTGTTACAACTGCTGCACAACATAGAAGATCTGCAAATAAGAATAAATATAAGATGCTGTAGCCTTTAGAAGCAAAAATAAAAACAATCACACATAATAATAAAATCAGTTTATTAGATTTATCTTTTATTTCTCTACCACTTAAAAATTTATTTAGTTCTTTTCCATCAATAATTATTAGGCTTGAAATAGCATTTATTAATGTATCAATTGTACTTAATGTTAAGGCTAGGGCTAAAATTAAAATAGATACAATTATTAAAACATTATCATATGATAACATTATTTTAAAAAAAGCTAGATCAGGTTTTATTTTAGGATCAAGTGAAAAAGATATCAGACCTGTGTAGCCCATCCAAAAAACAATCAAGAAAGATATAATTGATGAGTAAATTAAACTTTTTTTTAAAATAAAATTATTTTTTGCAGCAAATACACGTTGCCAATTACCCTGGTGAAATAAGTTTGTTGCTGCTACAGCAATAAAAAATGTCAATCCAGCAGTGTAATTTGGAATATAATTTTTACTTACAAGTTTTGCAGAATTTTTTTTAATCAATTCATAACTATTTATTTCCAAATTTCCTAAAATTAAAAATATAGAAAATAATATTATGCTTAAAATTATTATAAATTGATATTTATCTGTAATAATCGATAGTTTAAATCCACCTCTTAATATATATAAAAGACATATGATTAAAGTTAGTCCAGATGTTATCCATAAAGGTGTTTTTGAGATTAAATTTATTAAAAAAGCTATTGCTGTGACTTCTGCTATCAAAAAAATTGTTAAATAAAATAGAATTAAGATTAACATTATCTTTAAAATTCCAGTCCCAAATCTTCTTTTAATAAACTCAGTTAAAGACATCCCGTTAGGAAACTCTCTCCTTATTTTCGGTCCAAAATTTAGTAAAAATAGCATAGGTGCAGCTGTGCCTAACGCATATCCAATTACTGCCCCTATTCCCCCCCAAGTTGCTGCTGAAGCTGGTCCGAATAATATCCAAGCTCCCAAGGCAGATGCTGATAAACTCGTTGTTAATGAAAAAATACTCTCTTTTCTGTCACCAATTATGAAGCTTTTATTATCTGAAATTTTTTTTAAATTAATATATCCTAAAGCGATAAAAAAAGCGCCTACCACCAGAGTAATAATTAGCGTTGTTTGTGTTGATAGGTATATATCTTTCATTTATCCCTTACTGAATTACCGGTCAGGTTCTTAGGGTATAATCTCAGTCTTTATGACACCCCTTATATAAATTATATATTTATTTTAGGTAGGAAGTCAAATGAAGCTGTATCTATTGTAGATGAGTGTTCTCTTCTCATTTTCCAATCGTTACTTATACCAGCTTGAGCTATACTGATTGCATTTCGTCCATATTTTGCATTGGTAAAATCGATTGCTCTCATTAATGGTTGAGATTTATTCTCTAAAATTGGTGCTAATAAATTTAGCTCTTTTTCAGAAGCGTCTCTAAGCTTTGATAAAATAACTCCAGCTTTTTGATAGAAATAACCATATTTATAAATCTTTCCCAGTCCGCTAATTGCAGTTTTTACAAGTTCAATACTGTTATTGGTTGCCACCGGCAATTCAATAGTAATAGAATTTGAATAGTATTTTCTATTTTTATCAAATGGACTTGTTCTTATAAATATAGTGACGGCTCTCGTAGTTTGTTTATCTGTTCTTATTTTTTCTGCTGCATTTAAACAATGAGTGGTTATAGACTCTTTTAATTTATCTAAACTCTCAACTTTTTTTCCAAACGATCTCGATACACAACAGCTTTTTCTTCTTGTTTCCTCAGTTTCTAAATCTATACAAGGAATTCCTCTTAATTCCATTACTGTTTTCGCGCCTAAAACATTAGTACTTTTCTTAACCCATGTGTTTGAAATATTTTTTAGTTTATAAGCATTATCTATTCCATTTTTAATATATAGTTTTGATAACTGTCTTCCAACTCCCCATACATCTGCAATATCAAAATCTTTTAGTATATTGTCAATATTTTCTTTTAGAAATACCACTCCTGCTTTATTTTTTTTGGCAATATGATTTGCAACTTTACTTAAAGTTTTTGTATTTGAAATTCCTACACTTGTTGGTATTCCCGTCCATTTTAAAACTCTTTCTCTTATTTGTTTTCCATATTCTTCGACTTGTTCATCTTTGATATGCGATAAATCTAAAAATGCTTCGTCTATGGAATAGATTTCAATTTTATCAGTAAAACCTTTTAAAACTTTCATCACTCGTCTAGAAAGATCTCCATATAATGCATAGTTCGAAGAAAATATCTGAACGTTGTTTTTTTTAACTAAATCTTTAACTTTAAAATATGGTTCTCCCATTCTTATTCCAAGTTTTTTTGCTTCAGTAGATCTGGATATTACACATCCATCATTATTAGATAGTACTACAACTGGTACATTTTGTATTTTAGGATTGAATAATCTTTCGCAAGAAACATAAAATGAATTACAGTCAATTAATGCAACTTTTTTTCTACTGCTGTTTGTGTATGACATATGTTACTACTCCCCAAATTATTATTTCTGGATTATCTGTTAAATTAATTCGATCCGATGTGTTTTTTGAACCTGATGTTAAGTAGTTGTTGCCCTTACTTTTAACCAGAGTTTTGACTACAAGTTCTTCGTTGATATTTGCTATAACAGTGGAGAAATTTTTTGGATTTAAGCTTTTATCCACTATTAATAGATCGCCGTCATATATGCCCACATTAGTCATAGATTTACCTTGCACTCTAATGATGAACGTAGCTGGTGCATTTGTTATGAGATGAGAGTTTAGATCTATATCGTCTTCAATATAATCCGTTGCCGGAGAAGGAAAACCAGCTCCCACTTTATGTAAATAATAAGGTATTGTTAACTTCATAAATGTTCTTGTTTTGTTCTTTATAGCTGATAAACTGCCTTTCAGTCAACCCCTTTTCAAAAGATTGTTAAAGTGGGTCAAATTGCAAATCGAAAAAAAGAGAGAGATTAGCTATTAACACAAAGTGATTAAAAAAATATTTTCAGTATTATTAGTACTACTTATAACAACAAGTGCTCAAGCAGCATCTAAGCTAGACTCAATCAAAAAAAGTGGTGAATTAAGAGTTGGTACGACAGGAGACTGGGATCCAATGTCAATGAAAGATCCAAAAACAAACAAGTACAAAGGATTTGATATTGATGTGATGAATGAACTAGCTAAAGATTTGGGTGTAAAAGTGAAATTTGTGCCTGCAGAATGGAAAACTATTGTTGCAGGAATAACAGCTGATAGATACGATATATCGACAAGTGTAACCAAAACACCAAAAAGAGCAGAAGTAGCCGGGTTTACCACTACATATTACAAGTATGCAACAGTCCCACTTGTTTTAAAAAAGAATTTAAAAAAGTTTTCAACTTGGGAGTCTCTAAACAATAGTAGTGTTACAATAGCTACAACGTTAGGTACATCTCAGGAAGAAAAAGCAAAAGAATTTTTTCCAAAATCAAAACTTCAATCAGTAGAAGCTCCTGCGAGAGATTTCCAAGAAGTTTTAGCAGGAAGAGCTGATGGAAATATTACAAGTTCTACAGAAGCAAACAAACTAGTTATTAAATATCCTCAATTAGCTATAGTTCCTGATGGAGGAAAAAATCCAGCATTTTTAGCCATGATGGTTCCAAAGAATGACAAGGTATGGAATGATTACGTCAGCAATTGGATTAAGAAAAAACAATCATCCGGATTTTTTAAAACTTTACTGGCAAAGTACGATCTAAAAAGCTTATAATTTAAGTTTCAATACCTCCAATTTACAAATATAGTCAATTAGTGAAATTTTTAAAAATAATTTCTATTCTATTTTTGCTTCAAGGATGTAGTTCTAACTATGAATGGGGTTGGTATATTCTAAGTCCAGATAATATAGATGGTTTAACTAATCTTAAATTTTTAATTAGTGGAATTACAACTACGATTTATATTTCAGTGGTTTCAATAATTCTAGCTATGATTATCGGTTTGATAGTTGCTTTACCCTCATTGTCAAATAATAAATTCTTAACTTATTTTAACATAACATACGTAGAAATTGTTAGAGCCATCCCTTTATTAGTTTTAATTCTTTGGATTTATTATGGCCTTCCAATCATGATTGGAGTAAGTTTCTCACCATTCGTATCTGGAATAATAGCTTTGACCATTAGTGAGAGTGCGTTTCAAGCAGAAATTTTTAGAGCTGGAATTAATTCAATTTCAAAAGGTCAACATGAAGCATCAGAGTCTTTAGGAATGGATTTCTGGAGAAAGATGAGATTAGTAATTCTTCCGCAAGCGATTAAAGTTGTATTACCAGCCATGGGAAATCAATTTGTTTATGTTTTAAAAATGTCCTCTCTAGTATCAATTATAGGTATAGGAGATTTAACAAGAAAAGCTAATGAGCTAGTCACAACAACTTACAGGCCTTTAGAAATATATACTTTTTTAATTCTGGAATACTTAGTGCTTATCTTGGTGGTATCTTATTTTGTAAGAAAATTAGAGAATAAACTAGAATACAAATAATTTTTTAAAAGAAATCCTAAATACTCTCTTTAAAAAGAATGGTACGAAAGTTAATACAACTAATCCCATCATCCAATTTGTTGCTAAAATCGTATAAAAGATATCTTGATACTCGCCATTTCTTATATTTATGACATACCATAGTGACATAAATGGAATTAACGTTAGTCTTAGAATTGTCATGTACAAACTAAAAATTGGTCTTTTAAGTGCCTGGAATAAAGCAGAGGTAATAAAAAAGACGGGATACACGGGCCCAATTAAAGCCGCAACTTGTAAGTAAAGCGCACCCCTTCGAATAACTTCTAAATCATTAGTAAAAAAAGAGATAATAATTTCTGAGGTTATATAAACAAATATACCCGCCAACACCATAAACCCAGAACCAAAAATTAAAGCTTTTCCATATACTTCTTTTACTCTGAAATACATTTTTGCTCCAAAATTTTGACCTGCAATTGATAAAACAGCAGTGTTTAAACCTATGACTGGTAACAATAAAACTTGTTCTATTCTTACAGCAGTACCATAGCCCGCTGTAGCTAATTCTCCAAACTGACCAACAAAATAGAAAATATTGAATACTCCAAACATTATCATCAACATAGTAAACATTATTGGTACTGATTGTTTGAAGAGAGAGCTTAAGTACTCAATTTTTGGTTTGAAACATTCTAGATAAAGGAATTTTTTTAGTTTACAGCAATAAACTTTATTAGCTAAATATATTAGGCCGATACACTGAGAAACAAGCGTAGCGATAGCTAAACCAGCAATTCCAAATGCTGGCATAAATCCATAACCAAAAATAAATAATGGATTTAAAAAAATATTTAAGAAAAAGGTAACAATTAAAACATTTCTATAACTTTTTGTATCACCTTGAGCATTTAAAGTTCCGTTCAAAGATAATTGAACTAATACAATGATAGCTCCAAAAAAAATAATATCTAAATATTCGCGTGTTAAGATTATACTTTCTTCAGTAGAGCCCATAATTCTCAAGAGTTCATCAGAAAAATTTAAACCAAATAAAGTTACGAAAATTGAAATTACGATTGCTAATACTATTGACTGAGCAACGTACATTGAGGCTTTTCTATCTTCCTTGGCTCCAATTGAATTACTTATTAGAGCTGTAGTTCCAGCTCCAATACCGACCGCAACAGCTATTGCTATGAAGTATATTGGCCATGATTTTGCAATCGCTGCTAACGCTTCTGGTGAAATTCTGCCTGCAAAATAAGTGTCGACTAGATTATAAAAAGTTTGAAATAGTGATCCTGTGCTTGCAGGAATGGTCACTTTTCTTAAGAGTTGCCAAATTGAACCTTTAGTCAAATCCATAATTAAAATTCCTTTTGAAATTTATGCTTTCTTCCAGCTTTTTTATCAAGATTAATTTGATTTTGCCTCATTCGAAATCTTGTTTTTTGTGAATTTGAGAGTGTGTCATAACACCTTGGGCACGAAACACCCTCTTCATATTTGTAAGATTTTTTATCTTTTAATGAAAAAGTCATTCGACATCCGCTGCATACGGAGTATGTTCCCTGTTTTAATTTGTGTTTAAGAGATACTCTATTATCAAAAACAAAACATTCTCCTTTCCATAGACTGTCTTTCCTCTCAGTTTTTTTCAAATAATTAAGTATTCCACCTTTTAATTGAAAAACATTTTTAAAACCTTTTCTTTTTAAAAATATGGAGGCCTTTTCACATCTAATTCCTCCTGTACAGAACATTGCTACAGGTTTAGCTTTATCGATTTTTTTTAGATATTTTGGAAAATCTCTAAAATTTTGAATATTTGGATTTATAGAATTTTTAAATGTGCCCACTTCATATTCAAATGGTTTTCTAGCGTCTATAACTAAAGTTTCTTTATTTGAAATAAGTTTATTCCATGACTTTCCAGAAACATATCTATTAATTTTTTTATTCTTTGGGTTTATTTTTAAACCCAATGGAACAACTTCATTTTTGATTTTTATTTTACCTTTGTGGAATGGTTGAAAAAGACTCTCAGAAATATTCTTACTATCAAAATCCTTCAACCGATATTGTCTTTTTATAATCTTTATTATTTTACTAATATCATCTTTTTTGCCTGCAATTGTTCCATTTATGCCCTCTGCTGATAAAATTATTGTGCCCCTAACATTATTTTTAAAAATTTCTTTTTGAAATAAAGATTTATATTTTTTCAAAAATTTAATCTTTTTAAACTTATAAAAACCAAAAATTGTATACATTATTTTTTAATACAAATTGTAAGCCCATCACCTATTGGAATAATATTTTTTGCAACTCTGGTATCTTTCTTAATGTGTGTATTAAATTCCCTTATAATATTAGTAAATTTATCGTTTTTCGTATCATCTATTACTTCTCCGTGCCATAAAACATTATCTATAACAATAAGTCCATTTTTATTAATAAGATCCATAGATGCTTCATAGTATTTAAGGTAATTTTCCTTATCAGCATCAATAAAAATTAAATCAAATCTTTGACTTGAGTCTTTCAATTCATTTAGGCTCTTAGTAGCAGGTTTTACAATTTGCTTTATTTTTTTTTCATTTGCTTTTTTATAAAATGATTGTGCTTTCATACTGAATTCAGGACTTTTATCTAAGCTAATTAGAAGACCATCAGATGGAAGGGCTAAGGCCATTGATAAAGCGCTAAAACCTGTAAAACTTCCTATTTCTAAAATCTTTTTAATATTAGAGATTTTAATTAATGTTTGTAGAAATTGTGCTTGAGAAACTGAAATCTGTAATCTCTGTTGATCACCAAGACTTATATTATATTCAATTATCTCTTTCTGAACATCAGTTAAAGATTCTGAATGATCAATAATGTATTTTTCAAGATTTTCAGTTAAATCTAATTTCTTAGGCATAATTAGCCTTTTAAAAGTTTTTTTAGAATTTCATTTGTCAATTGAGGGTTTGCTTTCCCACCAGATAATTTCATAACCTGTCCAACAAAAAAACCAAACAATTTTTCTTTCCCAGCTTTATATTGATCAACTTTATCTTTATTTTTTGATAGTATTTCATTTATCATTTTCTCTAATTCTTTAGGATCGCTTTGTTGTTTCATACCTTTTGACTCTATGATTTTTTTTGGGTTATCACCGCTTTCAACCATAATTTCGAAAACTTCTTTTGCTATTCTTCCTGAAATCTCTCCAGATTTAATTGATTGTACTAACTCAGCAAAATTTTTAGCAGAAATTGGTGAGTTAGAAATATTAAGTCCTTTGTCGTTGAGCATTGCAAATAAATCACCAATCATCCATGTAGCTGCTAGTTTTTTGTCAGATAATTTTGCAACTTCCTCATAATAATCAGAGATTTCTTTTTCGGAAACCAATACGTTTGCTTCGTATGAGTTAAGCCCATATTCTTGAATAAGTCTCTCCTTCTTATTATCTGGCAACTCAGGTAAAGATTTTTTTAAATCATCAATTAATTTTTGTTCAAGTTTTAAGGGTAAAAGATCTGGATCAGGAAAGTATCTATAATCGTGAGCATCTTCTTTTGATCTCATTGATCTTGTTTCATTTTTTTTTGTATCAAATAATCTTGTTTCTTGATCTATCTCTTTTCCATCTTCTAGTAATTCAACCTGTCGATTAGCCTCATATTCAATTGCCATTTGCATAAATTTAATTGAATTTACATTTTTAATTTCACATCTTGTGCCGAAATTTTTATCGCCTAATTTTCTTACTGATACATTTACATCTGCTCTTAATGAACCTTCTTGCATATTACCATCACATGTGCCCAAGTATCTCATAATGGTTCTTAATTTTTTTATGTAAGCATTTACTTCATCAGGCGAACGAAGATGGGGTTTGCTAACGATTTCCATTAAAGCTATTCCAGAACGATTTAAATCTACATAGGTGCTTGAAGGATCCATATCATGGATACTTTTGCCTGCGTCCTGTTCTAAATGAAGCCTTTCAATGCCAATTTCTTTTGAACCATAAGGCATATCCAGTAAAATTTTTCCTTCACCAACAATAGGATTTTTATATTGAGAAATCTGGTAGCCCTGCGGAAGATCTGCATAAAAATAATTTTTTCTATCGAATACTGAATAATTATTTATTTTTGCATTCAAACCTAAGCCTGTTCTTACAGCTTGTTTCACACACTCCTCATTGATAACTGGTAGCATTCCGGGAAAAGCAGAGTCAATTAAACTTACTTGTTTGTTAGGATCAGCTCCGAATTTAGTTGAGGAGCCTGAAAAAAGTTTAGAATTAGAAAGGACTTGAGCATGGACTTCTAAACCTATAACTACTTCATACTTCCCTTTCTCACCATTTATAAAATAATCAAATTTTTCTTTGCTCATGACCACCACTTTTTAATTTCATTTTTATAACCACAGTTCTTTTCAAATGCGTAACCAATATTGAGAATTTTTTGTTCATCTAAGGCTTTACCTATCAATTGTAAACCAAGTGGGTAGCCCTGTTTATCTAATCCAGCAGGAAGAGATAAGGCTGGTAATCCAGCTAAATTTACTGGCACCGTAAAAATGTCATTTAAATACATTGATACAGGATCATTAGTTTTTTCTCCTATCTTAAATGCTGAGCTTGGTGTTGAAGGTGTTAAAATAGCATCAACTTTAGTAAAACTATCATCAAAATCTTTTTTTATTAATTGTCTTACTTTTTGGGCTTTTAAATAATAGGCATCGTAATAACCAGACGATAAAACATAAGTGCCTATTAGTATTCTTCTCTTTACTTCATCACCAAATCCTTCTGATCTAGTATTTTCATACATTTCAATTAAATCTTTTCCTTTTTGTGATCTGTAGCCATATCTTACACCATCATATCTTGCTAAATTTGATGAAGCTTCCGCAGGAGCAACGATATAGTAAGTAGGCAAAGCATACTTGGTGTGGGGTAATGAAATATCAATTAACTGAGCACCTAAATCTTTTAATATTTTTTTTCCTTTTTCCCAAAGTTCATCAATTTCTTTTGGCATATTATCTACTCGATACTCTTTAGGGATACCAATTTTCAATCCTTTGATATTATCTTTTAAATTTTTTGAGTATGATTCTTTTTTTTTATTAATTGAGGTTGAGTCTTTGTCATCAAAACCAGACATTGCTTCAAGCATAATTGAGCAATCATTTACTGTTTTGGTCATTGGTCCTGCTTGATCTAACGAAGAAGCAAAAGCAACGATACCCCACCTCGAACAAAGACCGTAAGTTGGCTTAAGGCCTACAGTGCCAGTAAATGATGCAGGCTGCCTAATAGACCCACCTGTATCTGTTCCAATTGTTGCAGGAGTAAGATCAGCCGCCAAAGCAGAGGAAGATCCCCCTGAAGAACCACCTGGAACTAGATGATCTCCGATAGGATTAATAACATTTCCAAAAAAACTTGTTTCATTCGAAGAACCCATAGCAAATTCATCACAATTTAATTTTCCAAGTAAAAAAGCTCCATTGTTCCATAAATTTTTTGTTACAGTAGACTCATATGAAGGAACAAAATTATTTAAAATATTACTTCCAGCCGTAGTCTTAACATTTTCAGTACAAAATAAATCTTTTACAGCTAAAGGTATCCCGCTAAGAAGTTGTTCATTATTTGGTTTGTTATCAAATTTTTTTGCATTTTCTAATGCTTTATCAAATGTTGTGGTTACAAAAGCATTTAATTTTTTTGCATTTTCAATGTTCTTTATATATTCTTGTGTAAGTTCTAATGAGGATATCTTCTTAGACTTTATACTTTTTAAAATTTCACTTAAACTTTGATTAGTTATATTGCTCATTACTCAACCACCTTTGGAACTACAAAAAACTCCTCATTTTTTTTTGGAGAATTTTTAAGAATTTTTTCTCTTATCTTGCCATCACTGATTTCGTCTTTCCTTGATCTCAAAGACTGGTTTAAAATCGATGTTAATGGTTCAACTTTATCAGTATTCAGTTCATTTAATTGTTCAATAAACTTGAAAATTGAGTTTAAATCTTTGGTTAAACTATCTACTTTAGCTTCATCGACTGAAATTCGAGCTAATTTTGCTACATGTTTAATTTTCTCTTTATCTAAGGACATTTGTGCAATAAGTTAATTTAAATGTGTTTTATCACAAATTAGGTAAATTTCATGCTCGATATTGACGTATTTATTGAAAAAACCAAGAAAAAATCAAGATTAATAGGTATTGATCCTGGCGGCAAAAGAATAGGAATAGCTCTATCAGATGAAAATAAAATTGTAGCTACGCCATATACCACGATTATTAAAGAAAATTATAGAGACCTAGTTGATCAAATTAAGAAAATTGTCAAAGAATATGACATAGACGGAATAGTCATAGGTAATCCAATTAATATGGATGGAACGGAAGGGCCTTCTTCCCAATCAGCTAAAGATCTAGCTAAAAATCTTTCAAAAGATATTACAGAAAATATCACTTTATGGGATGAGAGACTATCAAGCCAGGGAGCCTTTAATCTATCTAATGATTTATCAATTAATTCATCAAAAAAAGTGAAGAAATTAGACGAGAATTCTGCTCAATTTATACTTCAAGGGATTCTAGATTATTATCATAAAAAAAATACTTGATATAATATAGTAAAAGGCCTATAGAGTTGATTTTAATGGCAACTGAAAAAAAAGTTACAGCTATTAAAAACACTCCCAAACATCTATTAGGTATTCAAAATTTATCTGTTCTCGAGGCAAAAGAGATTTTAACCGAAGCAAAATTTTTCATAAAATTAAACAGAGGAAGTTCTAAAAAACTAGATGTCCTAAGGGGAAAAACTCAAATAAACTTATTTTTTGAACCTTCTACAAGGACACAAAGTTCGTTTGATTTAGCTGGAAAAAGACTAGGAGCGGACGTAATGACGATGAATATGAGTAACTCCGCATTAAAAAAAGGTGAAACATTAATTGACACTGCCATGACATTAAATGCCATGCATCCTGACATAATTGTTATAAGACATCAAGACTCAGGTGCACCAAATCTTCTTTCACAGAAAGTAAATTGCACAGTCATCAATGCAGGTGATGGAAGGAGAGAACACCCTACACAAGCCTTACTTGATGCTTTAACAATTATTAATAGAAAAGGTAACATCGAGGGATTAAAAATTGCAATATGTGGAGACATTCTTCATTCAAGAGTTGCTAGGTCTAATATTTATTTAATGAATATGTTGGGTGCAGAAGTAAATGTCATTGCACCAAAAACTTTAATGCCCAGGGGAATAGATAACTTAGGTGTTAAATCATTTACCGATATGAAAAAAGGATTAGATGGGTGTGATATTGTTATGATGTTAAGATTACAAAATGAAAGAATGCAGGGATCTTTTCTTCCGTCAAAGAGAGAATATTACGAATTTTTTGGACTAACACCAGAAAAACTAAAGTTTGCAAAAAAAGATGCTTTACTAATGCACCCCGGTCCAATGAACAGAGGTGTTGAGATTGATACTAAATTAGCAGATGACATAAATGTTAGTCTGGTGAAAGAACAAGTTGAATTAGGTGTAGCTGTTAGGATGGCATGTTTAAAATTGTACTGTAAATAAATGAAAGAAAAAATTTTGACAAATGTAAGAATTATCGATCCATCTCAAAAGATGGATGAAATAGGAAATATAGTTATCGATGAAAAAGGAAAAATAAAATCCATTGGAAAAAAATCAGGTACATCTAAATCAGCAGAAAAAATCGATTTGAAAGGCCTAGTAGCTATTCCTGGATTAGTTGATATGAAAGCTTTTGTTGGAGAGCCTGGCTTTGAATATAAAGAAAATTTTAGAACACTAAGCCAAGCAGCTTTGGCAGGTGGAGTAACTTCAATTGTAACTATGCCAAATACTAAGCCAGTTATAGACAACGTATCTATGGTGGACTTTATAATTAGAAGGGGTAGAGATAAAGCTAAGGTAAATCTTTTTCCATGTGCTTCAATTACTAGACAGATGGAGGGTAATCAGATGACTGAATTTGGTTTGTTAAAAGCAAGAGGAATTATTGGGTTTAGTGATGTTAATAAAACTATCCAAAATTCTGAATTGATGTCTAGAATAATGAATTATGCTTCAGACATTGATGTTCTGATTATGCAACATGCCGAGGATTATGAATTAGCTAAAAATTCATGCATTAATCAGGGCGAAGTGGCAACAAGATTAGGTTTACAAGGTGTCTCAGATATTGCTGAAAAGATTATTATTGAAAGGGATTTATCTTTGTTAAGTGAATTTCCTTGCAGATATCATATTAATCAAATTTCCTCAAAAAATTCTCTTAATGTTATTAAAAAAAATAAATCTAATGGAATAAAATTCAGCACAGGGGTTTCTATTAACAATTTGTCGTTAAACCAAAATGACATCGGAGAATTTAGAACTTTTTTGAAATTATCTCCCCCTCTTAGAAGCGAAGAGGATAGACTTTCATTAATAGAAGGAATAAAGAATGATCTCATTGACGTAATTGTATCAGATCACATTCCTGAAGATGAGGAAAGTAAAAGACTTCCGTTTGCACAAGCAGCGACAGGTTCTATCAGTATAGAGACATTGCTATCTTTATCTTTAGAGCTTTACCATAATGAATCATTACCTTTGGAAAAAATAATCAAGTGCTTAACGATTAATCCAGCTAAGATACTAAAAATAGATAAAGGATCCCTTAAAGAAGGATCGGTTGCAGATATTTGTGTATTTGATCTGGAAAAACCATGGGTAGTGAAAGCTGAAGAACTTAAATCAAAATCAAAAAATACTGCGATTGAAAATAGAAAATTACAAGGTAAAGTGAAAATGACTTTGCTTCAAGGCGAAGTAGTATATTCGAACTAATGGACATAGATTTAATTATTGTAGCAATTTACTCATATCTTTTGGGATCAATACCATTTGGATTACTTTTAACTAGAATATTTTTAAAAAAAGATATTAGAACTGTTGGATCCGGCAATATCGGAACTACAAATGTGCTTAGAACCGGAAATAAATTTCTCGCAATAACTACGCTAGCTCTTGATTTATTTAAAGGATATATTTCAGTTTATGTAACAATATTTTATTTTGAAGACTTAACCTCTTTATCTGCATTAATTTGTTTCATTGGACATATTTTTCCTATTTGGTTAAAATTTAAGGGAGGAAAAGGTGTTGCAACTTACCTTGGAGTAATTTTAGCTTTATCTAATAAATTTTTTTTAATTTTCATCATAGCATGGATTTCTTTATCGTTATTATTTAGGTTTGCATCATTATCTTCAATGATTTCTACGTTAATAGTTTTTCTTTATGCATATATTTACGAAATAAATAACAATATCCTAATACTTTTTATTTTTTTTGTGATGATTCTTTTTACTCATAAAGAAAATATTTTAAGACTTAAAAGTTCCACAGAAAATAAAATTAAGTTATAAGTGCTGTCTTTTCTAGTTTTTCAATAATAAATTTGACAAACTCGTTTTATTTTGAAAATAAACAATAAATGAACTTAGTAATTGTTGAAAGTCCAGCTAAAGCAAAAACTATAAATAAATATTTAGGAAAAGATTATTTAGTTTTAGCAAGTTATGGTCATATAAGAGATTTGCCCTCAAAAAATGGCTCTGTCGATCCTGAAAACAAATTTCAAATGGAATGGGAAATTGATTCTTTTTCAAAAAAATATCTTAAAGAAATTACAAATGCTGCTGAAGACTCAGACAAAATTATTTTAGCAACGGATCCAGATCGTGAAGGTGAGGCTATAGCTTGGCATGTTAAAGAAGTTCTGGAAAAAAAGAAACTTCTCAAAGATAAAAATTTAGAAAGAGTTGTCTTTAATGAAATTACTAAAAAAGCAATACTCGATGCTATAAAAAATCCTAGACAAATCCATTTGCCTTTAGTCGAAGCTTACTTAGCTAGACGAGCGTTAGATTATCTTGTCGGATTTAATATCTCACCAATTCTTTGGACTAAATTACCTGGATCAAAATCAGCAGGAAGAGTTCAATCTGTGGCTTTAAAGCTTATTACTGAAAGAGAAAAAGAAATAGAATTATTTAAACCAGATGAATATTGGACTCTTACATCGGACTTTACAAATAAAAATAATAAAAATATTTTTTCAAAATTAAGTTTATTTAATCGAGAAAAAATAGAAAAATTTTCTTTCAAAAATAAAGAAGAAATACAAAAAGCAATTGATATAATCAATAAAACAAAATTTAAAATTACAGATGTAAACACAAAAGTATTCAGACGTAATCCCCTAGCCCCTTTTACCACTTCTACCTTGCAGCAAACTGCTTCAGGACGATTTGGTTTTGGAGCTTCCAGAACAATGCAAATTGCACAACGACTGTATCAAGGAGTAGATATCGAGGGTGAAACTACCGGATTAATTACTTATATGAGAACTGATGGAACTAATATTTCAAAAGAAGCCATTAATGACTTTAGAAAATTCATAACTGATGATTATGGTGATAAATATTTGCCAGAGGCACCGAATAGTTATACTGGAAAAAAAGCAAAGAACGCCCAAGAAGCTCATGAAGCAATTAGACCAACTAATATAAGTAGAAAACCCTCTGACATCAAAAAATATGTAAATGCAGATCAATTTAAACTCTATGAATTAATTTGGAGTAGAGCCTTATCATCTCAAATGACACCAGCAGAATTTGATAGAAACACGATAATTATTTCCTCAATTGATAATAAAATTAACTTTAGAGCTAGCGGCTCAGTAGTAAAATTTGATGGATTTCTTAAAGTTTATCAAGTTCAAGAAACTGACGAAGATGCGAAAAATATTTTACCCGAAGTCAAAGTTGGTGAAGAAATTAGCATACTTAAGTTACATGATGAGCAGCACTTTACAGATCCACCGCCACGTTACTCTGAAGCTAGTTTAGTAAAAAAGATGGAGGAATTAGGTATAGGGAGACCCTCCACTTATGCCAGTATTATCTCAGTGCTATCAACGAGAAATTATGTCGAATTAATTAATAAAAGGTTTAATCCAACTGATAGAGGTAAACTAATATCGGCTTTTTTGGAGAAATTATTCTCTAAATATGTGGATTATAATTTCACTGCAGACTTAGAAAATCAGCTTGATGAAATCACTAGTGGTAAAATTGAATGGGTGCAAGTATTAGACAATTTTTGGAAAGATTTTTATCAAAATGTAGGAAAAGTAAAAGAAAAAAGAACCAGAGAAGTCCTTGATTTATTAAATGAAAGTTTAGGTGCTTTAATATTTGAAAGAGATGAAAAAGATGCCATAGATAGAAAATGTAAGCTTTGCCCTGATGGGGAATTAAGCCTCAAAAACAGTTTCAGGGGTGGAGCTTTTATAGGTTGTTCAAATTATCCTGAATGTAAATTTACGCGACCTTTATCTAAAGCAAAAGCTGCTGCTCAATATAATTTAGCTGAACCAAAATTACTAGGTCAAAATAGCTTCGGAAAAGATATATACTTAAAAAATGGAAGATTTGGTCCTTACCTTCAATATGAAAAAGAAAAAGATGAACTTGAATTAAAAAAGAAAAAAGGAAGAAAGAAAAAAAATGAAAACGACCATCTCAAAAATGTTTCAATACCCAAAGGGATTGATGTAGATAGTGTAGATTTAGAAAAAGCAAAATACTTATGCTCACTTCCAAAAATTTTAGGTCAACATCCAGAAAACGGTCAAGATATTACTTTAAATTCTGGAAGGTTTGGACCGTATCTAAAGTGTGAAAATAAATCCGCAAGACTTGAAAATATTGAGGACCTTTTTTCTATCGGTTTAAATAGAGCAATTACAATGATTGCAGAAGCTAAGCCCGGAAGAATATCTTCTTCGCTTATAAAAGATTTAGGTGAACATCCAGAAGATAAAAAGCCAGTAAGAATTATGAAAGGTCAGTATGGGCCGTATATAAAATATAAATCTTTAAATGCCACAATTCCCGAAGAGAAAGACCCAAACGAACTAACAATGGAAGAAGCATTAATTTTAATTGAAAAAAGACGTGAATACGATAAATCGAAAAAGAAAGGTAAAAAAAAATGAGGATAATAATAATATTATTTTTAAATTTTTTATTATTTAATAATTTATTTTCTGATGAAAAAAAAAGCTGTAAAGAGTTAGTTGATAAACCAATCAAATGGTCGAAATGTATAAAAGATAAAGGTATCGAGTTAGGTAAAAAAGGAGTTCAAATTGGAAAAGAGGGATCAAAAAAACTTAATACAGACTCAAAATTAACTGATTGGTTAAAAAATAGGAAAAAAAATTAATGGATGATATTGAAAATAGAATCAAATCACTTAATATAGTTTTGCCTAAACCTAAAGCTCCTGTAGGTGCATATGTGGCAACAAAAATTGTTGGAAGGTTACTTTTTATATCTGGTCAAGTTTCTATTGACAAAAACTCAAAATTAATTTCTGGGAAAATTGGAAAAGAATTAAATAATGATGAAGGGTATAAAGCAGCTGAAAGATGTGGTTTAAGTATTGTTGCACATGCGAAAAATGCTTGTGGAGGAGATTTGAATAAAATTAAATCCTGTGTAAAATTAACTGGTTATGTTAACTCAACTAATGATTTTAAAGATCAACCCAAAATAATTAATGGTGCATCAGATATAATAGCTAAAATTTTAGGAAAAAAAGGTGAGCACACACGTGCTGCAGTGAGTGTAAATAGTTTGCCTTTAGGAGTTGCTGTAGAAGTTGACGCTATATTTGAACTTAATTGAGGTTTGGTCTACCAACAGAGTAGTATTTAATCTTATTTTTTTTCATTTCTTTGGCAGAATAAAGATTTCTTAGATCGTAAACTTTAAATTTACTATTTTTAACAACTTTTTTGAAATCTATTGATTTAAATTCATCCCATTCGGTGAGCAGAACTATTAAATCTGCACCATTACAATTAGATTTTATATTATTTCTGTAATTACAGTTTTTAATCTTTTTAAACTCATTTTTTTCTCCAGATGGGTCGTAATATCTAACTTTAGCACCTCTTTTACAAAGATAAGGTATCATTCTGAGACTAGAAGAATCTCTCATATCGTCAGTGTTTGGTTTAAATGTAACGCCTAAAAAAGATATTTTTTTATTTCTTATATTTGAACCTAAAATTTTATGAATTCTTTGAGTTAGTAGATTTACTCTTTCTTGATTTGACTTAATAACTGCTTTAACAACAGATAGGTTAATTCTAAATTTATCTGCTGCTGATACAAGTCCTTTAGTATCTTTCGGAAAACATGAGCCTCCATAAGCTGGACCAGCTCGTAAAAATCTACCGCCTATTCTACTATCAGAACCCATGCCTAAAGAGATATCTTCTATATTTACTCCAGCTTTTTCACACAAATTAGCGAGTTCATTTATAAAAGTAATTTTAGTTGCAAGAAAAGCATTTGATGCATACTTTATTAGTTCAGCTCCCTTTCTTGAAGTAGAAAAAAATTTTGACCCTTTGTTAATTAATGGTGCATAAAGTTTTCTCATAATGTTAAAAGCTTTTTTTTCATTTGATCCTATTACGATTCTATCAGGGTATCTAAAATCACGTATTGCTTCGCCTTCTCGTAGGAATTCAGGATTAGAGATTACTGTAAAAAGTTTTTTCTTTTTTTTTAAAATTTTTTCGATTTCATCGCCGGTTCCTACTGGAACAGTAGACTTAGTCACAATAATTTTTTTCCTTTTTGAATACTTAAATATTTCTTTTGTGCATTTATTAACAAAAGATAAATCAACTTTAATAGATCCTTTTCTTGTAGGTGTTCCTACACATATAAAAATTATATCTGATGTACTTATAGCTTTATGTATATTTGTAGTAAACGAAAGGCGTTTAGCTAAAAAATTTTTTTTTATTAATTCATCTAATCCTGGCTCATAGATCGGGGAAACGCCAAAATTAAGTTTATCTATTTTAGTTTTATCTTTATCAACGCATACAACTTGATTACCTATGTCGGCAAAGCAGACACCACTAACTAATCCAACATAACCAGTACCTATCATACATAGTTTCATTTATTTCCCTTTAAATATTTGAATACCTGAATTAATATACCCACTTAAAGAACCACAATCTAAGTATTTCCCTGTAAAAATATTTCCATAAAATTTATATTCTTTTTTAATTAATCTTCTAATTGCGTCAGTAATATGTATCTCTCCACCTTGACCGGGTTTTAATTTTTTAATTTCATTGAAAATTTTTGTCGTTAATATATATCTTCCTATAATTGCGAAATTTGATGGGGCTTTTTTGATACTAGGTTTTTCTACCACATCTTTAATTTGAAAGTATTTTTTTTTTTTATTTTTGATAGATAAAATTCCCCATCTTGAAATTGTTTTTCTTTTCACTTTTTTTGTAGCAATTATAGATCCATTAGTCTTTTTATGTAATCGTATCATTTCTTTGGAACAATTATTTCTTATTATTAAATCATCAGGTAAAAGCATTAAAAAGTATTTACCTTTTATAAATTTTTGGCATTTTAAGACTGCATCTCCTGTGCCCTTTGGCTTGTTTTGGTAAACAAATTTTATCATTTTTTGATATTTTTTTATTTTTTTAAACTCTTCGAATAACCTTTTATCCTTCTTCTTTTTTATTATTTTTTTATAAAAATTATCATTAAAAAAATATTTTTTAATCGATAATTTTTTTTTTGAGATTATAAATATGAATTCCTTTACACCTGCATCAATGCATTCATCCAATATATATTGTAGATTTGGTTTCCCATTTATAGGCATCAACTCTTTTGGCATAACACTTGTCAAAGGAAGCATTCTAGTCCCTAATCCTGCTAATGGAATAATAGCTTGTTTTATCATATGATTCTTATAATAGTTATTATCATTGCTTTATAGAAATGAAAATATTTAAAGATAAACATACCCTTCAGAAAGAGCTTTTAAAAACAAAAGGGATATCATTTGTACCTACAATGGGTAGTTTACATAATGGGCATATTTCGTTAATTAAACAATCTAAAAAATTAAAGTTAAAAACTTTAGTCTCAATTTTTGTAAATCCTAAACAATTCAATAAAAAAAGTGAATTTAGATTTTACCCAAGAGACACAAAAAGAGACATTAAAAAACTCAAAAAAATGAAGATTAATTATTTATATATTCCATCATTTAAAGACTTATACGGGTTTAAACCTAGGAAGAAGGTTTACATTGATAAATTTTCCAAAAAATTATGCGGTAAATTTAGAAATGGACATTTCGAAGGTGTTTTAAATGTAGTAAACAGATTTTTAGAGATAATAAAACCTAGATATATCTTTTTAGGGAAAAAAGATTATCAGCAACTGTATCTAATTAAAAAGCATATTCAAAAAAGAGGAATTAAATCTAAAGTAATTGAATGTAA